>WLMZ01000004.1 GCA_009726095.1 Actinomycetota bacterium
GAAGGTGCCGATGACCTTCAGCCGGTTGTTCGCCTTGTTGACACCGTTGATCACGCCGAGTTCGATGAGGTCGATCAGGCCATCGGAGATCAGCTCGGTGTGCACACCGAGGTCAACATGGCTGCCGAGTTGGGCGAGCACGCTGTTGGGGATGGCGCCGATGCCGGCCTGGATGGTGCACCCGTTGGGTATCCGCTCGGCCACGAACGCCCCGATGCGTTCGTCCATCTCGTTCGGCTCGATGGGCGGCACCTCCAACAGCGGGTAGTCGGCATCGACCCACCCGAGCACCTGAGAGATGTGGATCTGGTTGCGACCGGTGGTGAACGGCATCCGCCGGTTCACCTCGACGAAGAACGGGGCGCGCCCGATGAAGCTGCTCGCATAGTCGGCGCTGACCCCGAGCGAGAAGTTGCCGTGCCGGTCGGGCGGGGACACCGCAGCGATCACGAGCGGTTGCGCTGCACGACGACGAAGCACGTCGTACACCTCGGAGAAGTGGTTCGGCACCAGATCCACGGTGCCTGCGAGAAAGCACGGTCGCGTGACATGGGAGAGGAAGTACGAGCGGTGCACCAGTCGGTCGCCGAAGGCCCGGTGCATCATCGGCCGGTCGCGCAGGGCGTGCATCTGGTGCACCGTCACGCCCTGTAACTGCGCCTCGTGGCGCTCGACCGCATCGAGCAGGGTGACCGGTTCGCCGTTGGCGATGGGCACGATCAGATCGGTGCCGGGGGCCACATGCTCGAGCAGCGCGTCGGCGCTGGCAGCATGACGGCTGCGGAGCAGGTCGGCAACGTTCACGGCTCGATCATGTCAGGCTGAGCACACCGAGCGCGACGATGCAGATCGAAATCGCAGCGATCGCCACGAGATAGCCGGCAGCGGCGCTGCGACTGGCCACGTGATCGCCCATCACCTCGCGATCGCGCGAGATGCCGTACATGAAACCGAGCAGCGGAATGAGCAGCACCGCGTTGAGTACCTGGGTCAGGATCAGGATCGGGATCAACGGCGCCCCAGGCAGCAGCACCACGCCGGCGCTCACCACCGCAATGGCGGCGTAGGTGCCGTAGAACAACGGCGCCTCACGCGGACCGTCGTCGAGCGCGGTCTCGCGGCCGACGAACTCGCCGACCGAGTAGGCCGTGGACAGCGGCAGGATTGATGCGGCCAGGATCGCTGCTCCGATGAGCCCCACCGCGAACAGATCGGCGGCGAGCCGGCCGGCCAACGGCTTCAACGCGAGCGCTGCATCGGCAGCGCTGTGGATGGACAGGCCGTCGCGGTGCAGCGTGGCGGCGCACGCCACCACCACGAAGAACCCGATCACGCCGGTGAGCACCGACCCGACGATGACGTCGATGCGCTCGAGGCGCAGGTCCTTCACCGTCAGGTGTTTGTCGGCCGCATACGACTGGATGAAGCTGAGTCCCCACGGCGCCAACGTGGTGCCCACCGTCGCCGTGGCCAGCAGCACCGCCGAGCGGGTCGTCGGCAGCGACGGCACCAGCGAACCATGCAGCGCCGCACTCCAATCGGGATGGGCCAGCACGCCGGACAGCACATACGTGACGAACACTGCGCTGACCCCCAGCAGCACGCGCTCCACGCGGTGGAAGCTGCCCCGAAGCACCAGGAACGACACGCCGGCGGCGGCGATCGGCACGCTGATGTAGCGGCTCACCCCGAACAGCTCGAAGCCGGCGGCGATACCGGCGAACTCGGCGCAGGTGGTGCCGGTGTTGGCCACGATCAGCATCGCCAGGGCGAACCCGCCGCGACGCACGCCGTAGGTCTCGCGGATCAGGCCGGCCAGGCCCTGGCCGGTGACGATGCCCATCCGAGCGCCCAGATCGTGGAACAAGGCGAGCGCCACCGTGGACAACAGCAGCACCCAGAGCAGCCGGTAGCCGTACTCGGCCCCCAACGACGAGTAGGTGGTGATACCCGCCGGATCGTCATCGGACAAACCCGCCAACAGTCCAGGCCCTGCGACCGCAGTCAGCAGCACCAACCGGCGTCGCAGATTCACGACCCACCCCGGTGGCCCGTGTGGCCCCGGGGCACAGGACGCGACCGGCCGCGCCGCACGCCGGAGAACCGGCCCCGCCCGGGTTGGCTACGAGTGGCCTCGCGGTCGCCGCCGGCAACCCCGGCGTTGGCCCTGCGGAGCAGGTCGGCGCGGTCGGTGTCCATGCTCGCCAGAACCGCATCGCGATCCGTCGTCGGCAGCGCATGCAGCAAGCGGGTGCCGAGGTGTGGATGCGCCGCCGTCAGTGCGCCAGCCGCATCGATGGGATGAGCAACGCGCAGGATCTCCACGGCGTGCTGCACCGGTATGTGCGCCAGCACCGCCGCCAGCTGATCGGGATCGAGCCGCCGTACTGCTGCAGCGGTGGCGGCCAACTGCAGAGTGCGGGCACGCTGGGCGGTCAGGGTGAGATCGGCCCAATCGACCACCTCGCGAGGAATGCGGTTGGCCAGCCGGTGCAGGCCGAGCCGGCGCAACACCCCGGCCACGCCGACCTCCACCCCCACCATGTGATGCTCGTCGCCCACACGGGCCAACAGCACCTCACACACGCGTGCCACGCGCTTGCCGGCGAGGTCGATGATCTGGCAATCGAGGACGTCACGGTTCAGACGCAAGCGCGCCGTGGCCCAATCATCGGCGGCGGCCATGATGTCTGCACCTTCGACCAGGAGCAGGTCGCGGCCGCCGAGGTCGTCGAAGTCGCCGACCATGAACACGAAATCGACCGAGCGATGCCGACCGACACCGATGAGATCCACCCGGGGGTGCCCCTCGGTTGCCACCACCGTGACCTCCACGACCCGACCGAGGCGACGGCCATCGGCAGCACGTACCCATCGCCCGAGCAGGCTCGAGAGCTCGAGCAGCTCGATATCGCTGTCGTGCACGGAACGCATGACGGCGGCGGCCTACGCGCCGGTCAAGCGGCGGCGCAGCTCGACGACCACGGCAACGCCGACGATGGCCTCGAGTTCCTCGGCGAGCGAGTCGATGACCATCCGATCGCCAACGAACGCCTCGGGTTCCTCGGTGCAGCACCACGCCATCGTGTCGCCGTCGGCACCCCAGTCGGCACGCCGCCAACCACGCACCTCGGCCAGCTCGATGCCGTCGTCACGCATCTCCCAGTCCACCCGGATGGGCAGCTGCCAGCACACCGACGGCTTCCAATCGATGGGCGACTCATCAGCGGCCACCGCCGCGATGTGCAGCGCGCACCCCTCGCCCCCGGCAAAGCCCGGACGGTTGAGGAAGATGCACGCTCCATCGACGACGCGGGTGTTCGAGCAGGTGTCGTCGCTGAACACTCCACCGGCCAGGGCCTGGGCGTGGAACTGGAAGCGTTCGGGTTGCAGCGCCGCTGTGCTGGCGGCAACCAGGCGCGCTTCATCGTCGCCATCGATCTCGGCGCCGACCGAGCAGCACCCCTGGCCGAGTTGTTCAGCGCGTTGGGGCAGGATGCCCTGACAGCCGCGGCCCCAGATGCATGTCCAGTTCGATGTCAGGAACGCCCGCTCGAAGCGCCACACGGTGTCGCCATCGCTGATCTCTTCGATCTCGTTCGGACCATCGGGCGGGACGTGCATCACACGCCCCAGATCAGCGTTTCGCACGACATGGCCATGCCCTGACTCTAGGGCGAAACCAACTTCAGCGCGAGCGTCCCGAACTCTGGCGACCCGAACCCTGACGGCCCGACCCCTGACGCGCACCACGGTGCGGGGCCGGCTGGCGGGGACCACGGGCGACGGGTTCGTCGTAGGTAACAGCGGCTGGCTTCACGTATGCAGCGGCCGGGCCCACGAGTGCCTCGAGCATGGCGTGGCCGGGGGCGACACGGGTGATGATCGGCTCGATGCGCGCGGCGCGGGCCAACGACTTCACGTCACCGACCTGCTCGGGGGTCATCAGCGTCACGACCACGCCCTCGGCTCCGGCGCGTGCCGTGCGACCCGAACGGTGCAGGTACGCCTTGTGCTCGGCCGGCGGATCGACATGCACCACCAGGGCGATGTCGTCGACATGGATACCACGGGCAGCGATGTCGGTGGCCACGAGCACGCGTGTGGTGCCGGCGGAGAACGATTCGAGGTTGCGTTCGCGGGCGTTCTGCGACAGGTTGCCGTGCATCTCTACCGCGGGGATACCAGCGGCGGTCAGCTGCTTGGCCAGCTTCTTCGCGCCGTGCTTGGTGCGGGTGAACAGCAGCGAGCGATCCTCGCCCTGGGCGAGCTCGCGGATGACAGTGGGCTTGTCGGCGGCGCTGACAGCAAACACATGGTGCGTCATGGTGGACACCGGTGCGACCTCGGGGTCGACCGAGTGCACGATGGGGTTGGTGAGGTAACGACGCACGAGCACGTCGATGCCGTTGTCCAGCGTGGCGGAGAACAACAGGCGCTGCCCTTCCTGCGGGGTGAGGTCCATCAGGCGCTTCACTGCTGGCAGGAAGCCGAGGTCGGCCATGTGGTCGGCCTCGTCGAGCACGGTCACCTCGACCTGGTCGAGACGACAGTGGCGCTGGGCGATGAGATCCTCGAGACGGCCGGGGCAGGCAACGAGGATGTCGACGCCGAGGCGCAGCGCCGTGACCTGGGGTCCCTGACCGACGCCACCGAACACGGTGGTGACCTTCAGCGACATCGCGTTGGCGATTGGTAGCAGGGTCTCGGCCACCTGATTGGCGAGCTCGCGGGTGGGCACCAGAATGAGCGCACGGGGGCGCTTGGTCTCGCGGCGGCCGCCCGATGTGGCCAAGCGCACCACGGTGGGGATGGCGAAGGCGATGGTCTTGCCGCTGCCGGTCTTGCCCCGGCCGAGCACGTCGCGCCCGGCCAGCGAATCGGGCAGGGTGGCGGTCTGGATGGGGAACGGTGCGGTCACGCCGAGGCGGGCCAGGGCGTTCACGATGGGCGCCGGCACATCAAGCACAGTGAAGTCAGCAGCATCTGGCACCGGCGCAGTGGAGGGCGAGAGATCGACCGAGCCGGTCGCTGGCTGCGCCGATGCGCCGGGGGTCGATGGGCGACCGGATGCACCGGACGCGTTGTCGCGCGGTCCGCGACGACGGGGATTGCGACGCGACGCGCCGGATGAGGGGGTGTTGGTGGTCATGGATTTCCTTCCAGTTCGGTTGGCCGTTGATGCATGGCTGTCCGCTCAATGGAACAAAATCGTGCGCTGGGGGGCGCTGCACTCGACCGCAAGCTGCCGGGATCGGCAACGAAGCACTGTCGATGCTAGCGGAAAAGCGTCGAGAGTGGGCGGTTGCCCGGCTGGGGCCTAGTCTCCAACGGATGCGTTGGGACCGATTGACACTGGGCATCGGTCTCGGATACACGTTGCTGGCATGGAGCCTCAGCTACGGCACCGTGCTGCCGCAGCTCCGTGACGACCTGCACCTGTCGGCAAGTCTGGCATCGCTCCATGGCTCGATGTTCGGCTTCTGCCTGCTGATCATGGCCCTGTTCGGCAGTCGCATCTTGGCCCGGATGCCCAACCGGCTGTCACTGGGCTGCAGCGTCACCGGCATGGTGAGTGGTGGCGTCCTGTTCGGGTTCGGACACTCACCCGTACTCACGCTGACCGGCGCAGGCATCGCCGGTGCAGGGGCGGCGCTGATGGTCATCGTGGTGCCCGCCGTCGTGTTCGCCCATCAACCGCAGGCCCCCACGCACGCCATGTCCACCCTCAACGCGTTCCCGATGATCTCGTCCACGTTGCTGCCGCTCGCCGTCAGCGCCGCCGCCGCCGCGACGATCAGTTGGCGCGTCGCCTATGTGGCCCCACTGCTGCTCATCGGCACAGCCATCGCCGTGATTGCCGGCCGATCCCCGGTGCCCGGCACCGCAGTGCCCGAGCCCGCTCGATTGCGCGAGGTCGCGAGCGTGGCGCACATCAGACGGCGCTGGCTGGTGCTGGTGTTCGGTGTGATGGTCGAGATCGGCACGGTCACGTGGGCATCATCGATCATGCACGATCTGGGCCATGCGTCGAAGGGTTCTGCAGCGTCGCTCACCATCGGCTTCTTCGTCGGCATGTTTGCTGGCCGACTCGCACTCAGCCGACTGCTCGAACGCATCGACGAGCAGCTGCTGCTCATACTCTCCTTCGTCGGCTCGCTCGGGTTCCTCGCCCCGTTCCTCATCGGCCCGGGACTGGCCGTGCGCATCATCGGGCTCACCGGTCTGGGCATCTCCCTGTCGCCGGTCTACCCACTGTCGGTGACGCGTATCTTCGAGCTGCACGACGACACCAACGCGCTCGGCCGCGTCGCCGCCCTCGCCTCGGGCGCCGGGGTCACGTTCGGACCGCTGCTGCTCGGCGTACTGTCAGACATGGCCGGCCTCGCCTGGGCAACGGTGGTGTTGCCCGTCTTCGCCATCGGCGGGCTGATCACCCTGGGGCGGCCACAATCAGCCTGACGGCGGTTGTCTACCATGATGTCGAGGCGCGCACCGCGCCGCTCGAACGGGGGCTTGCATGACACGATTACGAGATCGGGTAGCGGTCATCACCGGCGCCGGTGACGGCATCGGGTACGGCATCGCGCGGCGCTTCGCCGCCGAGGGGGCGAACGTGCTCGTGGCCGATCTGAACGCCGAAGCGGGCGAACGGGTGGCGGCCGAACTACGCGACGAGTTCGGCATCGACGCCATCGACCAGCCCACTGATGTGTCCGACAAGGCACAGGTCATCGCGATGATCGAGGCCGCCCGCGCCCAGTGGGGCACGGTCGACATCCTCGTCAACAACGCATGGGGCGGCGGCTCGTTGAGCCGGGTCGAGTTCAAACGCGATGTCAACTATGAGCGCGGCTTCGGGGTCGGCTTCTACGGACCGATGTGGGCCATGCAGGCCGTCTTCCCGCTGATGAAGGCGCAGGGTCGCGGCAACATCATCAACATGTGCTCGCTCAACGGCGTGAACGCACACATCGGTACGGCCGAGTACAACGTGGCCAAAGAGGCGCTGCGCACGCTCTCGCGTACCTCGGCGCGCGAATGGGCACCGCATGGCATCGTCGTCAACGTCATCTGCCCAGCGGCCAAGAGCGCAGCGTTCCGCGCCGTTGCTGCGCGCAACCCCGAGCTCGTCGCCACTGCCGATTCCGCCAACCCGATGGGCTACCTCGGCGACCCCGAACGCGACATCGCGCCGGTGGCCGTGTTCCTGGCCAGCGACGACGCCCACTATCTCACCGGCAATACGCTGTTCGTCGACGGCGGCAGCCACATCAACGGCGCCCACTGGGTGCCCCATCTGCCCGACCACCCAGGAGCACCATGAACGACCGCACCGCCCTCACCGCCGAACGCGACCGCATCCGCACCGCGCATCTCGTCCCGCGCGACCAGCGCCCGGCGTCGTCCGCTCGCGGCGTG
Source organism: Actinomycetota bacterium (assembly GCA_009726095.1). GTDB lineage: Bacteria > Actinomycetota > Acidimicrobiia > Acidimicrobiales > Ilumatobacteraceae > WLMZ01. The sequence goes on from WLMZ01000004.1 coordinate 7,423, forward strand.
CACCACGTCGCACTGCTGTGCGCCGACGTCGAACGCACCGTCCGCTTCTATCAGGACCTGCTCGAGTTCCCGCTCACCGACATGTTCGAGAACCGCGACTACCAGGGCTCGACGCACTTCTTCTTCGACATCGGCAACGGCAACGGGCTCGCCTTCTTCGACCTCCCCGGCCTGGACCTCGGCCCCTACGCCGAGGTGCTCGGCGGCCTGCACCACCTGGCGATCTCGGTGGAACCGGCACGCTGGACGCACCTCAAGGGCAAGCTCGACACCGCCGGCATCGAGTACGCGCACATCGATGGATCGTCCATCTACTTCCGCGATCCCGATGGCGTGCGCCTGGAATTGATCAGCGACCCACTCGGCGAGATGTACGGCAACATCGTCCTGTAGACAGCGTCAGCAGCGAGGGGTGAGACCCACGCCAAGGCGGACCAGCGGTCACGTTGCCGGGTACCCCACCGTTGTCCAGGTGTCGGCGGCCGATTCGCACGGGGATGGTCACCCCACCCCACCCTGAAATCCGAAGAGTCTGCAAACCCACCGCGCCCTTTCCACCCTCAGTCTTGGACCAACTCAGGCAGTTGACCGAACGTCGAGGTCGGATACCCCTTCTGGGTACAGAACGCCGGCTCAGGGCGTTCCGGCAGTTGGGATGAGCCCTGTAGGGCACGGATCTACTGCCAGTCCGACCATGGCCGACGAACGCGTACAGCACGGCGGCGGAGCCAGCGCGACGTGCACCCAACCGGCGCCATCATGACGGTGCTTCAACAGACCTGCCAGCTGGGTGATCGCGAACACGAAAACGAGATCGAAGAACAGCTCGACATAGCTCGTGCGCTTCCCGTCGTGCGCCGCGACCACCTCCACGCTCACCGGGGCGGCAGGCCCTGGTGCTGGTCGAGCATGTCGCCCATGATCCCGCGGATGAAATCGTCGGCCTGCTCGCTCCAACCGCCCGAGACACCGCCGTAGATACCGCTGCTCTTGGCCGGCTTGTCAGCGTTGGCAACGGCGTATTCGACCGCCGTGGCGAGATCGGCCACCCATGCCTCGACCACGCCGGGCTGAGTCTGCGGGCGGGTCACCGCCAAATGGATCGCGTTGGGGTACTGCAACCCGTTCATCCGCCAGCCACTGCGCCGCAGCGAATCGTTGACGTGGTAGATGTCGAAGCGATCCGAGGTGAAGGCGAACAGGTAGGTGGGGTCACCGATCATCTGCAGCTCGGGGTGGCTCCGCACGGCATCTTGCATCGCCGCAGCTGTGGCGAAGATCTCCCGTGCGTAGCGCAGGTAACCAGAGCGGCCCATGGCGACCATGCCCGCCCACGTGGATGCGAGCAACCCGCTGGACCGTGACCCATCGATGCCGGGCGAGCAGTACTTGCCGCCGCTCCACTGGGTCTGGAAGAAGTACTGGCCGTTGCGCAGCGCCCGCTCGCGAAACAGCAGCAGCGATGTGCCCTTCAACCCGTAGCCGTACTTGTGTGTGTCGGCGGAGATGGTGGTGACGCCGGGAACGCGGAAGTCGAATGCCGGCACGGGATATCCGAGCTGCTCACCGAACGGCAGGATGAACCCACCGAGGCAACCGTCGACATGCAGGCCCACACCGTGGGCAAGCGCGATCTGGCCAAGCTCGGCAATGGGATCGATGGTGCCGTATCCGTAGTTCGACGCCGAGCCCATCATCGCGATGGTCTGGTCGTCGATCAGCGCTTCCATCGCGGCCACATCGACCTGCGCCGTCAGCGGGTCGATGGGGGCAACGCGCAGTTCCACGCCCAGCAGGTGACACGCCTTGTCGAACGCCGGGTGGCCGGTCTCGGGCTTGATGAAGTTCGGCCGCGTGACCCCGCGCGCGGCGACGGCCTGTTCGCGATACGCAAGCACGGCGTGCAGGATGCTGCCGCTGCCGCCGCTGGTGATCATGCCCACGGGATCGCCACCCGGGATGGCCGTGGCGTTGAACAGGTCGAGCCCCATGGCGATGATCTCACCCTCGAACCGGGTGGCGCTGGGGCACACGTCGCGCTGCAGCGCGTTCATGTGGCCGTAGAGACCGAACGCCTCACCCATGAACGCGTAGTGCTCCATGTCGCCGCAGTAGAACGACCCACTGGCCTTGCCGGTGCGCCAGAACGAGTCCTCCTCGGTGGCCATCTCGCGTAGCTCGGCGAGCACGGTCTCGCGGTCGCGCCCCTCATCGGGCATGCCACGCAGGACGGGATAACGATCGGCATAGGGGTAGCTGCTCATGGGAGCGAGCTTGGCACATGTGGCACCGGCCGTCATTGCGCTGCACTGCCGGTCACACCAGAACACGGGCGTACGCGAGAATGCCCCCATGCAGCAACGCTGGTATCTCGCGATCGATCTCGGAACCGGCGGTGCAAAGGTGGCCGTCGTCGCCGGCGATGGGCAGGTGCTGGCCGGGGCGTTCCGATCGATCGACACCACGCACAGCGCCGACGGCGGGGCCGAGCAGGACCCCGAACAGTGGTGGCAGGCGATCACCGATGCGGCGCGCGAGGTCATGCTCGCCGCTGCCCAGGGCACCGACTGCGCCGGCATCGGAATCACCGGCCAGTGGGGTTCCACCGTTGCCGTCGACAGCGGCGGGCGCGCCCTTGCACCATGCTTGCTGTGGAGCGACCGGCGCGGCGGACCGTGGTCGCAACAGCTGGTGGGCGGCGCCGTGCGAGTGGCCGGATACGGGCCGACCCGGATCGCCCGTTGGCTCCGGCTCGCCGGCGGCGCACCCAGCCCCGCCGGCGCCGACCCCACCGGGCACGCCCAGTTCCTGCAGCGCCGCCGTCCCGACATCTACGCCGCCGCACACGCCTTGATCGAGCCGATGGACTATGTGGGAGCTCGGCTCACCGGGCGCATTGCCGCCACACCCGCATCGATGGTGCTGTCCTGGCTCACCGACAACCGCCCCGACGCACCTGTTGCCTATCACGCCACACTCACGAGATTGGCCGGGCGGGACACCACCAAGCTGGCCGAGTTGGTCCCCACGGGCAGTGTGCTGGGGACGCTGCAACCGTCGGTGGCAGAACTGATCGGGTTGAACCCAGCCACACCGGTGGTCTGCGGTGCACCCGATCTCCACACCGCCGCCATCGGCGCAGGGGCGGTCGCCGATTTTGCCGGGCACATCGCCATCTCCACCACTGCGTGGGTGTCGGCCCCCGTGCCGTTCAAGAAGACCGATGTGACCAGACAGATGGCATCGATTCCCGGGGTGCGCTCGGGCTCGTACCTCATCGCCAACAACCACGAGACGGGCGGGGCCGCGCTGCGCTGGCTACGCGAATCCATCATCGGCGGGCCCGACTCCGAGATCGACTACGACCAACTCACCGCGCTGGCTGCGACGGTGCCGGCGGGCAGCGGTGGGGTGATCTTCTGCCCCTGGCTCAACGGCGAGCGCTCCCCCGTCGAGGACCACAACCTGCGCGCCAGCTTCCTCAACGTGTCGCTGTCCACCACCCGCGCCCACCTCATCCGCGCCGTGCTCGAGGGCGTTGCCTACAACGCTCGCTGGCTGCTGGAGGCCACCGAGAAGTTCGCCGGCCGACCGCTTGACGGCCTGCGACTGCTTGGTGGCGGCGCCCAATCCGATCTGTGGTGCCAGATCCATGCCGATGTCATCGGCCGGCCCATCCATCAGGTTGCCGACCCCATCAACGTGAACGTGCGCGGTGCAGCGTGGTTCGCCGCCCTGCATCTCGGCCATGTCACGCTCGACGAGATCAGCCGGCTCACGCCCACGGCACGGGTCTTCCAGCCCGATCCCACAGCATCGTCCGCGCACAGCGGTCTCTATGCAGAGTTCACCCGCCTTGCCGCGTCGCAGCGCTCGATGTACAAACGGCTCAACGGGTCACAGCACCATTCGTAGTGGGGCGCTATAGGAAGATTTGGATGACGCCCAGACGGTGCTGACGGTCGTTGAGAACCATTGCCCATTACCGTTGCGGAGATGAGCAGCCTTCTGCACCGGTGGAGCCGCGAGCGACGCCGTGCCCGCCTGAGCGCCAGGCGCACCAAGGTGCGCAGCCCGTTCCAGAAGCAGATGCACGATCTCTGGGTGGTTGCGAAGTCGTTGGTTGCGGTCTTCGTGGTGTGGAACCTCGTCTCCTTCGTTCGCTATGTGGCCCATGACAACGGCGACACCACGTCGCAGCGCATGGCCACCTGGGGTCGAAATCACTACATGGGCAGCTTCATCGACTGGATGGAAACGCGTGTGTACAGCACGCCGCCGTCGAAGGACCCGGCAAAGAACCTCGCTCTGACAGCTCCGACGCTCGCGCCGGACCCCACCACCACCACGGCCCCCGCAGGACAGAAGCCGAACACCCCCGCCGGCCCTGCACCCACCACCACGCTCGCTCCGGTGGCCGCCATCGGTCCGGCCCCGGTGGCACCCGAACCCATCGCGCCACAGATCAGTCCCGCCCTTGCCGGCGAGGGCCAGTGGACACCCATCGCCCGCGCCGCCGGGCACGACACCATCTGGGCCACCAGCGTTCGGCCGCTCGCCGAGGCAGGTGGCGTGGTTGCCACCGTGGTGGAGATCGATCAGACCGACCTGCGCACCGGGTTGTTCAACGGAGCCGAAGAACCTGGTGGCACCTGGAAGCGCGCGAACCGCGTGCCCGGCGAACTGCAGCCAGCGCTGCTGGCGGCGATGAACGGCGGCTTCCGTTTCGAACACATCAAGGGTGGCTACAAGACCGAGGGCATCGAGGTGAAGCCGCTCAAGCAGGGTGATGCCACGCTGGCGGTCGGCACCGACGGCCACGTCGCCCTCGGCGAGTTCGGACGCGACATCAACGACGACGGTTCCTGGATCAGCTTCCGTCAGAACCTGATCCTCATCGTCGATAACGCCAAGTCGCAGGTGCAGAAGGGCGTCAACGAAGGTGTGTGGTGGGGCGCGGACTATGGCAACGCCGTGTATGTGCCCCGTTCAGCCGCCTGCGAGATGCGCGACGGCCGCCTGGCCTATGCCTTGGTGGGCAAGGTCAATGCGACACAACTCGCCCAGTCGCTGATCAACATCGGCTGTGTCAAGGCGATGCAGCTCGACATCAACGGAACCTGGCCAGTGTTCTTCACCTTCGGCCCCGACGCCGCCGGCAACCTCACAGGGCACTTCGTGGACAAGCGCATGGGCGGCAACCCGTCGCGCTATCTCACGGGCTCCACCAAGGAGTTCTTCGCGTTCTTCGACGCCACTTTGGTGCCCTCGCCGAGCGTGCTCGACAACTGAGCCGCTGGCTCGACCCGAGCTGCAACCCGGGCTCCCGATATCTGACGGCGCGTCAGATACCATCGGCCCATGAGCACCAGAACTGTCGACCTTCTCGATGGCGACTTCTACATCAACGATCCCTACCCCACGTATGCGTGGATGCGCGATTCTGCGCCTGCCTATTGGGATTCCATCAACGAGCTGTGGGGAATCTCGCGCTACGACGACATCGTCGAGATCGAACGACGCAAGGACATCTTCATCAACAGCGACACGGTGAAGGGCGGATACCGCCCCAACCTGCCCGCCGATCAGGCCATCATCGGGCTCGACGATCCGCTGCACACCCTGCGTCGCAATCTGGTGTCACGCCACTTCACGCGCAAGGCCGTCACTGACAAAGAGACCGCCATCCGAACCGTGGTCACCGGGTTGCTGGATGCTGCGCTGGCCAGCCAGCACGTGGATGTCATCGCCGATCTCGCCTCGCCACTGCCAGCGCTGATGATCGGACGCCTGTTGGGATTCGACGACGCCGACTGGCCGAAGCTGCGCGACTGGTCCGAGCGCACCATTGCCCTGGGCGGCGGGCCACGCTTCTTCAACGACGACGGCATGAACGCAGCAATCGAGTTCGCCGTCGCAGCTTCCGAGCTGTACCAGCAGAAGCAGGCGTGCCCCATGGACGACCTGATGAGCATGTACACCACTGCGTCCATCCCCGGGCATGCGTTCGGGCTTGACGAAGCGGTGTCCGACGCGCTGCTGCTGCTCGACGGCGGCGCCGAGACCACGCGTACCGTGATTGGGCGCACGTTGTTGAATTTGCACGCACATCCCGAGCAGTGGGCACGGTTGAAGAACGGTGCCGATCTCACCGTGGCCGTCGAGGAGTTCATCCGCTACGTCACCCCTATCCACAACATGTGCCGCGTCGCCAACGCTGACTACGACCTGCACGGCACGGTCATCCCCGCCGGCAACCAGGTGGTGCTCATGTACTCGTCGGCCAATCGGGACACCGCGCATTTCGCCGACCCCGAAGTCTTCGACGTCACACGTACGCCGAACCACCACATCGCGTTCGGCTTCGGCACTCACTTCTGCCTTGGCGCAGCGCTCGCACGTCTGGAGATCCGCACGTTCTTCGAGGAGTTCGTGCGGCGTGTCGATTCGTTCAGCATCGTCGAGGGTTCTGTCGAGGAGCTGCCCAACGCCTTCGTCTACGGCCTGAATGCCGCCCGCATCGAATTGGTCGGGGCCTGACCATGGGCACCGTCGCGATCACCGGATCGGCGGGCGGTATCGGTGCTGCCACCCGTTCCCTGCTCGAGACGAACGGTCACCGCGTCATCGGCGTCGATGTACGCAACGCCGAGGTCATCGCCGACCTGTCCACGCCTCAGGGTCGCGCCACGATGGTGCACGACGTCGGCGTGGAGTGCGATGGAATACTCGATGGTCTGGTCGCTGCTGCCGGCATCAGCTCGAACGGCTCGAACGAGCAGCTCGTGGTCTCCATCAACTACTTCGGCGCGGTGGCCGCGCTCGATGGGCTCCGGCCGATGCTTGCCCGAGGCACCAACCCGAGCGCCGTGGCGATCAGCTCGAACAGCACAACGGCGCAGATGGGCATCCCCCTGGCAACCGTCGAGGCCTGTCTGGCCGACGACGAGGACGCCGCCCGCGCCACCGCTGCCGGTTCGCCGATGGGCGGTTACCCTGCGTCGAAGCTCGCTCTGGCGCACTGGGTTCGAACCCACGCTGTGGGCCCCGACTGGATCGGGTCTGGTATCCGCCTCAACGCCATCGCCCCTGGTCTCATCGAGACACCGATGACCGAGGGTGGTATCGACTTCGTGCTCGCCCTCGGCGACATCTACCCGGTGCCCATCCAGCGGCCCGGTCAGGCCGCCGAGGTCGCTGCGCTCCTCAGTTATCTGCTGTCGCCACTGGCCGGGTTCTTCGTCGGCAGCTTCATCGTGATGGACGGCGGCACCGATGCTGCACTGCGTGCAACCGACTGGCCGGCTGCACGATGACGACCGCGGCAACGCCTTCAACGATGCTCGCGTACCGCCTGCTCGAGTGGCAACAGCCGCCCCAGCTGGTCGAGGTCGACGTGCCACGTATCGGCCCGGGCGAGGTGCTCGTCAAGGTGGCCGGCAACGGGCTGTGCCACAGCGACCTCACGATGATGGCCATCCCCGGATCGATCGGTGAGATGATCGGCTGGCACATGCCGTTCACGCTCGGGCACGAGGTCGGCGGCTGGATTGAGTCCATCGGCGCCGACGTCACCGGCTTCGATGTCGGCCAGGCCGTGGCGCTGGTGTCACCGAGCTCGTGTGGCACCTGTGGGCTGTGCCTGCGCGGCCGCGACAGCGCCTGCCCACATGGTCTTGCCGGACGCGGGTACGGACGCGACGGAGGCCTGGCCCAGTTCGTTGCAGCGCGCGCGCCACGCGATGTCGTGCCCATCGGCTCGCTCGACCCGCGCCATGCCGCACCCCTCACCGACGCCGGCGCCACCTCGTATCACGCCGTGCGTAAGGTCCTGCACAAGCTCACGCCGGGCAGCACGGCCGTGGTCATCGGTGCCGGTGGCCTCGGCGCCTTCGCCGTGCAGATCCTGCGTGCGCTCAGCCCCGCCACGGTGATTGCCATCGACAACAACCCCGCACGGCTCGGCTACGCAACCGAGCTCGGCGCGCACCACACCGCCACGGGTGTCGATCCGCAGACCGCAGGCCAGGTACGTCGTCTCACCAACGGCGAGGGAGCCACCGCGGTGCTCGACTTCGTCGGCATCGACGCCACCATCGAGATGGGTGTGGGCGCCGTGCAGCCATACGGCACCTACGCCGTGATCGGCTCGAATGGCGGCACGTTCAAGCGGCCGTGGTACGGGGGCCTGCCGCGCGACGGCGAGGTCATCAACTTCCAGGGCTCCAGCGTCTCCGATGCGCACGAGGTCGTACGCCTGGCCGAGCAGGGCCTCATCCGCAGCGACGCCGACCTGTTCACCCTCGACAACGTCGCCGAGGCCTACGACGCCCTGCACAACGGACGCCTCCGCGGTCGCGCCGTAGTGACCCCGTGGTGACCCCAGTGGTGACCCCAGGGTGACCGACACCGCACCGAACAAGCCGGCGGTCGAGCCGGCCACCATGGGCATCCGCCTGGCGCTGTTGCTGATGGTCACCTTCTTCGGTGGCAGCATGCCCGCCTACAAGCTTGCCGGTGACAGTTTCGGCCCGGCTACCGCCAACCTCGGGCGCTTCGTGATCGCGGCGAGCGTGCTGGTGATCGTGGCCCGCAGACGGCTGCCCTCGGCACGCGGCCACGGCCGCAAGCTGATCCTGATCGGCATGTTCGGTATCGGCCTGATGGCGGTGTTCCTGGGCGTCGGGGTGGACAAGGGTTCGGCCACGATCAGCTCGATCATCGTCGGCCTTGAACCCATCGGGGTGGCGCTGGCCGGCGCGCTCATCGTCGGCGACAAACCCTCGCGACGGTCACTGCTGGCGCTGGCCTTCGGCATCCTCGGGGTCATCGCCGCGTCGGGCATCGTCACCGAGGGCAGCCATGGCGCAGCGATCCTGCCGATGCTGTTGTTGGTCGGCACGGTCGTGACGTTCTCCGTCTACACAGCCTTCGTCCGCCGTGCCGGCCAGGGCGTCGACCCGCTCGCCGTTGCCGCCATGACACAGGTTGGAGCGTTGTTCTTCGTGATCCCGGCGTGCCTGCTCGACCTGTTCGGCAAGGGCATGGTGCGTTCCTCCGGGGTGCACCCCAAGGCGGTGTGGGCTGTGGTCTTCCTCGGCGTGGGGTCGGCGGTTGGCTACCTGCTGTTGTGCTCGGTGCTGGCCAACCAGCCGTCCAACCGCGTGGCGGTCTCGATGTTCCTCACCCCTTTGCTGGGCGTGATGTTCTCGTGGCTCGTCGTCGGCGAGCACCTGCACCTGCGCCACGCATACGGCGGCGCGTTGGTGCTGCTGGCCATCTGGATCAGCGAGGGCGGCAAGCAGGCAACCCAGATCGAGCTGGTCATCGCTGAGTCACCCCCGGTGTGACCACATCGCGCAATGGGTCTGGTTGAAGTGACCAATGGCCCTACTGCCACCCCGGTCAGAAGACCATCCTTGGGCCATTGAGCCACACCAAGGACGGCCGGGCATGAGCGAAGCAGAAACTGTCGCAAGCGACACCGAGACCACCGATGCGCCGCAAGACGCTGTTGTCACGTCGTCACGACCACGACGCGATCCGGTCGGATGGACGATGTGGAGCATTGCCGCATTGCTCGGCATCGGGGCCCTGCTGATGGCCTCCATCGCCCTCGGCCGCAGCAACAACGGCACGTCGGCCGGCGCCACCGGCACGGGCGGGGCGGTAGCCACGACCACGCCTGCGGCAAGCGCCGACGCAACGATCGATTTCAATGCCAAGCCGGGCGCTGAGTGGAAGCCCTACGACCCCACCCTGCAGCCCGCACCCGGCGGCACCGAGCACAAGATCGAGATGCACGCGATCGAGAAGGTGATCGAGGTCGCCCCCGGCGTGACCCAGGAGATGTGGACCTTCAACGGCATCGTGCCGGGCACCACACTGCGCGGCAAGGTCGGCGACCTGTTCACGATCACGCTCATCAACGACGGCAAGATCGAGCACTCCATCGATTTCCACGCCAGCAAGGTGGCGTGGAACGTGGAGATGCGCTCGATCAAGCCCGGCGAATCGTTGGTCTACCAGTTCAAGGCCAAGTTCGCCGGGGCGTTCATGTACCACTGCGGTACCGCTCCGGCCCTTCACCACATCGGCAACGGCATGTACGGCGCGATCATCATCGACCCACCCGTGTTGGCCCCCGTGGACCATGAGTACCTGTTGGTGCAGTCCGAGCTCTACACCGGCCCCGAGGGCAAGCCGGCAGACCTGACCAAGATGATGGCCCAGCAGGCAGACGCTGTGGTCTTCAACGGCTACGTGAGCCAGTACAAGTTCAGCCCGATCCGGGTTGAACCCAACGAGCGGGTCCGGGTGTGGGTGGTCGATGCCGGCCCGTCCGAGAACTCGTCGTTCCATATCGTCGGCACCATCTTCGACACGGTGTTCAAGGAGGGCAGCTACGCATTGCAGCCCGATGCCCGTCAGGGCGGTTCGCAGGCGCTCGACCTGCAACCGGCTCAGGGAGGGTTTGTCGAGTTCACCTTCGATGCAGCGGGCCTGTATCCCATCGTGACGCACAAGTTCGCCAACGTGGGCAAGGGTGCCCTCGGGCTGTTCCAGGCCGGCGAGGTTGCCACCACCGCAACGGTGGCTGGTCACTGACCAACGACACCGTTGCGGTACAGCGTGGTTCACCCGGCGACACAGATCCCAGCCAGACGATCCATCTCGACATGCTGGGCATCCATCTTCTGCACCTGCTCGTCCAGATGCGAGATCATCTGTGCTTCGGCTGCCGAGCCGTAGTTGGTGCCGAGATAGTTGTCGAAGTCGAGCCACAGGTTCTCCCACTGGGCAACCAGATCCACGCCGGCCGTCGATGCGGCCAAGCATGCATCCTTCACGGTCACGGCGTGGTCGAGGTTGGTCTTGGTCGATGCCAGCTCACCGTTCGCGGCTGTCAGGTCCGCAGCGGACGAACTGAGATCCTTGGTCAGCTGCGCTGACTTGGCGTTCGCCGTCACCAGATCAGCCTGAGACGCACTCAGACTGGAATTCGCCGTGGCCAGATCCTTGGTCAGCTGTGTGACCGAGGCTCGGGCGGTGTCGCGCTGATCAGCGATGCTGTTCTTGCCCGGCAGGCCGACAACGAATCCGATGCCGACACCGACCAGCAGTGCGATCACGCTGAACAGTGCAACCTTGCGCCATGGCGATGCGGGAGTTGCACCGGAAACAACGGTTCCGGAGGGACCGGACCGGCTGGGGGCGGGCGACGCGGCCGAGGGGGCGGCCGGCGGCTCACCGAGGAGGACCCCCCCGGATCCAGCGGCGCGGCTCCCGTTGGGTTCGGCTCGGTCAGCTGTGGTGGTTGGGAACTCAGTCATCGAGATCACCTCCGTTCGGCGCACGCTGCGCCTCTCTGCAGGGTGCGCCATGCAACTCGCTCCGGCCAGAGTCCAACGCCACATTCAGGCGGGTCAGGTCAGCCCATCGCACGGCACGCGGTGACACGCACGAGCTGCGTGCCCGGTGCCGTCACGGTGGCATCGTGTTGGCGGATCGCCCACGACCGGAAGGCGGCCTGCAGCTCGTGCGCATCGGCAACGCTGTCGCTGGCGACATCAATGCGCACGCACTCCTGAGTGGCGGTGGTGAACAGCACGTACCGATCGCCGCCCCAACCCGCCGCAGCGGCTCGGGCCGTCGCCGGCGCCAGCTCGGCATTGAGCAATTCGATCAACGTCTGCTCCCCCATCGTGCCGCTCGCCTGCACCGTGCCGTCGCTCGGTGGGACCGCCACGCTGACGATGGGATCACGAGCCGAGAACTTGTCGGGGTGCAGTACCTGCTCGGTGGATTCCGGCGGGTCTCTGAACGCTGCATCGAGCGCCGCCAGACCACCGCGGTGCACCAGCCCGTCCACGAACGTGAGGCCCAGCGAATACTGGTCTTGCATGAGCTCGTTCACCGAGATCGGCGCAGCGGGGAAGTGCATCTGACGCCCGTAGTCGCGTTGCTCGCCGATCAGTTGCGCCATGTCATCGACGGTCAGTGCATCGAGATATGCCTGTTCGACCATCTGGGCGCTCCCCTCGGCCAGCGCCGACAGGGCGAAGGACCGGTCAGCGTCTCCGTCGGCAATCGCCTTCGAGTCCAACTCGAACCGTTGGTCATCGAGCGCATGGGTCAACTCGTGCACAACGGTCGACGTGACATACGGCGTCATCGTGGTGCCCCGTACGTACAACTCGCCGTTGGCCGGGACGTACATCCCGATGATGCCCTCGCCCATCCGGGCGCGCACGATGCCGACGTAGTCGGTACCGGACGGGATCAGCTCGAGCACCGTCAACAACTCGGCCTGGGCAAGGAGCGATCTGACGAACAAGTCGTCGGCGAAGTCCTGCAGGATCACCGCCTCGAAGTCGACGTCGGCGAGCAGCTGCACGGTGACCGCCGTGGCAAAGGTGTGACCCCGCTCTCGTTCCACCAGGCGGGCTGCGCCGAGCAGTGCTGCGTCCGCAGCCGGGTCACCCGTTGGGGTGATGGGGTGCGCCAGGGGGGTCTCGGCCACGGTGGTGGCCGTTGACGTGGCCGTGGACGTGGACGTTCTCGATGTCGACGTCTCGGGATCGACCGTGTCTCCCGGCGCGACAACCGTGACACCCGGGATCGATGTCGCCACGGTGCCGGTCGGCGGAGTGCCCACTGGCGTCGATGTCGCACAGGCCACCCCACCAGCGGCCAACACCAGCGTCGCCAACAGGTGTCCGTTCCTCATGGTTCGATCGTGCTGCCGCAGTGCCACGTACACAAGGGGCGAAGGTCACCGCCGTCCGTTGAACGCCGACCCGAGCCGATTGCCCGGTACACCAACCGCTACCGTTGCCCCTATGCGCCCGGCCTTCTTGCATCCCTTTGCCTCCACCACCCGCGAATCGTTCATCCGTATTGTTCGCGGCGAGGGAGCGCTGCTGTGGGACTCCGATGGCAATGAGTTGATCGATGGCATGGCCAGCCTGTGGTACTGCGCCATCGGCCACGGCCGGCGCGAGATGGCCGATGCCGTCCATGCCCAGATGACTACCCTCGAGACCTACTCGTGCTTCGACCCGTTCACCAACGGCCCGGCCGAGGAACTGGCAGAACGGCTCGTGGCGCTCAGCCCGCTCGAGGGTGCCCGCGTGTTCTTCACCGACAGCGGTAGCGAATCGGTCGACACTGCGATGAAGCTCGCCCGACTGGCCCACGTGCAGGCCGGGCATCCCGAGCGCACGCTCATCATCAGCCGTACCCGCGGGTACCACGGCACCAACTACGGCGGCACCAGCGCCCAGGGCATCGCACCCAACAAGGCCGGCTATGGCCCGTTGGTCGGTGATGTCGTGCAGGTACCGAGCGACGACATTGAAGCCCTCGCCACGCTGATGAAGGAGCGCAGCGCCGAGATCGCTGCCGTCATCACCGAGCCGCTCCAGGGTGCCGGCGGCGTGTTCCCACCCACCGAGAACTACCTGCAGGGCCTGCGCCGGTTGTGCGATCAGCACCGCGCCTACCTGATCTTCGACGAGGTCATCACCGGCTTCGGCCGCCTCGGGTCGTGGTTCGCCGCACAGCACTACGGCGTCACGCCCGACTTCCTCGGCTTCGCCAAGGCGGTCACGTCGGGCTATCAGCCGCTCGGCGGAGTGTTCGTGGGGCGTGCGCCACTTGAGGCGCTCGAGGCCGACCCCACCTTCTTCCTCCGCCACGGCTACACCTACAGCGGCCATGCCAGCGTCTGCGTCGCCGGCTTGAAGAACGTAGAGATCATCGAGCGCGAGGGCCTGCTGCAACGGGCAACCCACGTTGGCGCCCGGCTCGGTGCCGGACTACAGGCGCTCGCCGCCGACGGCATCATCGACCACGCCCGCGGCGATGGCGCCGTGTGGGCCGCCGGGCTGAAGCCCGATCAGAACGCCATGGCCATCCGCGACCACATGCTGAAGAACGGTGCCATCGTGCGCGCCCTCAACACCGACACCAATACGTTCTGCCCCCCGCTGGTGATCACCGACGATCAACTCGACCGTCTGCTCGACATCTTCGCAACGGCCGCCACGCGCTAGGCGTACCCGGCCGACACAACGGTCGCGCCTGGCGCCGCTGCCACCGCATCAGCGCAACGAACCACCCAAACAGTCAAGTCTGCGCCGACACCGCCGATACAAAGAACGTGGAAACTCGTCTTCTCCCTGGCATCGCATTCGTCACCTTCGCCCTGGTCGCAATGCTCTCACTCGTCCTCACCGCCCGGCCGCTCTGAGCATTCGCAGGAACTCTGGACCACGTGATGAAGCGCCGACGTCGAACCACAAGCAGATGCCATCGCACATGTGCCACACCGGTGATGAGGCCGCCCACCCCGCCGTCACGGGACCAACCAACACGGTGCCGGTCACTTCGGCGACGCCGGTCGTTGCGGCGGCCCTGAGCGTGTCGGCCCATGATGGCAACATGGGCCATTGAGTCGATACATTCGCCAGCACAACGTCGTGTCGACACGGGTGTCGACGACGCAGGCACCAGGGGCTGACATGACACTCGATCTCACCGGACAGCACACGCTCGTCACAGGGGGCGCCAGCGGTATCGGTGCCACCGTCGCACGCCGCTTCGCCTCGCTCGGCGCACACGTGATCGTGACCGACCTCAACGACGATGCAGGTGCGGCCGTCGCCGCCGAGATCGACGGCGAGTATCACCACCTCGACGTGTCGAGCTCTGCCGAATGGGAGGCCCTCATCGCCCCACACGGAGCCCTCGACATCGTCTTCCTGAACGCCGGCGTCAGTACCCGGCTCCCCGGCCATGAGCCATCGGACGAACCGCTCAGCGAGGTGACCGACGCGGCCTATCGGCGCATTATGGGCGCCAACGTGGACGGCGTGGTATTCGGCGCCCGTGCCGTGCTTCCCAAGATGATCGAACGCGGCAGCGGCCACATCGTGATGACCGCGTCGATGGCAGGGCTCGGCGCCATACCGTTCGATCCCATCTACGGGCTCACCAAGCACGCAGTCGTCGGCTTCGCCAAATCACTCGGTCAGCTCGTCGGCCCGCGCGGCGTGTGCGCCAGCGCCATCTGCCCTGGATTTGCCGACACCAACATCGTGTCGGCAGACATGAAGGCCATGCTCGACCTGATGAACGTACCGATGATGTCGCCCGAACGGGTTGCCGACACCGTCATCACCGCCATCGAGGCCAACCGACCCGGCTCGGTGTGGGCGGTGTGGGGTGATCTCCCCATCGAACAGTACGAGCCCACCCCTGCCTTCAACGGATTGATCACCCGACCCTGACAACATACAGCTCACCAATGTCGTACGATCCGCCCATGCAGACCGACCTGAACGTGTTGACTGACGAAGAGGTTCTTCAGTTTCATCAAGACGGCTTTGTGGTGCGAGAAGGCTTCCTGCCACCCGAGCAGGTTCGCGCGACAAGCGAAGAGGTCGACCGGTACGCCGATACCGAGCCGCGCTTCGATGGCCGCAACATTTGGAAGTACGACGAACTCTGTTCGCTCATCACCCATCCACAGACGCTCGCGGTCATGGACCAGCTCATGGGTGACCCCAACTACGCACTGCACCACTGCCACGCCGCCCGCCATCACGCAGGCCTTGCGGGCGTGGGTTGGCATCACGACTACGAGCAGATCCCACAGGTGAACCGCAGCCATACCCAGGTCCACGTGTTGCATTATCTGGCCGGCCTCAACGGAACCATCGGCGACATGCTGCTGCTGCGCCGCAGTCATCGCGCCGTGATGCGCCGCGATGCACTGTGGTTCTGTGGCACTGAAGAAATCCCGGGCACGGTGGTGCTCAACAACCTTGCACCGGGCTCGGTCGTGTTCGCCCATTCGGCGCTGGTGCATGCGCGCCGTCCACAGCCCGGTGGCGAGGGAACCTCGCGCTACTTCATCGACATCGTGTTCATGCAAGCCGGAATCAAGTGGCCGTCATATGGCCGCGAGGGCTGGCGCGACACACTGGCCGAACTCGACAAGCGCCTCCACGATCCACATCATCCGCACTTGTTCGACCCCGATGCGTTCTTCGAGATTTCTGAAGCAGTCGCTCGATTAGAAGGGCTTGAAGGCAGCATGGCGCTACACCTCCCCGAGGCCGACCCCAACGCCCCGCGCAAACATGCCGGCGCGATTCCGGTCGTGCAATGAGCACCGAACACGACCACTCATCAGTGCCACCACTCACGTCGCTGGTCACCGTCGGCGCCGAGCAGATCGCCGCTTTTGCACGCGACGGCCACACGGTTGTTCGCGGCTTGGCCTCGACCGACGAGATCGATGTCTACCGTGCCGCTATCGAATCATCAGTGCAGCGCGCCACAGCGCGCCACCCCGACCTCGACAAGCGAGACACCTACGGCAAAGCGTTCTTGCAGGTGCCGAACATCTGTTTCAACGACGAGACCGCGAAGACGTTTTCGTTCGCGCCGCGTTTTGCCAAGGTGGCCGCCGACCTGCTCGAGGTCGAAGGCGTTCGGCTCTATCACGATCAGGCATTGTTCAAAGAGCCTGGCGGTGGTTACACGCCGTGGCATCAGGACCAGACCTATTGGCCACTCGACACTGACCGCACCATCACGATGTGGATGCCGCTCGTCGATGTGCCCGCCGACGTGGGCAGCATGACCTTCGCCAACGGCAGTCACCAACACGGCGACCTCGGCAAGTGGGTCATCGGCGACGAATCGGAAGCACGTTTCGACGAAATGGTTCGTGAGCGCGGGTTCCCAACGAGCACCCATGGCGCCGTACGCGCTGGCGACGCGACGTTTCACATGGGTTGGACCCTGCACCGCGCTCCGGCAAACAACACTCCGCTGCTGCGCTCGGTGATGACGGTCATCTACGTGGCCGACGGCACCCGCGTAGGACCCGACGACTCGCCGTACCGTGCGTTCGACCGAGCGATGTGGCTCGGCGGGGCCGAACCTGGAAGCCTGGTCGACGGACCCGGCAACCCACTACTCTGGCCAACGAACCGTGCTGGAGCGACCACCACAACGGGCTGATCCAGCGGGTTGTCAGTCGTTGGCGAGCAGATGCATCAGGCTGCTGGTGTCCCAACGCTTGCCCCCACGGGCAACGACCTGTGCGTAGAACTGATCGACCAGTGCGGTCACCGGCAGGCGAGCGCCATTGCGGTTCGCCTCGTCGAGGCAGATGCCAAGGTCCTTGCGCATCCACTCGACAGCGAACCCGAAGTCGAACTCTCCACGAGACATGGTGATGGCCCGGTTGTCCATCTGCCAGCTCTGTGCGGCACCCTTGCCGATGGTCTCCACCACCTTGTCCACGGTGAGCCCGGCGTGTTGGGCAAAGTTGATCGCCTCGGCAAGGCCCTGCACGATGCCGGCGATGCAGATCTGGTTCACCATCTTGGTGAGCTGGCCCGAGCCGGCGCCACCCATCAGCTCGCAGGCCTTGGCATAGCCCATGATCATCGTCTTGGCCTTGCGGAACACCAGCAGATCGTCGCAGCCACACATCACCGTGAGCGATCCGGTCTCGGCGCCGGCCTGGCCCCCGCTGACGGGAGCATCGACAAATCCCACCCCCACCGCTGCAGCAGCCGCAGCGATCTCTCGGGCCACATCGGCCGACGCGGTGGTGTGGTCCACCAGGATCGCTCCGGGGGCCATACCTGCCAACGCGCCATCGGGGCCGAGCACCACCGAGCGCAGGTCGTCATCGTTACCGACGCAGGTAAACACGAAATCGGCCTCCTGGGCGGTCACGCGGGGCGACTCCGCCGACCAACCGCCGTTGGCCACCACCCACGCCTCGGCCTTCGAGGCGGTGCGGTTGTAGACCGTGACGTCGTTGCCCTTACCGCTCAGATGACGCGCCATTGGCGCGCCCATGACTCCCAAACCGATGAATCCAACCTGTCCCATAGTCTGACGAGTCTGTCAGGCTGCGGCCATCAGCACCACACTGATGTCACCGCTCGATGGCGTCACTGAGGTGTCACGTAGGCACTGGTGATGCCACCATCGATGATCAGCGACTGGCCGGTCATCCAACTGCTCTCGTCGCTGGCCAGGAACAGTGCACCGTTGGCGATCTCGATCGGCTCGCCGAAGCGGCCCATCGGGATGTGCACCAGACGACGGTTGCGCTTGTCGTCGTCGGACAAGAACTTGGCCAGCAGCGGGGTCATGATCGGTCCCGGGCAGAGCGCGTTGGCACGGATGCCCTGGCGGGCATAGATCGTGGCGATCTCGCGGGTCATCGCCAACACGGCGCCCTTTGAAGCGGTATAGGCAATCTGCGGCGTGGCGGCGCCCATGTGCGCCACGAACGAGGCCACGTTGACGATCGAGCCACCACCGCTGGCCAGCATGGCCGGGATGGCGTAACGACAACCCAGCAGCACGCCCTTCACGTTGATGTCCATCGTGAGGTTGTACGTGGCGATGGAGGTGTTGGTGGGGCCGTCGTCGTCGCCCAGCATCACGCCGGCGTTGTTGTAGAGCACATGTAACCCGCCGAAGGTCTCGACTGCGTGCGCCACGGCCGATTCGACCGATTGTTCATCGGTGACATCGCAGCGCACGAACGTGGCCTCGCCGCCAGCAGCAGCAATGGCCTCGACCGCTTCGTCGCCATCGTTGATGTCGGCGATGACGATCTGCGCTCCCTCTTGGGCGAAGCGCTCGGCGCCGACGCGCCCCAGCCCCGATGACGCACCCGTGATCAATGCAACCTTGCCACTCAACCGACCCACACATGCCTCCAAGACCGAACGACTCAGGCGTGAAGGCTAGTGCGGTGGGCCGTCAGACGCGCTCCCAGTAGCGGCGCAGCTCCCAATCGGTGACGGTCTGGTTGAACGCCAGCCACTCACCCTTGGCCATCGTGAGGATGTGATGGTGCACATCATCGCCGAAGCACTCGCGTGCGATCGTGCTGTTCTCCCACAGGTCGATCGCATCACGGATGTTCCATGGGATACGCGGGATGTCGGCCGCCTGGTAACCGTTACCCGAGAACGGTTCGCCGAGCTCGAGTTCGTTGCGGATGCCGTAGAGGCCACCGGCGAGCGTGCCGGCAAATGCGAAGTAGCTGTTGGCGTCGCTGCCAGGAACGCGACACTCGACGCGGGTGCCCTTGCCATGGCCCACAAGGCGATAACCGAGCGTGCGGTTGTCGATGCCCCAGCCGATACCCGTCGGTGCCCACGACCCCGGCTGGAACCGCTTGTAGCTGTTGATGGTGGGGGCCCACAGCAGAGCGAACTCCTGCGAGGTGGCGACCAGGCCGGCCAGGTAATGACGGAACAACTTGCTCATCCCGTGGTTGTCGGCGGGGGCCCCACTCTGGTCGTGTTCGTCGTGACCGTCGAACAATGCCGTCTTGCCATCCAGGCTCCACAGGCTGGAATGGATGTGACACGACGACCCGGTGTCGTTGAAGTCGTACTTGGCCATGAAGCTGATGCTGCGCCCGTTCAGGGCGGCGATCTCCTTCGCGCTGTTCTTGTAGACGGCGTTGCGGTCGGCCATCTCGACGGCCGTGGTGTAATCGAGGTTGATCTCGTGCTGGCCGCGACCGGCTTCGCCCTTGCTGAACTCCACGGGTACGCCGGCGGCTTCGAGGCCACGACGGATCTGGCCGATGATGTATTCGTCCTTGGTGGTCTGCAGCACGTGATAGTCCTCGAGCCACGGACTGTGCGGCTTGAGGTCGCGGTAGCCCTTGTCGTGGGCCTCGTCGTAGGTGTCCTTGAAGAGATAGAACTCGATCTCGCTGGCCACCATCGGCAAGAACCCGAGGGCTTCGGCAGCTTCAACCTGACGACGCAAGACCGTACGCGGCGCCACCTCGATGAGCTCGCGGGTGTCGACATCGAGCAGATCGCACATGATCATCGCCGTCTGTGGCACCCACGGAATCATCCGGATGGTGTCCCAGTCGGGTACGGCGAGCATGTCGCCGTAGCCCTGCTCGTAGCTGGTGAAGCGATAGCCGGGCACGGGGTTGTTGTCCATGTCGCAGGCAATGAGGTAGTCGCAGTTCTCGGTGCCGTCATCGGCCACGTGATCGAGAAAGAAACGGCCCGAGGTACGTTTGCCCACCAACCTGCCCTGCAGGTCGGGAAACGCCATCACCACCGTGTCGATCTCTCCGCCACGAATCTTGCGTTCGAGTTCTTCTCTGGTGACGTGCACTCGTGCTGACATACCCCGCACCCTAGATGGATGGGGGCGTTCAGCGATGCTTCCGTCAACCCGGCGGCCACAGGGCCTGATCGGGCGAAGGCCTACGCCTTCTTCTTGACTTCCTTGGCCGGCTTCAGCACGCCCTTGGCCAGCGCGTCGTCGAGGTACCGCTCGGCTTCCTCGGCGCTCACCTTCAGGGCGGGCGCGATCTCGCTGATCAGGTTGATGCGGGCCCGCTCGTACATGGTGCGCTCGGCCGCCGACAGCGATGCATCGCGGTTGCGGGCGGCGAGGTTACGAACGACCTCGGCCACCTGATACACATCGCCGCTCTTCAACTTCTCCTGATGGTTCTTGAACCGGCGGCTCCAGTTGCTGGGCACGCGGGGGTCGGCCTTGGAGAGCACCGACACCAGGTCTTCAAGTTCGTCGGGCGAGACCGGCGGGCGCACGCCCACGTCGGCGGCGCGGGCCACCGGGACCGACAGTGTCATCTCGTTGATGATGGTCCGCAGGATCAGGTACTCCTGGGTCTCCCCAAAAGCAACGACCTTCTTGGTGCCCTGCACGAGGCATGCCCCGTGCTGGGGATAGATGACGGTGTCGCCCTTTTTGAACTTCACACCCATGACCTCACGACTTCCAGTGTGGATGGCGCCACAATCACGCATTGCCGAGCCGAAGCCCTACCAACAGTTACTCAAGGGTAAGGGTTTCCCGCCCCGATTCCTCACGCCTCTCCGGCGCGGTCGGCAAGTGCCGCCAACAGGGCGCGGAACGCTCGGCCCCGGTGCGAGATCTCGTTCTTCTCGGACTCACTCATCTGGCTGAAGGTGCGGCCGTCGCCTTCGGCCGGAATGAAGATGGAGTCGTACCCGAAGCCGCGCTCGCCGAGTTCGGTGGTGGCGATGCCGCCTTCGCACACACCCTCGACGGCGAGCTCGCGTCCGTCCGGCCACACCACCATGGCCACCGTCTTGAAGCGCGCGGTGCGATGGGGCGGCACCACGTCGCGCAGCACGTCGAGCATCTTGGCCCGGTTGTCGGCATAGCTGCAGCCGATGCCGGCGAACATCGCCGTGGACACCCCTGGTTCGCCGCCGAGCGCATCAACCTCCAGCCCGGTGTCGTCGCTGATGGCGGCACAACCCGTGGCGACACAGAGCGCTGCGGCCTTCAAACGAGCGTTGCCGACAAGCGTGTCGGCATCCTCGACCACCTCGGGTACGTGCGCCGGACGCGGCACCAGTTCGACGAGCCCGGCGAGTACGGACGCGATCTCGGCCACCTTGTCGGGGTTGGCCGACGCGCACACGAACCGTTCCATCGTGGTCATTCCCGACTGTGATCCGGGCCTAGCGGCCCAGCGAACGCGGCGATGGCGGCGATGCGATCATCTCCATCTGCAGGCCGATGATCTCGGCCAGACCGTCACCGGCGAGGCCGAGCAACGCGTCCAGCTCGCTGCGGCTGAACGGCGCACCCTCGGCGGTGCCCTGCACCTCGACGAACTGCGGCTCGGCCGGCTGGCCACCGATGTTGGCGATGCGCTGCAACATGACCACGTTCATGTCCACCTCGGCACGGCTGTCCTCGATGTAGGGCAGGTCGAGCACCGGAACCCCATTGACCACGCCAACGCTGATGGCCCCGCAGTACGAATGCAACGGCTGTGCGCTGATGGCCTTGTTCTGTACCAGGCGGGTGAGCGCATCGTGCAGGGCCAGATAGCCACCGCAGATGCTGGCGGTACGCGTGCCGCCGTCGGCCTGTAGGACGTCGCAGTCGACCACGACCTGTCGTTCGCCGAGCAGGCGCATGTCGCAGGCCGCACGCAGCGAGCGGCCGATGAGTCGCTGGATCTCGACCGTGCGCCCGCTCTGCTTGCCCTTGGCAGCCTCACGGTCGACGCGCTCGGGCGACGACCCGGGCAGCATGGAGTACTCGGCGGTGACCCAACCCTTGCCCTTGCCCTTCATCCAACGCGGCACGTCCTCGTCGATGCTGGCGGTGCACAGCACGCGGGTGCGCCCGAAGCTGACCAGCACGCTGCCGGCCGCCATGTCGGTGTAGTCGCGCTCGAAGGTGATCGGGCGGAGTTCGTTCGGTTGGCGGCCATCGGGACGGGCCATGAGGGCTCCTTGGTGGGGATTGCGGATCGATACGCAGATCAGTGCGAGACGATAGGGGCATCTGTAGCGGTAACGGGCGGTTCCCACGAACCGGCATGGGCCAGCTCGGGTCCGAGGAGACGGCGGCCGAGATCGGCGAACCAGCCGATGTCGCCGCTGGAGAGGAACCGGTGCACCGCAGGACGTGTCGATGACAAGCGCAACAGACCGGCCTCGCGCAGCTGTGCGCTGGCAGCGAACGCTGTCTCATCGGCGCTACTGACCAGCGTGACCGCTGGGCCCATCGCCTGGCCGATGACGCGCGCCAGATACGGGTAGTGGGTGCACCCGAGCAGCAGCGTGTCGACACCGGCCGCCTTGACCGGGGCCAACAGGCGATCGGCCAGGATGGCGATCTCGTCGCCACTGGTCTGCCCGCGTTCCACGAACTCGACGAACCCGGGACATGCAGCAGCAGTGAGCACCACGGCCACGCCGGTATGCGCAACCGCCCGGTCGTAGGCGCCTGACATCACGGTGCCGACGGTTCCGATGACACCGACGCGACCAGTGCGCGTTGCGGCCACCAACGCACGGGCACCCGGTTCGATGACGCCGATCACCGGCACCGGCAACTCATCGACGAGCTCGTCGAGTGCTGCCGCGGCCGCTGTGTTGCAGGCCACCACGATGGCCTTGGCGTCATGGTCGTTCACCAGGCTCCACGCCAGTTGACGGGCGAACTCGCGCACCTCGGCCTGGGGCCGCGAACCGTACGGGTAGCGGCCGGTGTCTCCGATGTAGACGAGGTCCTCGTCGGGCAGCAGATCGATGAGCGCACGCGCAACGGTGAGCCCACCAAACCCCGAGTCGAACATGCCAATGGGACGATCCATAACCGTGGATCAGGTTACGCGGGATTGACTCACGCCGTGCGGCAAGCGCATAACCTCATGTCCCTGTGCTGACCGCCACCCTGCTCGCCCTCTCCGCAGCAGTCCTGCACGCTGGTTGGAATCTGGCAGTCAAGCAGTCGCCCCACGAACGCTTCGTCGCTCTGTGGGCACAGTTTCTGTTCGGCGGCGTCTTCGCCCTGTTCGGGTTGGCCATCAGCGGCGGCATGGCTGCCAACGGATGGACATGGGCCGTGCTCTCCGGCCTGGTACACCTGCCGTACCTACTGCTGCTCGCCCGGGCCTACAACCACGGCGACTTCTCGCAGGTGTACCCGATTGCCCGCGGTGGCGGTGCGCTGCTCGCCGCAATCGGCGGCATCGTGTTGTTGCACGACCCGGTACGGGCATGGAGCATCGTTGCGATCGTCACCATCGCGCTCGGTCTCAGCCTGTTGGCCGGCACGTGGAAGGGGCCGGCCGTACTGACCGCAGTGGGCGTGGCGTTGACGATCTGCGCCTACACGCTGCTGGACAGCAAGGGCTCGCGCAGCACCGACAAGCTCGGGTACGCGTTCGCGACGGGCATCATGACCGCTGTCACCAGCTCGGCCTACGGTGTCGCAACGCGACGCACCGCAGCGTTGCGTGCCGTCCTGCGCACCGATTGGCGCCGCTTCGCGCTGGCCGGGTTCGCGTCGCTGCTCACCTACACGCTGGTGTTGATCGCCGTGCGGTATGCATCGGTTGGCTATGTGGCCGCCCTCCGCGAATCAAGTGTGGTGCTGGCTGCGCTGATCGGCTGGCGGTACCTCGGCGAGGGCAACGCCCGGCGACGACTCAGCGCAAGTGGTGTCGTGCTGTGCGGCCTGATGATGCTGGTGACGCTCGGCCGTTAGCGGCCGGGGCGCAGCTGGCGTCAGCGCGGCAACGACGAGATCGAGGCGCGGGCGTGCTCGATGTCGTGCTTCAGCTGAAACACCAAGGCATCGATGCCATCGAACTTGCGCTCGCTGCGAAGGAAATGAGTGAAGCGAACTCGTGCGGTCTCGCCGTAGAGATCCCCGTTGAAGTCGAGCAGATGCGCCTCGAGCAGCGAGTGGTCGGCGTGCTCGTAGAAGGTGGGGCGCCGACCAAGGTTGATCGCGCACGGGTGGACGTCGCCGTTGGGGCGCTCGTACCATCCGGCATACACGCCGTCGGCAGGCATGCAGATCTGGTTCGACACCTCGACGTTGGCCGTCGGGAAGCCGAGCTGGCGACCGCGTTGGTCTCCCTTCACCACTGAGCCACGCACCTCGTAGGCGTGGCCGAGCATCTCACCGGCCATCTCTACCAGCCCACCGGCCAGAGCGCGCCGGATGGCGGTCGAGCTGATCGGCTCGTCGACACCATCGGAGCGCGGCACCAGTTCGCGCGGGAACACGTCGAAGTCATGTATCAGGCCGAGCTCACGCAACAACGCCACGTTGCCGGAGCGCTGCCGGCCGAAGTGAAAGTCGGCGCCCACCACCACGGTACGCGTGGCCAGGCACTGCACCAGAACCCGCTCGACGAAGTCAGTAGCGCTCTCGAACGACTGCCGCTCGTCGAAACGCACCAGCACCGTGGCATCGACGCCGGTCAGCGCCAGGAGCTCGAGTTTCTGATCGAGATCGGTGAGCAGCTTCGGGGCAGATTCGGGCCGCACGATGCTGGCCGGATGACGATCGAAGGTGACCACGACCGAGCGGCAACTCAGCTGTTCGGCCAGTTGCTTCACCTCGCCGATGACCGCCCGATGGCCGCGGTGCACCCCGTCGTAGGCGCCAATGGTGATGACAGAACGCTGGTCGGCCCACGGTCGCTGCGTGAGATCGGTGATCACTTGCACGTCAACCGACGCTAGCGGGGTTGGTCGGTCTCAGCACCAATCAGCACCACGACGGGCTTGGCCTCGGCGCCGTGGAATCGCTCGTACACGGCAAGGAGATCGCCGCTTTCAGCGAACACCGCCCACGGTCCCTCGCCGGACCACGCAGGTAACACGCGTCCGTTGGCGATGAGATCACTGGTGGTCTGGTCCACCGTCACGCGAGGCAGGTGCTGGACCGCCGTGGACACCGGCAGCAGGGTGGCCTGGTCGGGCGGTTGGGCCTGCTCGAGTGTGAACTCACCCACCCGGGTCCGGCGCAGGTTGCGCAGGTGGGCCCCACCTCCGAGCAGCCGCCCGAGGTCGTCGGCGAGCGTTCGGATGTAGGTGCCCGACGTGCACTCCACGGTGGCCCGCAACACCATCGGGTCGTCGGTGGCCTCCAGATCGAAGCGACTCACCGTGACCGGGCGCGGGGCCCGTTCCACCTCGATGCCCTCGCGTGCCAACTCATGCAGGCGGCGGCCGTCGATCTTCAACGCCGACACCATCGGCGGCACCTGCAAGATGTCGCCCGTGAGGTGCTCGGCGGCCACGTGGCGCGCCTGCTCGATGGTGACATCGCCCATGTCGAACGTGCCGGTCACGGCGCCCGCTGCATCGAGCGTGGAGGTGGACGAACCCAACACGATCTCACCGACGTAGGTCTTGTCGCACCCGCTGAGGAAGCGCATGAGGCGCGTGGCGTTACCCACGGCGACCACCAACACGCCGGTGGCATCGGGGTCGAGGGTGCCGGCATGGCCGATGCGCCGTTCGCCGAAGTGCCGGCGCAGTTGGTTCACCACGTCGTGGCTGGTGACGCCGCTCGGTTTGTCGATCACCGTCATGCCATGGACGGTGGGTGGCCTACGCCTGGCCATCTACATCTGCGTCGGCATCGGCATCGGCATCGGCATCGGGACGAGCTGGACTCGGGTTGTCCCGCAGGATGCGCTCGATCCGCTCGGCGGCGCGGATGACCTCGTCGGGGCGGAAGTCCAGAATCGGTGTCTTCTTCGACCTGATCTGACGGGCCACGGCGCTCTGCAGGCGCACCCGGTGTCGGGCGAGCGCCTCGAGGATGCCCGCATCACCATCCTCGCCGCGCAGCGAATCGAAGAACACAATGGCCCTGTTCATCTCGGCGTCGACATCGATCGAGGTGATGGTCACCAGATCCAGCTGGTCGTCATCGATCTCGGTGAGCGACTCGGCGATGACCTGGCGCAGCGACTGGTTGAGCCGTGCCTCGCGCGGATAGCGGTGCTGGCTCGGCGCACTGGCCCGTTTGCGAGTTGGCTTGCTCATGACTCTTCACGTCCGTTCAACATTCGACTGCGGCTGTGAGCCTACCGGCACCCGCCCACACGGTCCCGGGGGTTTCGCGGGCGAGTCCAGTTCAGGTGAAGTCGATCGACCCGCGGTTCGAACGCTTCAGTTCGGCCATCCCCGATGTCGTGGCCAGGACCTGGATCGCGTCCCACAGTTTCAGCGCGTGATCGCCGCGCGGGATCTTCGCGATCACGGGGCCGAAGAAGCTGGCCTCGTTGTCTGCTCCCGGGTGGAAGGTGATGATTGGCGTGCCGACGTCTCTGCCCGTGCGCTCGAAGGCCAATTCGGTGTCGGCACGGATGTACGCGTCGTGCACTTCGTCGTGCACCGCCGAGGCGAGCAACGGATCGCAGTCGGCGCGGCCGAGCATCTCGGTCATGAAGGCGAGCGGGTCGTCCTGCATTTCCACGCGCCGCTGGTCGAGGTGGAAGGCGGTTCCGATGGCCGTATACAAACGGCCGACGGCCGCATTGTCGTGTTGCAGACGAACTGCGTCGGCGGTGCGTAGCGACATCATCCCGGCCATGTGACCCGCCCGATAGGCGGGCGTGTACCAATCAGACGTGCGGTCCTCGTTCACGACGGCAAGGGCGATGAAACGCCATTCGACGTCGTAGTCGCGCAACTGCTGCACTTCTGCGACCCAGCGCGACGTGATCCATGCCCATGGACACACCGGATCGAAGAAGAATTCGAGATCAGCCATGAGCTGAACGCTACAAGCCGCTCTGCGCGACCCCTCCGGTTGTGACCCGTTGCACGCCTTGGATTACGAGCGCGGGATCTCGCGCTCTTCGAAGGTCTCGATGAGGTCGCCCGGCTTGAGGTCCTGGAAGTCGCTCAGGCCGATACCGCATTCGAAGCCCTCGCGGACCTCGCGTGCATCTTCCTTGAAGCGCTTGAGCGAGGTGATGCTGCCCTTCCAGATGATGACGCCATCGCGGAGGAAGCGCACCTTGCTGCCACGTGTGATCGAACCCGACCGCACTTGGCAACCGGCGATGCCACCGATGCGGGGCACTCGGAAGACCTCGCGGACCTCGGCTTCGCCGGTGACCACTTCTTCGAACTCGGGCGCCAACATACCCACCATCGCCCGCTCGATGTCCTCGAGCAGCTTGTAGATGATTTCGTAGGTGCGGATCTCGACGTGCTCGCTGGCGGCGAGATCGCGTGCCTTGCGGTCGGGGCGCACGTTGAAGCCGATGAGCGTCGCGTTCGTGGCAGCAGCCAGGGTGATGTCGTTCTCGGTGATGCCACCGACGGCACGGTGCACGAAGGCCAACTTCACGGTCTCGCGTTCGAGGCGGCGCAAGCTCTCGGTGACGGCTTCGAGCGAGCCGTGCACGTCGGCCTTCAGCACCAGGTTCAGGGTGGCGACCTCGCCGGCCTGGATCTGGCTGAAGATGTCCTCGAGCTTCACACCACGCTGCACGCGAGCATCGCCGCGCTGGCTGGTGAGGCGCGACCGCTGCTCGCGGGCCTCGCCCACGAGACGTGCCGTCTTTTCGTTGGCAGCCGCACGGAACTCGTCGCCCGCATTGGGCACCGACGACAGACCGAGCACCTGCACAGGGGTGGACGGGCCGGCCTCTTTGACCTGCTCGCCACGATCGTTGATGATGGCGCGGACCTTGCCCCATGCAGCACCGGCCACGATGGGGTCGCCCACCTTGAGCGTGCCCTTGTCGACCAGGATCGTGGCAACAGGGCCACGGCCGGTGTCGAGGTTGGCTTCCAGCACGATGCCCTTGGCCCGACCCGTGGGGTTGGCCGTGAGCTCTTCCATCTCTGCCACAGCATGCAGCTGCTCGAGCAGATCGTCGACACCGAGGTTCTGGCTGGCGGACATCTCGACCACGATGGTGTCGCCGCCCCAAGACTCGGGGACGAGCTGGTGCTCGGCGAGTTGGGCGAGCACCCGCTGAGGATCGGCGTTGTCCTTGTCGATCTTGTTCAACGCCACCACGATCGGCACATCGGCCGCCTTGGCATGGTTGATGGCCTCGATCGTCTGGGGCATCACGCCGTCGTCGGCAGCAACCATGAGCACCACGATGTCGGTGACCTGTGCGCCGCGGGCACGCATCTTGGAAAAGGCAGCGTGACCCGGGGTGTCGATGAAGGTGACCTCATGGCCACCATCGGTCATGACCTTGTAGGCGCCGATGTGCTGGGTGATGCCGCCGGCCTCGCCGGACACCACGTTGGCATGGCGGATCTTGTCGAGCAATGTGGTCTTGCCATGATCGACGTGACCCATGACGGTCACGACTGGGGCGCGAGTCGCCTGCAGCGTCTCGTCGTCGTCGTCGCTGTCGTCGAACATTGCCTGGAGTTCCATTTCCTCCTGCTGGCCGGCTTCGACCAACAGCAGATCGGCCCCGACCTCGAGCGCGAACAGTTCCATCTGCTCGTCGGCCAGGGTCATCGTGGCGGTGATCATCTCACCGTTGTTGAGCAGGAAACGGATGACGTCGGCAGCGGTGCGGTTCAGCTTGGGAGCGAACTCCTGGGCCGACACGCCACGCTCGATGACGATGGTGCCATCAGGGACCGGGGCATCGCTGGACGTGTAGCTGCCCGACAACTGCGGCTGCAGCTCGTTGAAGTCACGACGACGACGACGGCTCTTGCTCTTGCGCGGGGCGCGACGCTGGCCACTGGGACGGGGACCACCGGCACCACCGGGGGGACCACCCGACGGGGCGCCACCGGGACCACCGGGGCGGGCGCCACCGGGACCACCCGTGCGTGGCGCGAAGCCACCACCGGGACGGGGACCACCAGGACCACCGGGACCACCGGTACGCGGCGCGAAGCCACCACCGGGACGGGGACCACCAGGACCACCGGGGCCACCGGGACGGGCACCACTGGGACCACCGGGACGGGGCGAGAAGCTGGCCCCACCGGGGCGGGTGGCACCGGCACCGGGGCGGGCGCTACCGGGAGGCGGCGGGATGGGACGGCCCGAAGCCGACACGGGGCGGGCGACGCCGGGGGGCGGCGGAATGGGCCGACCCGACGTGGATGTGGGGCGAACCGGGGGCGGCCCGGCGGGCGGACGCGTGGGCGGCATGCCCTGTGATGGTGCGGCCGGCGACGGTGCGGTCGGCGGGCGTGACGGCTGCGGCACCTGTGGGGGCAACGGCCGCGCGGCGACAGCCGACGATGCGCGCGGGGCCTCGGTGGCGCGGCCACTCGAGATGACCCGGTGCTCGGGTTCCGTCGGCGCGGTCGGCGCTACGGGGGCCGGGCCAGCAGCAGGAGGCGTCTCGACGGCTGCTGGCGCTGCGGGCGCCTCGGCCGGTGCGGCGACTGCGGGCGGGGTCTCCACGACGGCCGGCGCGGCGACTACGGGCGGTGCGGCGACTACGGGCGGTGCGGCGGCTGCGGGCGGGGTCTCCACGGCGGGAGCAGCCTCAGCAGCAACCTCACGTGGAGCAGCGGCTTTCTTGGCAACCGCCTTCTTCACAGGTTCGACAGCGGGCGCCTCGGCCTCCGACGCAGGGGCGCTGGGCGCCGGCGTTGCCGGGACAACGGCTGCAGAAGCAACTGCTGCGGTGGCCGCTGTGGCGGGGGTTTCGGTGTCCTTGGCAGGGGCCGCAGACTTCTTCGCTGCGCCCTTCTTGACCGGCTTGGCCTCGTCGGGCTGATCGGCCCGGGTGAGGCCATCGCGCTCGGCACGGCGCCGAATACGGTCAGCCTGCTGCTCGATGATGGTGGAGGAATGGCTTTTTGCTCCCACGCCCATGGCGTTGGAGAGATCCATAATCTCTGCGTTGGTCATCCCGAGCTCTTTGGCCAGCTCGTGCATCCGCATGTTCTTCGACAAGACCAGTACAGCCTTTCGTGGTGTTGTGCTGAACCGACAGACCGGCCAGCAACTTGCTACTTACTCATGTTCGCCATCATCGCTTCGTCGGCGACTCGGAGAGATTCGAAACCTGTGGCTGCAACCGGACGTTTCCACGCCCGCTCGAACCCACGTCGTTTGATTGCTTGTTGCAGGCAGGTTGCCCCGTCTGCACACAACCAGGCCCCTCGACCCGCAGCCGTGCGGCTGACGACAGGCGTGCCGTCGGCCGTGAGTGCGTAGCGCACCAGCGCTGATTGGGGCCGCTTGGTGCGGCACCCGACGCAGGTGCGGAGGGGCTCAGTGGTGTCAACTGTCGGCGACATCACCCTCGGCCTCCGGGGTAGAGGGCGCTTCGGTGTCGGCCGGAGCAGTCGTATCGGTGGTATCGGTGGTATCGACGGTGTCGGTTGCACCGGCGATGTCGACGGATTCGGTGTTCTCAGGAGTCGCAAGAGCCTCGCCCTCACCCTGTTCCCATTCGTCAGCGCTGATGACCGTACCGTCAGCGTTGTGCCATTCCATCTTGCCGGTGGTGGCGTTTTCCACCCATTCACCTTCGGCGTAGTCCTCGATGTCGCCCTGATCCATGGGCTGGCTCTCGCCACGGATATCAATGCGCACGCCGGTGAGGCGGGCTGCGAGGCGGGCGTTCTGGCCCTCCTTGCCGATGGCGAGCGACAGCTGATGGTCGGGAACGATGACATCGGCCTGGGTGCCGTCTTCGCTGACGATCACATGCGTGACCTTGGCGGGTGACAGTGCCTTGGCGATGAAGTCGGGGAAATCCTCGCTGAACGGCACGATGTCGATCTTCTCGCCGCGCAGTTCGTTGACCACCATGCGCACGCGACCACCACGGGCGCCCACGCAGGCGCCGACGGGGTCGACGTTGGAGTCGTTGCTCCACACGGCAATCTTGGTGCGGTGACCTGGTTCACGGGCACAGGCCTTGATCTCGACGATGCCGTCGGCGATCTCGGGGACCTCGAGCTCGAACAGGCGCTTGATCAGGCCCGGGTGAGTACGGCTGACCACGATCTGGGGGCCCTTGGCGGTCTTGCGGACCTCGACGATGTAGGCCTTGACTCGGCCGCCCGGCTCGGGGCGCTCGAACGGCACCTGCTCGGCCTGGGGCAGCAATGCCTCGACCCGACCGAGGTCGAGCAGGGTGTAGCGGCTGTCGGTCTGCTGGATGATGCCCGTGACGATGTCGCCCTCGCGGTTCGCGTACTCCTCGAACTTGCGATCACGCTCGGCCTCACGGATGCGCTGGTTCATCACCTGGCGGAAGGTCTGCGCTGCAATGCGACCCAACTCACCGGCATCGGGCGTGTCGTCGCGCTCGTTGACCCAGTTGCCCTCGTCGTCGATGTCGTAGGCGATGAAGGTGATCTCCATCGTGTCGGGGTTGATGCGCACATCTACCTCGGCAGCGGCACCTGGACGGCGCTTGTATGCCATTGCCAGCGCATCCACAAGCACCTGCAACAGGGCATCAACGGTGATGCCCTTGTCAGCAGCAAGCATGCGTACGGCTTCGGCCATGTCGAGACCACTCATGCGGTCGCCTCCTCGTGTGCGATAGGGAAATCAAGTTCGTCGGATGGCCCGGAGGCCAGTTTGCCGACAGCGTTCTTCGTGGTCGACGCACCGGATCTCGGCGCGCCCGGCTTTTTGGCGGGGGCCTTGCCCGGCTTGGGCGCCGGCGACCAGTCGAACACCGTGCGGGCACGGTCGACGAGGGCCAGCGGCACGACGCGCTCGGTCAACGCGGCATCGTCGAGCCGGATCGTGGCGGTGGTGGCGTCGGCGGCAATGAGCACTCCCTGCAGGCGACGGGCGCCATCGAGCACCTCGCGCAGGCGGATCGCCACGGTCTTGCCGATCTCACGCTGGAAATGCGCTGGCGTGCGCAGAGTGCGCTCGAGCCCGGGGCTGGAGACCTCGAGGGTGTAGTTGCCTGGAATGGGGTCGTTGTGCTCGAACTCGCGGTTGAGCAAACGGGTGATCAGCGCCAACTTGTCGAGCGTGACACCACCGTCGCTGCCCGCAGGCGTATCCACCGTGATCTTCAGGATGCCACCGTTGAACTCGAGGTCGTACAGGTCGAGTTGCAGGTCAGCGACCATGGGGGTCACCAGGGCAAGGATCTTTTCGTTGACGGGCGTGCTGGTCATGGTCACCTCTTCTCGGGTCTGGCTCTCGGGTCTGGCTAACGGGTCTGGCTAACGGGTCTGGCGCTCGGATGGTCGCTACAGCGGGGCCGGGGTAAACCGTCTCCACCTGAAACAAAAGGCGTGGGTCTGGACCCACGCCTGCTGTCGTTGTGCGAACTTCGGGCGGTGCGAGTATATCGGGCCGATACAGTCGTGAGACGCCGCTGACCACGGCGACAGCCGCCGATCAGCCCTGACGGGCTGTCGCTGACCAGAAGAGGTTCCCCCGTGTTGCGAATGTCCACGCTGTTCCTTCGAACCCTACGCGAGGACCCCGTCGACGCCGAGGTGGCCAGTCATCGCCTCCTCGTTCGTGGTGGTTACATCCGACGCGCCGCCCCGGGCGGCTACACATGGCTGCCACTGGGCTGGATCGTCTACCGCAACGTCGAGCGCATCGTGCGCGAGGAAATGGACGCTGCCGGCTTCCAAGAGGTGCACTTCCCGGCCATGCTCCCCCGCGAGCCCTACGAGATCAGCAACCGCTGGACCGAGTACGGCGACAACCTGTTCCGCCTGAAGGACCGCCGCGGCAACGATTTCCTGCTCGCCCCCACGCACGAGGAAATGTTCACGCTGCTGGTGAAGGACCTGTACAGCAGCTACAAGGACCTGCCGCTGCACATCTATCAGATCCAGACCAAGTACCGCGACGAGGCGCGCCCACGCGCCGGCCTGCTGCGCACCCGCGAGTTCGTGATGAAGGACTCCTACAGCTTCGACATCTCTGATGAGGGCCTGCAGATCAGCTACGACCAGCACCGGGCCGCCTATATCAAGACCTTCGACCGCCTACACCTGCCCTACGTCATCGTCTCGGCCATGAGCGGCGCGATGGGCGGCTCTGCCAGCGAGGAGTTCCTCGCCCCCATCGAGGTCGGCGAAGACACCTTCGTGCGCTGCACCGCCTGTGATTACGCCGCCAACACCGAGGCCGTGCAGGTGCGCCCGCCCGAGCCCACTTCGTGGGAGGCCACACCGGCCGCGGTCGTGGCCGACACGCCCGACACCCCAACCATCCAGACCCTGGTCGACCTCATCAATGGGCGCACCGACCTCAATGGGCGCACCGACCTCCGCCACCCCGACCGCGACTGGACCGCCGCCGACACCCTCAAGAACGTGGTCGTCAAGCTCAAGCACCCCGATGGCACGTTCTCGGCACTGGCCGTGGGCCTGCCCGGTGACCGCGAGGTCGACATCAAGCGGCTCGAGGCCCAGGTCGGCCCGGCCGAGGTGGTCGCTTTCGAGGCCGAGGATTTCGCCAAGAACCCGGCACTGGTCAAGGGCTACATCGGACCCGGCTCGCTCGGCAAGGACAAGCCCTCTGGCATCCCCTATCTGGTCGATCCGCGGGTGGTCGACGGTTCCACCTGGGTCACGGGCGCAGACGCACCCGGGCGCCATGTGATGTTCCTCACGATGGGTCGCGACTTCACGCCCGACGGCACCATCGACGCGGCCGAGGTCCATGGGGGCGACCCGTGCCCCACCTGTGGCGAATCGCTCGAGATCGCCCGCGGCATCGAGATCGGCCACATCTTCCAATTGGGCCGCAAGTACGCGAAGTCGCTCGGGCTCACCGTGCTCGACCACAACGGCAAGCAGGTCAGCGTCACCATGGGCAGCTACGGCATCGGCGTCTCCCGCGCTGTTGCCGCTATCGCCGAGACCGTCGCCGACGACAAGGGCCTGTGCTGGCCGCGTGAGATCTCGCCCGCCGACGTGCACATTGTCATCACCGGCAAGCCTGCCGACCCGCAGGGTCCAGCGGCCGAGCAGTTGGCCGCACAGCTCGAGGCAGCGGGCGCCCGTGTGCTGCTCGACGACCGCGTTGGCGTGTCGCCCGGCATCAAGTTCAACGACGCCGAACTCCTGGGCATCCCCACCATCGTGGTGGTCGGCAAAGGCTTGGCCAACGGCACCATCGAGGTCAAGGATCGCAAGAGCGGCGAGCGCACCGACGTGGCGGTCGATGAAATCGTGCCGTACCTGCTCGACATCTGCGGGATCCGTCACTGACCCACTCCCGTTCGGTCGTGCGCCTTCGCCGCGACGTCGGCCAAATGTCGATCTGGCAGTAGATGTGAGCCCTGTCGGGCGCGTATCTACTGCCGGAACGCACTCAAGCGTCGAGGCCCTGCATGTTGAGGGATGGGGCGTCGAATGCATGCGTCGAACCACATCACGTCAGACTGTGCGGATGAGCACGAGTACGGGCATGTTGACCGATCGTTATGAGTTGACGATGCTCGCGGCTGCGCTGCGCGACGGCACGGCGCACACCCCATGTGTGTTCGAAGTGTTCGCCCGCCGTCTACCAGAGGGTCGTCGATACGGCGTGGTCGCCGGCACCGCTCGGGTGCTCGAAGCCATCACCTCGTTCGGTGTCGATGCCGATGAACTGCTGTGGCTGAACGACAACGCAGTGGTCGATGACACCACTGCGGCGTTCCTTCGCAACTACCGATTCGATGGCACGGTGGTTGGCTACCCCGAGGGCGAGGTGTTCTTCGCCGACTCGCCCATCCTCACCGTGCACGCCACCTTTGCGCAGGCTGTCGTGTTGGAGACCGTGATCCTGTCGATCCTCAATCACGACGCAGCCGTTGCTGCTGGCGCATCACGCATGGTCACCGCCGCCCGCGATCGTCCGATCATCGAGATGGGCTCACGCCGTACGCACG
Source organism: Actinomycetota bacterium (assembly GCA_009726095.1). Taxonomy (GTDB): domain Bacteria; phylum Actinomycetota; class Acidimicrobiia; order Acidimicrobiales; family Ilumatobacteraceae; genus WLMZ01. The sequence goes on from WLMZ01000004.1 coordinate 42,608, forward strand.
AGTTCGCTGCCGTTGCCGCAGCGCGGTCGGCATATCTCGCTGGGTTCGCATCGACCTCGAACCTTGCGGCGGGTCGCACCTTCGCGATACCGACAGCGGGCACGGCGGCACACGCGTTCACCCTGTTACACGGTGATGAGATCTCGGCCTTCCGCTCGCAAGTGGCGCTGTACGGCGCCGCAACCACCTTGCTCGTCGACACCTACGACATCACGCAGGGCATCGCCAACGCGGTCGCTGCTGCCGGGCCCGAATTGGCCGCGATCCGCATCGACTCCGGCGATCTCGGCGTGCTCGCGCAACAGGCCCGCGCTCAGCTCGATGCACTTGGCAACCCGAACACCAAGATCGTCGTCAGCGGTGACCTCGACGAATACGCCATTGCCGGCCTCGCTGCGGCACCGGTGGACATGTATGGCGCCGGCACCGCAGTGGTGGTCGGTTCGGGGGCACCGACGGCGGGGCTGATCTACAAGTTGGTCGAGGTCGATGGTCGGCCGGTGGCGAAACGGTCCGAACGCAAGACGACCAACGGCGGAGCGAAGGTGGCCAGACGCGCCCATCGTGCCAGTGGTACGGCCACCGATGAGATCGTGATCGCCGGACCACCGGAACGGGTCGTTGCCGAACTCGGCAATGAGTACGCGAACCTGCGTGCGCTGCAGCAGACGCTGATGCACGACGGCGCCATCACCGAGGCCGGCACGCAGACGTTGGCTGACGCCCGCGAACGGCTGCGCGCAACACTGCGCACGCTGCCGTGGGAGGGCCTGTCGCTCTCACGCGGCGAGCCGGCAGTGCCGACCCGCGTGATGACCGCCTGATTCAGGCGAAACGCACCAGACCCTGATCCAGCACGACGCGGTCGCCAGCGGAGGTGGTGAACACCGCCTCGCCATCGCCCAACACCCAGATGTTGATGGTGAGCGCCTCGCCAGGGATCACCGGTGAGGCGAAACGACCCTCGATGTGCGTGAAGCGTGACGAATCGCCACCGCAGACCGAGTGCAACAGGGCGCGGCCGGTGAAGCCGTAGGTGCAGAGTCCGTGCAGGATGGGGCGATCGAAGCCACCCATTGCGGCGAAGGACGGATCGCTGTGCAGCGGATTGCGGTCGCCGTTCAGGCGATAGACCAGCGCCTGATCCACCGAGGTCTGATAGGTGACCGAGTGATCGGGGCCACGTTCCGGCGGTACGTTCTGCGGGCCGCTCGGGCCACGATCGCCGCCCCATCCGCCCTCGCCGCGGATGAACAGCGAGGCACCGGTGGTGTACAGCGGCGCACCGGACTCGTCGGTGGCCACGGTCTCGGTGACCACCACCGCAGCCTTGCCCTTGTCGTACATGGCAGCGATACGACCGACCACCGTTGCGGTGCCCGCCACGGGCAACGGCTGGTGCAGCGTGACCGATTGCGAGCCGTGCACGAGCATCGCCGGGTTGAACGTGCCCATCGAGGAGAAGGCGCCACCCGCGCCGGGGATGACCACCGGGAACGTGGGCAGCACCTGCTGGGGAGTGTCCTTGGTGTTCTCGGTGGTGTACTGCAGTTCGTTGACGCCGGCGCCGACGCTGACGGCATAGAGCAGTGCGTCCTTGCTGGTCCAACTGACGGTGGTGGGATCGGATACGGATCCGACAGCATCTGGGTTCAACGGCATGGGGTGACTCCTTGGGCAAACGAGTTGGGACGATGGGTTGAAGATGTGCGCTCGGGCAGTGGGTCAGCGACGCGGCTGGGGCCAGGTGCCCTCTTCGCCATCCATACCGGCATTGCGGCGGGCACGGCTGATGAGGTCGGCCACGATCGGGCCGAGCTGCGTGGGGTCTTCCACCGGGGCGACGCGGGGCCCACGGTGCCAACCCTCGGCAATGGCGAGGGTCTGGCCGCTGGCCTCGAACACGGTGCCGGTGACACCGGCGGACTCGGCCGACGCCAGCCAAGTGACGATGGGGGCGATCCAGCGCGGCGAGCGCATCTCGCGCTCTTCATCGGTCTCGGGCGCCGGCCCGAGGCCCTCGGTCATGCGGGTGAGGGCAACCGGTGCCACCGCATTGACGGTGACGCCGTAGCGCGACAACTCGAGCGCCGCAATGTTGGTGAAGGCGGCAATGCCAGCCTTGGCAGCGCCGTAGTTGGTCTGGCCGGGATTGCCGTAGATGCCGCTGACCGAGGTGGTGTTGATGATGCGGCCATCCACCGGCTTGCCGGCCTTGCTCTGCTCGCGCCAGTACGTGGCGGCCCAGCGGCTGGGGGCGAAGGTGCCCTTGAGGTGGACGGCGATGACTGCATCCCACTCCTCTTCGGTCATGTTGATCAGCACGCGGTCGCGCAGGATGCCTGCGTTGTTGACCAACGCGTGCAGTTCGCCGAAGGTCTCGATGGCGGTATTGATGAGGCGCTGTGCACCCTCCCACGAGGCGACGTTGTCGCCGTTGGCCACGGCCTCGCCGCCCATGCCCTTGATCTCGTCGACCACCTGCTGGGCGGGCGACTGGTCGCCGCCCGAGCCGTCGATGTTGCCGCCGAGGTCGTTCACGACCACCTTGGCGCCCTGGCTGGCCAGGCTCAATGCATGCTCGCGGCCAATGCCACGACCTGCTCCGGTGACGATGGCGACGCGGCCCTCACACAGACGATTGCTCATTTCAGATCTCCTCCAACAGTCCAGCGTTGGACATCATAAAGTGGTCGCGGTGTGTGACTCTCATTTATCGCGTCGGGAAGCAATGATCGCCGGTGGGCTCTTGGCCGCAGCCGCACTGACCAGCAGCTCCGAACGACCCGCTGCAGCGGCGCCACCGCCACCCGTAGAGGTCATGCCCGGGCTGTTCGTGAACCCCCGCGACGCCTGGGGGGCGGACCTGCCGCCCAAGTATGCAATCCAACCCGAGACGCCCCAGTTCCTGCTGGTGCACCACACCGACTCGCCGAACAACTACGGCTCGGGTGGGGCGCGCGAGGTCATCCGCACCGCATACGCATGGCATACCAGCAGGACCAAGGGCTGGGCCGACGTCTGCTACGAGTTCTTCGTCGATCACGACGGTGTCGTCTGGGAGGGCAGAGCAGGCGCGCTGGCAGGGCCGGTGATGGCCGATGCCACCGGCGGCAGCCAGGGCTTTGCCCAACTGGTGTGCCTGATCGGCTCGTTCACGACCGTCGATCCCACCCCGGCCATGATCGACTCGCTCGTGCGGGTACTGGCCTGGCTCGCCATCCGCTACGGCATCGACACCTATCCCGATGCCACCACCTCGTTCATCTCCCGCGGTTCGCAGATCTACAGGGCCGGCACCCTGGTCACCACCCCCACCATTGCGGGCCACCGCGACATGTCGTACACCGAATGCCCGGGCGATCATGTGTACTCGCTGCTCACCACCGGGCTGCGCGACCGCGTGAACCTGCAGCGCTTCGGCTGGATGGGAACGCCGCCCGAGAACGGCGTCTACCACGCCCAGCGTCTTGGCCGTGTTGCCCCGTAGCCTGCACAGCGTGTTGGAGAACCTGCTCGAAACCGACATTCTCATCGTCGGCGCCGGCCCGGCGGGCGCCGCGGCCGCACGCGTGCTCGCTGTCGCCGGTCGTGATGTCGTCGTCATCGACAAGGCCGTATTCCCCCGCGACAAGTGCTGCGGTGATGGCCTCACCACCCTGGCGCTGCGTGAACTCGACGAGCTCCAGTTCGACCCGAAGACCGTGGCCAGTTGGACCCCGGTACGCGCAGCATGGTTGCGTTCACCCAGCGGCCGCGAGGTCTGCCTGCCACTCGACGGCCCCGGCCTGTTCGCTGCGGTGACCCCACGTATCGAACTGGACAATGCGCTCGTCGAACACGCCCGCGCCGCCGGCGCCACAGTGCTCGACGGCCACGGCTTCATCAACATCATCGAGCAGACGGCGCAGCACGTGACCGCGCAGATCTCCGGTGACGACGGCCAGATCCGCCATGTGCGCGCCCGGCACCTCATCGCCGCCGATGGCATGTGGTCCCCGGTCCGCAAGGCGCTCGGCCTGGCCGTTCCCGGTTACCTCGGCGAATGGCACGGTTTCCGCCAATACGCCAGCCACGTCACCGGCACGGCCAAGGACCGCCTGTACGTGTGGTTCGACGACGACATCCTGCCGGGGTACGCATGGTCGTTCCCGCTGCCCGACGGCCGCGTCAACATCGGGTTCGGCATCCTGCGCGGCGGCACGCACCGCGTGCAGGACATGAAGACCCAGTGGCCCGACATCCTCCAGCGCCCCCACGTGCGTGAGGCCCTCGGCCCGGACGTGGTGTTCGAGGGTCGCCACACGGCGTGGCCCATCCCGGCGCGTATCGATCACGCAGTGCTCACCCACGATCGCGTCTTGTTCGTCGGCGATGCCGCCACCGCCACCGATGCACTCACGGGCGAAGGCATCGGCCAGGCCCTGTTGACAGGCCGCCTCGCAGCGCACGCGATCCTTGCGGCCAGCGGACTCTCGGCCGAGGCAACTCGAACGCACTACGAGCACGCCGTACGCCACCACCTGTTCGCCGACCACAAGATGTCGCTGTTGCTCAGCCGCATCCTTGCCAAGCCATGGGGCGCACGTGGCGCAGTGCGCGTTGTCGGTACCAGCGCATGGACACGCCGCAACTTTGCGCGCTGGATGTTCGAGGACGAGCCCCGCGCCGTGCTGTTCACGCCATCACGCTGGCACCGGCGGTTCTTCCATCGGCCGGGTGCTTTCGGCGACTGACCCAGGGATACGGTAGGCACCATGCGCACACGTCTCACCGAGCTGTTGGACATCGAGCACCCGATCATGCTGGCTGGTATGGGCGGCGTCAGCTATCACGCCCTGGTCGCCGCCGTCAGCGAAGCCGGCGGTATCGGCACGTTCGGTGCCAGCACGATGGGCGCCGGAGAGCTCCCGCAGGAAATCAATGCACTGAAGCAACTCACATCGAAGCCGTTCGGCGTCGATCTGCTCACCGCATTCCCCGGGCAGGTCGAGGCGGGCATCCAGGCGGTGATCGATGGCGGTGCACGCATCTTCGTTGCCGGGCTCGGCGTGCCGCGTGAGGTCATCGACCTGCTGCATTCGCACAACATCCTCGTGGGCAGCATGGCCGGCAAGGTGCGCCATGCCATCTCGGCCGTGGCCAGTGGCTGTGATTTCGTGGTCGCCCAGGGAACCGAGGCGGGCGGCCACACCGGCACCGTGGCCACGATGGCGCTGGTGCCCCAGGTGGTCGATGCCGTGGGCGCCACGGTTCCCGTGGTCGCTGCTGGCGGGTTGTTCGACGGCCGCGGACTGGCGGCATCGCTGGCGCTCGGCGCCGATGGTGTGTGGATCGGTACCCGATTCATCGCCACGCCCGAGGCCCAGGCCGTGAACGGCTACAAGGAGGCGCTGCTCGGCCTCACCGAGGACGGCACCGTCATCAGCCGTAGCTACACCGGCAAGACCTGCCGCGTCGTACGCAACGACTGGACCAATCACTTCGAGGAACACCCCGAGGAACTGCAGCCCTTCCCCGCTCAGGCCAGCGCCTCGGCGCGCGCCGGCGTGAACCACCTTGGCTACCCAACCGGCACAGCGGTCGATGCGAACAAAGAGTTCATGCCGGCCGGTCAGGGCGTTGGCGCGATCCACGAGATCATCCCTGCTGGGGAGATCGTGCGGATGATGATGGCCGAGGCTGAGCGCAGCATCGACCGACTCGTGTCGTTGCGCCGATGAGCCACATGCACCGAACCAATCCAACGTGATCAAGGTCCTGCGCAACAACCGCAACCTTCGCCTGCTCTTCTTCGCCCAGATCATCAGCTACCTCGGCGACTGGTTCAGCTATGTGGCTCTGGCCGGATTGATCTCCGATGTCACCGGGTCGAAATTGCTCGTGTCGATGCTGCTTGTCGCGTTCTCGTTGCCCTCGTTCCTCATGTCGCCGCTCGCCGGATCCGCAGCGGACCGTTTCGATCGCAAGCGCATCCTCATTGTCGTCTCCATGCTGCAGTCGGTGGCTGCCCTCGGGCTGCTGGGCGCCGGGCCTGGCCGAATCTGGATCGCCTTCGCCGCGCAATCGGTCATCTCCGGGCTTGCCGCCTTCGTGCGCCCGGCCATCGAGGCCGCCGTACCCAACCTGGCGGTCGACACCGACGAACTGAACCGGGCCAACGCCCTGTTCGGTTCGAGCTGGGGAGTGATGCTGGCAGTCGGCGCCTCGCTCGGTGGCGCCTTCAGCGCCGCGTTCGGCCGGAACGCCGCGTTCATCGCCGACGCCGTGTCGTTCGTCATCGCGACCGGACTGGTGCTGTTCGTCCGGGGGGCGATGCAAGAGACACGTGACCATCTCATCGGCCGGCGCATCCGACCACTCGCCGACATGGCAGAAGCGTTGAGCCAGGCCCGACGGGACCCGGTGCTGCTGGCGCTGCTGACCTCGAAGGCCACCTTCGCCGTCGGTGCCGGCGTGGTCAGCCAGTTGGCCGTGCTGGCCAGCGACGTGTTCCACGGTGGCGACGGAGCGCGTGGTGTCATGATCGGGGCGCGAGGCGTCGGCGCCGGGCTCGGGCCCATCATCGCGGCGCGCTACGTGGGCAAGGACCTGTCGCGTGTGCTGTGGATCTGTGGTGTCGCCAGCTGCGGTTTCGCTGCCTGCTATGCAGCCGCTGCATGGTCGCCCTACCTGCTGCTGGCAGCGGCGTTCATTGCGCTGGCCCACCTCGGCGGAGGAGCCCAATGGACCCTGTCCACCTATGGCCTACAGGTGCGCTCAGCCGACGGAATGCGCGGCCGCATTCTGGCCGGCGACTTTGCGCTGGTCACGCTGATGCTGGCCATCACCAGCGCACTGGCGGGCGTGGTCAGTCAGGCCGTCGGCGTGCGTTGGGCCATCACCGTGTTCGCCGCTGCAGCCGGCCTGGCCTCGGCGGTGTACATGCTGGCCACCCGGCAACTCCGGCGCAGGCTGCAGATGGAACCAACCGCCTGAGCCGGTCCGTTGCGATGTGAAGTGAAGTGATGTGATGTGATGCGGTGCGGTGCGGTGCGGTGCGGTCAGCCCTTGTCGATGATGGCCGTACAGGCGTCGATGAGCGCCTGAGCGCGGAGGTCGGCAGCCAGGTTGGCCGCCATCTGGTTCATCACGTAGGCGAAGGAGAACTCGCGCTCGGGCTGAGCGAACGCTACCGAACCGCCCGCACCCGGATGGCCGTACGAGCCAGGTCCGGCAAACATGGAGAACGGACCAGCGGTCATGAATCCCATCCCGAACGTGGTGGGCATGATCAGGCAGTTGTCGGGTTCGTTCTCGGGGGTGACCGTGATCCGCGCCCGGTTGCGGACGGCGTCGCTCATCAACCGCACGCCGTCAACGGGCGCCATGGTGGCTGCGTAGACCTTGGCCAACGATGGTGCGTTGCTGACGCCATTGGCGGCGGGGATCTCGGCGGCCAGCACGGCGCTGGTGTTGAACACGCTGGCGCCCAACACACCGGGCTCGCTGGAGGTGCTGAACGCACCGTTCAACGACAGCGCATCACCGGCGGGGGTACCTGGTCCGACGAACTGCGCCATCATCGCGGCGACCGCCGGGTCATCGGTGGGCGGCGAGGTGAGGATGGGCGACACGCGTGACACGAGATCGCCGGGCAACCCGACGAACAACTCCACGCCGAGCGGCTCGGCGATCTCCTCGCGCACGAAGGTACCGAGACTGCGGTGCTGCGGGTCGACGCGCCGCACCAGTTCGCCGGCCAGCCAACCAAAGGTCAGTGCGTGGTAGCCGTGTGCGGTACCGATGGGCCAGCGCGGCGCGGTGTCGGCCAGACGGGCAGTCACCGTGGACCAGTCGAGCGCCTCAGGAAGCGTGATGGGCCCATCGACGGTGTACAGGCCGACCTGATGGGACAGCAGTTGCGCCACGGTGGCGTCTGCCTTGCCGTGTGCGGCGAACTCGGGCCAGTACTGCGCCACGGGTGCGTCGTACGACAGCAACCCGCGATCCACGCACATCGCGATCGCAATCGAGGTGATGCCCTTGGTGGTGCTGAACACCAACTGCAATGCATGCTCGGTGTAGGGAATGGTCTTGGCTTCGTCGAACCAACCACCCCAGAGATCGACCACCTGTACACCGCGATGGAACGCGGAGATGCCCGCACCCACCTCCTCGGTGTTGGCGAGGTTTGCTGCAAAAGCGTCGCGCACCGGCTCCCAGCCGGGTGCGACCGTTCCCTTGATGTTGGTCATGCAACCAAGGTAGCCGGTCTAGCGCAACGGTCCTTTGCTCGAGACCTCGTAGCGGTGACCCACCAGGGCCCCTGTGACCAATTGTCCCAACGCCCCCTGGAACACGGCCATGTGTGGGGCGCTGAAGTGCGCCGTGAGCGCCTCGGCGTCGCGCCACTCCTCGAAGATCAGCATCATGCCGGGATCGTCGGTGGCGAACGAGAAGCGGTACTCGAAGCAGCCGTCCTCGGCCAGCGTGGCGTTGCGCATGGCGACGGTGGCCTCGACGACCGCATCGTGCTTGTCGGCGTTGATGGGCACCGTGACAGCGATGACAATCATGCGTTGTCCACGATCTCGCGCAGGGTCTCGATGGTCTTGACGGCGTTCGGGCCGACCGGGTTCACCGACAGCACCGTGACACCGGCCTCCTTGAACGCACCGACGCGCTCTTTGATGTAGCTCTTCGGGCCCACGAGGTTGGCGAGCTCGAGCCATTCGCCGGGCAGTGCGGCGGCGGCCTCGGTCTTTTTGCCCTCCAGGTACAGGTCCTGCACGTTGACGGCTTCTTCCTCGTAGCCGTAGGCGCGGCAGATGTCGTTGTAGAAGTTCTTGCCGCGCGCACCCATGCCGCCGACGTACAGCGCCATGTTGGGGCGGCCGTAGTCGAGGATCTTGGTACGGGCCTCACCGACGAGGCTGTCGTCAATGGCCAACATGCCACCGGCGGCGATGTCGAGCGGCTTACGTGAGGGATCGCGCTTGGCCGTGCCGGCCTTCAGCGCATTGCCCCACACCTGCTGGAACTTGTCGGGGATGAACATGATCGGCAACCAGCCATCGGCCATCTCGGCGGTAGCTTCGACCGAGCGGTCCTTGAGGCTGGCCCACCAGATGGGGATGTCGCTGCGGAGCGGATGGTTGATGATCTTCAACGCCTTGCCGAGGCCGGTGCCCTGACCGGCGGGTAGCGGGGCCTGCACGACCTGGCCCTGATAGTTGAACGGCTCTTCGCGCTTCCAGATCATGCGACAGGCTTCGATGTATTCCTTGATACGCACCATCGGCTTCTCGTACGGCATGCCGTGAAAGCCCTCGATCACCTGCGCACCGCTGGCCCCGAGGCCGAGGATGAACCTGCCGTCGGAGATGTAGTCGCAGCCCGCTGCGGTCATGGCCATCAGCGCTGCGGTACGGCTGTACACATTGAGGATGCCGGTGCCGATCTCGACGCGTTCGGTCTTGGCGGCGAGGTAGCCGACCTGGCTCACGGCATCGAAGCTGTACGCCTCGGCGATCCACACCTGATCGAGGCCGGCCTTTTCGAGTTCGACCACCTGATCGACGGCCTGCTTGAACCCACCTGCGTAGTTGATCATCATTGAGAGCTTCATGACCGCGACCCTACGCGACCGTCATTGAGATTTCCGGACCGGAACCCTTCGAGGTCGAGCGTGACATAGCGATACCCCACGGCCTTCACCGCCTGCACGACCGCCTCGCGGTGCTGCAGCACAGTGGGCAGATCGACGATGTCCACCTCGAGCCGCGCCGTGTCGCCGTAGTGACGCACCCGCAGTTGGCGCAGACCCAACCGCTTCAGCGCAGCCTCGGCGCGATCGACCCGGCTGAGGATGCCCACCGACACCTCGGTGCCGTAGGGCACGCGGCTGGCAAGGCATGCTGCCGCCGGCTTGTCCCAGGTGCGCAGCCCGAAGCGTTGCGACAGTGCCCGCACATCGGCCTTGGTGATACCGGCGGCCACCATCGGGAACCGCCCACCCCGCTCGTCGGCTGCGGCCTGGCCGGGGCGGTGTTCGCCGAGATCGTCCAGGTTCACGCCGAGCACCACGGTGGCGCCCTCGGCCGCAGCGATGGGGCCGACCACGTCCATCAGCTCGGCCTTGCAGTGGTAGCAGCGATCGATGTCGTTGGCGCGGTACGCAGCGCGGGCCATCTCGTCGGTAGCGACAGGGGTCCAACGCAGGCCCCATTCGGCGGCGAGCAACCGGCAATCGGCTTCCTCGTCACCCGCCAACGACGGCGAGACCGCCGTGACCGCATGCGCTGCGTCGGCTCCGAGCACCTGCAGGGCGCGATGGGCGAGGAAGGCTGAATCGGCGCCGCCGCTGAACGCCACCACCACCTTGCCGAGGCTGCGCAGTTCGTTGTCGAGCAGCGTCAACTTCGCGTCGAGCGCGGCCGATACTGCGTCGATCGAAGTGCCTGCGCCGATGCTCATTGCCCCATGTTCGCAGCACCACAGCCGACTTCCAATGCGGAACGCCGCCCGGCATGGCAGGATTGGCCCCTGTGACAGTGCCGAGATGGTGGAACGAACGACGATACGGACTGTTCGTGCACTCCAACATCGCGACCGTGCCCTCGTTTGCGCCCATCGGCGAATACGCCGACTGGTACTGGAGCCACATGGGTACCGACCAGCTCGAAGATGTGGCGCTGCACCCCAAGCCGATGGCCGAGGTGCTCGCCTACCACCGCGACCGGTGGGCGCATGTCGAGCAGTACGACGGGTTCATCCCCTTCCTCACCTACCACCGCTTCGACGCCGACGAACAGCTCGAACTCGCTACCAGCGGCGGCATGAACTATCTGGTCCACGTGACCAAGCACCACGATGGATTCTGCTGGTGGGACGCCCCGGGAGCGCAACGCACCTCGGTCCTGCAGGGTCCGAAGCGCAACGTGATGGCCGAGCTGGCCGATGCCTGCCGCCGTCACGACGTGTTGTTCGGCACCTACTACTCGTTGCTCGATTGGGCCGACGATCGCTACCCCTCGGCCTCGTACGTCGACGAGGTACTCCACCCGCACGTGCTCGACCTCGTCGAGCGATACGGATCACAGATCCTCTGGGGTGACGGCCACTGGGGTCACGGGCCCGACCTGTGGCGCAGCGAAGCGCTCGTCGAACGCGCGCAGCAGATCGCCGCATCGCAGGGCCACGAGCTGCTGGTGAACGACCGTTGGTGGCATCCCTCGCCGCACGTCACCACCTACGAGTACAACGCGCCCGCCGACATCGAACTGAGTCCATGGGAACTGTGCCGCGGCGTCGGTCATTCCTTTTGCAACAATCGCGTAGAACGCGCCGAGCACCTGCTCTCCACCGGAGCGTTGCTCGATCTGCTCACCGAGGTCATCGCCAAGGGCGGCAATCTGCTCCTCAACGTGGGGCCCTCCGTCGACGGCAGTATTCCCGAACTCCAGCAGCGCCCCATCCGCGAGGTGGGCGCCTGGGTGAACAAGCACTCTGACGTGATTCACGGCAGCCGCCCCTTCGACCAATGGGGCGATGCACAGGTTCGCTACGTGCGCGTCGGCGATGAGCTGATCGCGGTCGATCTGGCGGCAGGATCCGAGGTCGCACTCTCCGGCATCACGCCAGATCGCTACGAGGTCACATCGGTCGAGGCCGATGACGGCGGGGCACTTCACTGGGAGCAGCATCGCGGTGGCGTCACCCTGAGCCGGATCGACCGCTCACCAACCGGCCTCGCTGGCGTCTACCGCGTCGGGCTTCGCCCCGCAGCAGAGACCATCCGCCTGTTCGACGAGCGCGACGGCTTGCCGCGCCCGCTCCAGCCGCTGCTCGACGCTGCGGCGCCCGGAGACATCGTGCAGATCACCGACGGCGTCTACGAGGGGCCGATCACCGTGCCCGACGGCGTCACGTTGCGCGGCATGGGGTGGGATCGCACCGAGGTGCGCGGCGCAGCAGCGTTGGTCGTTCAGCTGGGTGTTGACTCGCGACTCGAACATGTCCACGTGTCCGGTGGGCCAGCACGGTTTTTCAACTTTCACGCCCCTGCCGTCGCGATGTTCGGCGCAGGTGCTGCCCTCGTCGGATGCCATTGTGATGGGCACGTGCTCGTTGGTGCCGACGACGTCGTGATCCAATCCATCACCGGCATCGGTGTGGTCGGCTGGTCCGAGCGCACACGGATCGAGCGGTGCACGTTCAAGGGCATGCGCTGGGACGTCGGCATCGAGCTCACCGGCGGGTCCGGCCACGTCATCGACCGCAACGAGCTCGTCGATCACCTGTGCAATGTTCGCCTACGCGATGCCAGCGCCAGCCTGGTGACCGAGAACCGCTTCGAGGGTCGTTGGTGGGCCGTACATCTGGTCAACTGCGATCATGTCGAGGTCGTCGACAACAACATGCAGCACACCATGCGTGCGGTCGATGTCGAGGCCGGCAACGGGTCGGTCATCACCGGCAATTGGGTGGCCGATGGCGACAGCGGTGCGCTGGTGGAATTCGGCGCCACCGACACGGCCGTGATCGACAACCACATCGAACGTTGCCGCATCGGAGTGTTGGTGTGGGATGCGCCCACCACACGCATTGGGCCCAACACCTTTGTCGACCTCCACGAACAGGACCCGATCGTGATCGGCCCCGAACCCGCCTGATCCGTACGGCCGCACGAGGCAGTTGGATTTCTTTGATGATGGGGTTGCGGTAGAACATATGTTCTGGTAGTCTGCGGCTACCGATCTTCCCCGGTGCTCTCGACAGATTCGCTCTGTCCCGTTCGTAACAACGGTTTCATCACGGTTGTCCAGAGCATTCGAGTGTATGCGGAGGTGAGTGTTGTGTCCTGCGAAGCAGATACCGACCCGTTCTTCTACGCCCCCGGTCCCGACCCGACCGATACCGATACTGTCGTCGGTGAGTTCCGCCAGTTGCGTGGGTATGCGCGCGACGCGGCGTTCATGGGTGTCGAACGCGAGATCCGCCGTCTGTTGGCGGTGCAGGCGGCAATGGTGCACGAGGTGAGCGTGTCGTATTCGTACCTCGACGACGCACACCACTCACCCACATCGTGGGTGCAGGCCATCACGAACTCGTCCAAGGGCGCAGCATTGCACCACACGCACGTTGCCAGACTGTTCGCTGAGTTGCCGTTGTTGGCGGCCGCCGCCGCTGCGGGTCAGGTCGGCCCGGATCAGGTGCGGTTGTTGGTCGGGTTGCATACCAACCCGCGCTGCGGGCACCTGCTCGCCGGCTCCGAAGCGTTGCTGCTGGAAGACGCAAAGACGTTGAAGCTCCACGAGTTCCGCCAGATCTGCCAACGGTGGCTAGCCCACGCCGACCCCGATGGCGCTCACAGGGAGCATCAGTTGTCCCGTGAGCATCGCTCGGTCCGCTCGATCAACCATGGCGCCGGGCACGAACTCCACGCCCAGGGCGACGCCCTCACCGGCGACACGCTGCGCGAGATCATCGATCAACACGCCGCCGCCGAACTCGACAACGACCTGGCGTGGCGATCTGCAACCTATGGCGACCAGGCCGCCCAACACCCCCTACCACGCACTGCACAGCAACGCCGCTACGACGCATTCGTCGCTGTCATGCTCAAAGGCGCCGGCCGTGACGGCCACGGCAACACCGACGCCGTGATCAACATCTTCACCAACGAACCCACCCTGCGCTACGCGATCCGCAACTACTTCGGCGACAACACCTGCAACGGGCTCGGCGACGAGTTCGGCGATCCCGGCCAGTCCGAACGGTTATGGATGTGCCAAACCGCATCCGGGGCACCCGTGGACCCGCACGACCTCATCATCGCCGCCCTGCTCGGCCAGGTCCGCCGGGTCGTCACCGACGCCAGCGGTCGCGTTGTCGACCTCGGACGAAAGCAACGCCTGTTCACCGGCGCCGCACGCGAGGCCGTGTTGTTGTCCGGCGACCGATGCTGCTGGCCGGGCTGCGAACAGCGCGGGCCATTCATCCAGATCGATCACCTCACCCCATGGACCGGACCCAGCCGCGACCACCACAACGGTCGGGCCCGCAGTGGCGGTGGTGGCGGTGGCGGTGGCGGTGAAACGAACGCCCTCAACGGGGCACCCATGTGCGCCATCCACAACCGCAAGAAACACACCGGCCGTTTCACCGTCACACGCGACCACACCGGCTGGCACCACTACCGACCCGACGGCAGCGAAATCGCACCACGCACCTGAGCGCGTGCGCCACGTCAGCGGCGCTGGAAGTTGGCGGGCCGCTTCTCGGCGAACGCCCGCGGGCCTTCCTTGCTATCGGCGCTGTTCATCACAGCCATTCCATGGGCGTTCTCCCATTCGAACGCCTCTGCTTCTGACATCGTCTCGGTGACACGCAGCGTCTTGAGGATCGCCTCCACTGCGAGGGGCCCGTTGGCGGCGATCATGCCCGCAATCTCCATCGCCTTGTCGATGGCTTGGCCATCGGGCACGACGTGGTTGATGAGCCCGAGATCCTTGGCCTCCTGTGCCTGCAGATGACGCCCGGTCAACAGGATCTCGGCAGCAGCGGCATAGGGGATCTGTCGACGCAGACGCACCGCCGAGCCGCCCATCGGGTACAGCGACCAACGCGCCTCGCTCACACCGAAACGAGCGCTCTCGCCGGCAACTCGGATATCGGTTCCCTGCAGGATCTCGGTGCCACCCGCGATGGCCACGCCTTCGACAGCACAGATGATCGGCTTGCTCGGCTGATAGGTCTTGAGCAACCCGCGGTAGATGAACCCGGGGTCCTCCTTCATGCGCGTCGGAACGTCGATGGCATCGACCTCGTCGACATCGCCGGCCATCGCACGCAGGTCCATACCCGAACAGAAGTTGCCCTCGGCTCCGGTGAGGATGGCACAGCGGATGTCGTCGTTGTCGCTGACCTCCTGCCACACGTCGGCCAGCAGCGCGAACATCGTGAGTGTCATCGCGTTGTAGCGCTTGGGACGGTTGAGCGTCACCACCATCACTGCGCCTTCAGTTGCGACCTCGACCTGAGCCATGCTGAACTCCCTCTCGTTCTTGTCCCTCCATCTTGGCCGGTAACCACCCATGACCCATGAACCGAACGCAGTGGTCATCGTCGGCGCCGGTGCGGCGCAACAGCGCTTCGACGACCCTGCACTTGCCGTCGAAGCTGGCGCGCTCATGCGTCTTGCCCTCGAACGTGCCGCCGACGACGCCGGATCACGTGCGTTGCTCGATGCTGGCGATGTGTTGTTGATGCCCCGTGGCACCTGGCCATATGCAAACCCTGCCGCCATCGTCGCCCCATGGAATCCGGCGCTGCGCAGCATCGTGGCCGACATCGGGGTGTTGCAACAAACGCTGCTCAGCCGGGCATGCGCGATGGTGGCCGATGGCTCCGCCGACGTTGCGTTGGTGTGTGGCGGCGAAACGAAATACCGCGCGTTGCGCGCCCAGATCGCCGGGACACTGACGACCGACACGGCCACGCACGGCACGCCGACCGAGCGTCTGGAACCAGCGCACGAGATCCTGACCACCGAGGAAATCGCCCGTGGACTTCCCGTGCCCGCCCGACAGTACGCAATCATCGACACTGCGCTGCGCCGCGCCCAGGGCCTGTCGCCGGCAGGGCACGTCGAGCTGCTCGCCCAACTCTGGGCCGGCTTCAGCGCAGTTTCCGCACGCAACCCCGATGCCTGGTCACGAACCGAGATCGCCCCGTCTGCGCTGTCCGAACCCTCCACTGCCAACCCGATGCTTGCTTGGCCCTACACCAAGCTGCACTGTTCGCAGTGGAACGTGGACCAAGCGGCCGGGCTGATCATCTGCAGCGCGGCGACGGCCGAGCGCCACGGTATTCCCCGCGACCGTTGGGTGTTTGCGCACACCGGAGTGGAATCCAACCTGATGGTCCCGCTCACACGTCGCGCCGATCTGCACCGCTCACCCGCCGTCGCCGTTGTGGGTGAGGCGATACGACAGCACTGCCGCATCGCCCCTGCCGATGTCGCGCACCTCGACATCTACAGCTGCTTCCCCGCAGCCGTGCGGGTGCAGATGGCCGAGCTCGGGCTGACCGGGCACCGACCTCTCACGGTGACCGGTGGCATGACCTTTGCCGGTGGCCCGTTGAACAACTACACGCTGCAGGCCGTCGCAACGATGGTGGGGGTATTGCGCGCCGATCCGGCCGCGCAGGGACTGGTCACCAACGTCAGCGGCATGCTCACCAAGTTCGGCGCCTCATTGTGGTCGTGCGCACCGCCCGCTCAGCCCTTCGCTGCGATCGACGTCACCGGCGATGCTGCGGCTGCTACTGCGCTGGCCCAGGTCGACCCATCGTTTCGCGGCCGGGCGCAAACGCTCAGCTACACCGTCGCCTGCGACAAGGGCACGGCCGCTCAGGGCATCGTGATCGGCGAAACACCAAGCGGTGCACGCTGCCTGGTCACCACCACCGATGCCGAACTGATGGCCGACATGATGCAGAACGATTGGTGCGGTCGCAGCATCGACGTGGACGGCGCCGCCCTGATCGGCACGGGCGCCTGAGCTGGTTGCACTCCGCAACGAACGTTTGCTCTGGTCAGGCGGTGATGGATTCCCCATGCAGACGGGCACGGCACGGCAACGGCTCAACTTGGCGACGGCCAGACCGGATACGGTTGCTCCATGGCCGAGTTCGACAACAACGGTGGCGATCAGGATTCGAGCACGGCGCAGCGACACGATCCATCGAACGCCTGCCAGTCGTGTGGCACACCGCACGCGCGCACCTGGAGCACCAGCGATGGCCCCGCCCGGCTGTGCCCACCCTGCGCAGCCCTGCACGGCGTCGGCTGCCCCTGACCGAACGATCAGTACGCCCGCTGACGATCGGTGGCGCGAAGTGGAGCATGCTGACCGGGTGTTCACACCCGCATTGACAGACATGGCAACGCGCATCGCCACACTGCTGCGTGCCCGCGGCGAAACCGTGGCCGTTGCCGAAGGGTCGGCGGGCGGGTTGATCTCGGCAACGCTGCTCTCGGTGCCGGGGGCTTCTGCCTATTACATCGGCGGCGCAATCGTCTACACAGCGGCGGCAGGTCGAGCGTTGATGGCCGGCCCCATCGAGGTGCCACGCGGAATGCGTGGTGCCACCGAGGAGTTCGCCCGCTACCTCGCGCAATCAGCCGCCGCCAAAATGGCAGCGACGTGGGGCATCGGCGAGGCCGGGGCGGCAGGTCCTGCGAATCCGTATGGCGACCCTGCCGGACATGCCTGGGTGGCGGTCAGCGGACCATCGGATGCAACACGGCACATCCTGACCGGCCTCGACGGCCGCACCGACAACATGATTGCATTTGCAATCGCCGCGCTGACGCTGCTGGTCGACACACTCGAGTCACCGGCCAGGCCCTAGCCGCTACGAGAAGAACACCGTCGGCCCGGCGTGATCCGTCGGGTGGTCAGGTGCCGGTGAGTTGTTCCACGACCGGAGCGAACGCGTCCATCGCCGAATCGTTGATGGTGATGTAGCTGATGCCGTAGAGCTCGCGGCGGCGAATCAGCTCATCGGCGATCTGGGCCGGCGTACCGAACAGGGCATGGGGGTGCACCAGCATGTCGTCGGCGGACAGGCCGAACATCTTCCCGAAGCCCTCGGCGTTCTTGCGCGCAGCATCTGTGACGAACGTGAAGTACGCCCCGATCTCCAGCTCGATCTCCGCTGGCACCCTGCCGGCCAAGGCAGCGGCGTTGCGCACCCAACCGACCTTGGTGGCGGTGCCCTCGGCGGTTCCGCTGTTCACCCCAGCAGCACCGATCTTGCCGCTGGCGTTGTTGAAGTTGAGGCTGACGATGTCGGCCTGCGCTCCGGCCAACGACAACACCCGCTTCGAACCACCGCCGATCATGATCGGCGGGTGTGGACGCTGCACGGTGTGGGGCACCTGGCTGAAGCCGTGCAGATGCACGTGCTCACCGTCGATGTCCACCGGCTCGCCCGAGAACAACACCTTCATCGCGCCAACGGCTTCTGCGAGACGCGCGATGCGCTGCGGTGCGGGATCCATGGTGAGACCAATGGCCTCGTATTCGCCCTGCAGCCACCCAGCACCGAGGCCGAGTTCGAGTCGACCCTCGCTGAAGAAGTCGAGCGTGGCCGCTTCCTTCGCCAGCACCGCGAGCGGCCGATAGTCGATACAAAAGACGCGACAGCCGATACGCAGCGTGGACGTGGCCTCGGCCGCAACGGCCATGGCCGGCACCGCGGCGAGTCCCTGCACCGGATGGCCGGTGGCGGTCAGCGCCGGGCCGGGCCCGATGTAGTGATCGGCGAGATGCAATGCCGAGTACCCGAGGGCCTCGGCATGGCGGGCCTTGTCACGCCACTCACGCGGCGAATCGGCGCTGAAGGACTGGATCGCGAAACGGAACGGCCTCATCGCGCCACGAACCCGAGCTGGAAGCTGCGCACTGCACGAGCGAAGATGTTCGATTCGACATCGGGCTCGGTGATTGGTCGCAGCTGCGTGATCCGTGCCGACAACTGGGTGAACAGCGACTGCAGGGTGGCGCGCGCCAGGTTGTTACCCAGGCACAGGTGGGTGCCGAACCCGAAGGCAATCTGCGGGTTCGGGTTGCGGCGAATGTCGAAGGTGTAGGGGTCGTCGAATACGCCCTCGTCACGATTGGCCGATGGGTACAGCAACACAATGCGGTCACCCCGGGCGATCTGCGTGCCGTTGATCTCGGCATCGGCGCCTGCCCTGCGGAACATGTTGTTGAGCGGGGTCACCCAGCGCAACACCTCCTCCACGGCCAACGGGACCAACGACGGATCGGCGGCCATCGCCTCCCACTGGTCGGGGTGATTGCAGAACTCGCGCACGCCGTGGCTGATGGCCGTGCGGGTGGTCTCGGCGCCCCCGGAGATGAACAGGCCAACCTCGTGCACGATGGCGGCCGGCGACAGCGGGCGCCCGTCGACCTGGCTGTGCAACCAGATCGAGATCAAGTCGTCGGCCGGGCAGCCGACCTTGTCCTTGGCAATCTCGCCGAGGGCCCCGACGAACTCCATATTGGCGTCGACGAACTCGGTGAAGATGTGGCCGTCACGCTCGCGCATGTCGATGCGCATCAGCCGTTCGCTCCAGCTCTTCAGCTCGCGCCACATCGATTCCGGATAGCCCAGGAGCCGACAGGTGAGCCGCGCCGGCAGCTGGCCGGAGATCGCATCGACCAGGTCGCATTCACCATCGGCGATGACGTTGTCGATCAACTCAGCCACCAACACATCGATCTCGACCCGACGATCGGCCACTGCGGAGCGCGTGAATTTGTGCTGCACGAGCATGCGCTGTTGGCGGTGCGCTGGGTCGTCCTGGGCGATCATGTTGATCTCATCGGGGTTCCAGATGGCGCGGTAGCCCTGGCCGCTGAGGAACACGCTGCTGCGCCGTTCCACCTCCATCAGGTCGGCGTGACGGCTGATGCCCCACAACCCGTTGCGGTGGTCGCGGTAGACGGGCTCGTTGGCGCGCATCCACGCCCACGCGTCGTGTGGGTTGGTGCAGTAGAAGTCGGGGTCGAGTAGGTCGACGACCAAACGATCCCCGCCGACAACGGACTGGCTCACTGTGCTCATACTCGCGACCCTGCCACGTTCGCCGAGTTGCTCGCCACGCGGCGCAGCTCCGCAAGGCGGGCACGGTACGTGTCGACGTTGGCAAGCTTGATCGACTCATAGCCGCGAACGAGGTCCGGCAACCCGGCTGCGGCAAGCACGACATCGAGATCGGCGCCATCTCGAAGCAGAGCGGTGATCGCGTCGGTGTACTCGGCCGGCAGCGCCCGCTCGATACGGCGCAGATGCGTCCAGCCCGGCAGGTCGAACGGCGTGCCACGCAGCCGTCGGCCGGCACGCAGGCCCACGAGCAATGGCGTGGCCCAACGACCAAGGCTGATCTTGTGGTGCACGCCGAGCGATCGCAACAACGGCGGATGCAGCCGCCAGTGCACTCGGGCGCCCACGCCGCCGACGGCCTCGGCGGCAGCCCGGGCTTCGGGGGCAAGCAGCAGTCGGGCGACCTCGTATTCGTCCTTGTACGCCATCAGCTTGTGCAGGTTCAGAGCAAAGGCCTCGACCACGTCGGGGTCGGCCCCTGCGGCGCGTACCTGCTCGATTCGGGCGAGGTAACACTGCGAGTACCGGCGGGACTGGTAGCCGATGAGATCCGCAGCGCGCATGACAATGGGATCGGTGTCGGCAAAGACCACGGTGGCATCGGCGGAGATGCCCGCAGCCATGGCAACCTCTGCAGGGGCGAGCACCCATTGGCGGCCCCACGCAAAGGCAGCCAGGTTGCGGTCCACGGCGACACCGTTCAGCTCGATGCTCCGCTGCAAGCTGGCGCTGGTCACCGGCAGGACACCGCTCTGATGAGCAACGCCAAGCAAGAAGACGTTGGCCGTCATCGTGTCCCCGAACAATCCGGACACCAGCTCGGTCACCGGGACATACCGGTTCTCCGTCGCTCGGCTGCACACATTGAGTCTGCGTTCCAGGTCGCCGCGCTCGGGATACGGCATCGACGGGTTGAGCACCATGTTGCCCGTTGGCGTGGGCGATACCGATCCGATGACGACCGTCCGCTCGAGTGACGCTCCGCGCAGTTGCGATTCGGACGCCGCACCCAACAGATCAAAGGCGAGCATCACGTCCACCCCACCCGCAACTGCTTTGTTGGAACCGATCAGGTCGTGGCGGCTGAGGCACAAATCGCTCACCACCGGGCCGGCCTTTTGCGACAACCCGGTCTGGTCGAGGCCACGAACCCGGAAGCCATCGAGCATTGCCGCCGTACCAAGGATCTGGCTCACCGTGACCACTCCGGTACCGCCAATACCGGGCATACGAATGGTGAACACCTCATCAGGCACCGCAATGGCTGCGTCGGCGAGAACGGTCGGAGCTGCTGGGAAGCTGCGCTTCGCCTTCGCCTTCGCCTTCGCCTTCGCCTTCGCCGCGCGCCGGGCGGGCGTGACGGTGGCGAAGCTGGGGCAATCACCCTGCAGGCAGGACAGGTCGAGGTTGCACGAGCTCTGGTCGATGCGCGTCTTCCGTCCGAACGGCGTCTCGACCGGCTGCACCGACAGGCAGTTGCTCTGCTGCCCGCAGTCGCCGCAGCCCTCGCACACGCGCTCGTTGATGAGCACCCTCGCGGTGGGCGTGGGGAGGCGGTCTCGCTTGCGCAGCCGACGCTTCTCGGCGGCACAGACCTGATCGTGCAGCAGCACGGTCACGCCGGGCACGGCTGCCAAGAGCTGTTGGGCCTCGACCATGCGGGTGCGGTCCCACACCTCGACCTGAGCGGGCAGGCTCACCGATGCATACTTGCTGACATCGTCGGTGGTGATGAGCACCCGACGGACACCCTGCAGTAACAAGATCCGCACCATCGTCGGCACATCGGCCGCACCCGTGGGGTCCTGCCCGCCGGTCATCGCGACCACGCCGTTGACCAGGATCTTGTAGGTCATGTTGACGCCGGCGGCCACGGCCCACCGCACGGCCAGCTGGCCGCTGTGCGCGTAGGTGCCGTCGCCGAGGTTCTGGATCAGATGCGGCGTCTCGATGAAGGGTGCCATCCCCACCCATTGCGCCCCCTCGTTGCCCATGCACGTCAGCCCAACGATGTCGCCGACTCGTTCGGGCTCCATCATCGCCACCATCGAGTGACATCCGATACCGCCGCCCACGAGTGCTCCGCTGGGCACCTCGGTGCTGACGTTGTGCGGGCAGCCACTGCAGAAGTACGGCGTGCGATTGAGGGTGAGCGGTATCAAGGTGCGTTGCGGCGACGACCTTGGCAACGAGGCCAAGCGGTCGTCCCCCAACCGTTGTGCCAGACGCGAGCGCAACGGCCCGACAATGGCGTCGGCGTCAAGCGCACCATGCGCAGGCAACAACCGAACACCGCGATCATCGGCCTTACCGGTGATCGACGGACGGTCCGGAGCCGACCACAGCGCGTCTTTCAACAGCGACTCCAGGGTCGGGTTCTTGTCCTCCACCACCATGATCTCTGTCAAACCCACTGCGAAGCGACGCAGCAGGGCGTGATCGATGGGCGAGAGCATGCGGAGCTGGAGCAGGCGAATGCCGGCATCGGCAATGTCGGCATCGGTGACGAGGCCGAGCACGCCCAGCGCCTGGCGAAGCTCGTGATAGGTGTGGCCGGATGCGGCAAGACCGATCCACGCGTGTGGGGAATCAACAGAGATCGTGTTGAGCCGGTTGTCAGCGCCGTACCGGCGAGCGAGTTCGAGGCGCACCTCGAACACCTCGCGCTCCAGATCGAGCGTGTGCGGCGTGAGGAGCTGGCCGTCGGCTCGGGGCACGAAAGGCCTGCCGTCGTACTCGACTCGAGGAATCATCGGGACCAGCCGGTCCAGTCCGAGGTCGACGGTTCCGGTGCCATCGGCCACCGCGGCGACGATCTTGATCGCCGACCACAGGCCGCTGGCGCGTGAGAGCGCCACCGCATGCCGACCGAGGTCGAGGGCCTCCTGCACGTCGCCCGGCGTGAGGATGGGCATGTGCAGACCGATGAGAGTGGCATCGGACGAACTCGGCAGCGTCGATGACTTTGCGGCACCGTCGTCGCCCACGAAGGCCACGGCACCGGAGCGACGATGCACCCCGGCAAAGATTGCATGGCGCAATGCGTCGCTGGCGCGGTCAACTCCCGGGGTCTTGCCGTACCAGTAACCCGTGATGCCGTCGAAACGACAATCGGAGCGCTCGGCGGCAAGTTGACTGCCCATGACTGCGGTTGCTGCGAGTTCCTCGTTGAGCGCAGGCTGATGCACGTACGCCAAATCGCCGGCGGACCGGGCGGCGACATCGGCCTCACGATCGAATCCTGCCAGCGGTGAGCCGGGGTATCCGGAGACAAACGCTGCCGTGTGGAGCGCTGCCTGTTGATCGGCCCGCATCTGCTCAAGTGGCAACCGGGCGAGCGCCTGCACACCTGACATGAACACGCGCCCCGTCTCGCGCTCGTAGCGATCGCTGAGCCGGTATGCACTGAGGGATGGTTCCACCGTGTCGGTCACCTCACCATGTTGCCCTATTTCGCGTCGGCACTGTGCCTTCCCCCAGTTCCGCGCACCGGGGTCTGGTGGTTGCGCCGGCGGTGGCACAGGACGAGGATGAACACATGGAGTTCGGGTTCGTGGTTCCGTGGGGCGATGCCGCCGACATTGCCGGAATGGCAGTGCTGGCCGAGCAACACGGCTGGGACGGATTGTTCGTCTGGGAGGGCATCTACGGCGTCGACGCCTGGGTCTCGTTGACGGCTGCGGCCATCGGCACCAGCACCCTGCGACTTGGCACCCTGTTGACACCCGTCTCGCGGCGCAAACCATGGGAACTCGCCGGCCAGGTGGCCACGCTCGACCGCCTGTCGCACGGCAGGATCACGCTGTCGGTCGGCCTCGGTGCGCCCGACACCGGCTTTGCCAACTTCGGCGAGCAGACCGATCGCCGCACGCGTGCCGAGTTGCTCGACGAGGGTCTGGCCATCATGTGCAGATTGTGGACCGGTCGTCCCGCCACATTCGATGGCACCCATTATCAACTCACCCCCAGCGACTTCCCGGCCATCCGCCACGTGGTGCAGCAACCGCATCCGCCGGTGTGGTGCGTGGGGGCGCTGGACTCGACCACATCGATGCAGCGGGCCCTGCGGTGGAATGGTCTGCTGCCCCAAGTGGTCGACAACGGCATCGCCCGTCAGGCCACACTCGAGGAACTGACGGCTGCGATGCCCTCGATTCGCGCCGCCATCGGCGACCGTCCGTTCGACATCATAGTCGAGGGCAGCATGCAGGAACACTCCCCTGCGGCGTGGGCCGATACCGGCGCCACATGGTGGATCGAGAGCCTGTGGGACGCAATGCACGGGCCCGATGCCGTGGCCGCCTCGGTGGACCGGCTGCGCGAGGGCCCGCCCCTGCTTGCCTGAAACACGGCTGGCTTGAAACACGGCTGGCTTGAAACACGAACACGGACGCGATCAGATGGCGCATGGCCAATGAGTTCACCGGGCAGACCACCGAGCTGCTGCAGACCCTGATCCGCAACCAGTGCGTCAACGACGGCACGCCCGATTCCGGCGACGAGATCCGCAACGCCGAGCTGTTGCAGACCTACCTCGAGGGCCCCGGCGTGGGTATCGAGCAGTTCGCCTCGCGGCCCGGGCGCGGCTCGATGGTCGCCCGCATCGAGGGGTCCGACCCCACTGCGCCAACGCTGTGCCTGATGGGCCACACCGACGTCGTGCCGGTGAACCCGGCCACGTGGACGCGCGATCCCTTCGGTGGCGAGTTGATCGATGGCGAGGTGTGGGGTCGCGGGGCCATCGACATGCTCAACATCACTGCATCGATGGCCGTTGCCTTCCGCCAGCTCACCCTCAGCGGCTGGAAGCCCAAGGGCACGCTCATCTACTTCGGCGTCGCCGACGAGGAAGCCGGCGGCACATGGGGTGCCGAGTGGATGTGCGACAACCACTGGGACGCGATACGCAGCGACTTCGTGCTCACCGAGATGGGCGGCTGGTCCAACGTGGGCCCTGACAACGTGCGACGCGTCGTGGTCAACACCGGCGAGAAGGGCATCGCCTGGCGGCGCCTTCGCGTCGCCGGCACACCGGCGCACGGGTCCATGCCGTTCGGCTCCGACAACGCCCTCGTGAAGACCGCCGAGATCGTGCGGCGCCTGTCGCAGTACCGTCCCGCTGCGCACATCGGCGACATCTGGAAGGCACAGGTCGCCGCCATGGCCCTACCTGATGATCTGAAGGCAGGCCTGCTCGATCCGGCGCGCATCTGGGAGACCATCGAAACGTTGCCGCCTGCGCTCGCCCGCACCTGCCATGCGCACACGCACACCACGTTCTCGCCCAATGTGGTGCGTGGCGGGCAGAAGACCAACATCATCCCCGACATGGTCGAACTCGAAGTCGACATCCGCACCATGCCCGGCACCACCCAGGCCGACGTCGATGCCCTACTGCACGAGATCCTCGGCGAGCTCGCCCATCACGTGCAGATCAGCGCCGTGCAGCAACACGATTCCACGGAGTCGCCGCGAGGCAATGCCTTGTGGGATGCCTTGTCTGGCGCCACCCAGGTTGCCTACCCCGGCGCAGAGCTCATTCCCGGCCTGATCGTCGGCGGCACCGATGCGCGGTTCTTCCGCGACCGGGGTGCAGTGGCATACGGCACCGGGCTGTTCTCCGAACAGGTCACCTTCGAGGCGTTCGGCACCCGCTTCCACGGTAACGACGAGCGCATCGACACCGAATCTCTGGGCCTGGCCGCCGATTTCTGGATCCACATCGCGAAGCAGATCTGCGGCTGACCGACGCTGTCCGTTGGTCCGTTGTTGCCCGTTAGATTCGGGGCGTGAGCACACCGGGTTGGAACTTCGCCGAGATATGGGAACACCACGCTGATCGGTTCCCCGATGCAGTCGCACAGATCCAGGGCGACCGTTCCTACACCTGGGGCCAGTTCGACCGCCGCGCCGACGGTATCGCCGCCACGATGCTGGCGGGTGGTGCGCTGCATCAGGACAAGGTTGCGCACTACCTGTACAACTGCCCCGAGTATCTCGAGAGCATGTTCGGGCTGTACAAGGCCGGCCTGGTGCCCGTGAACACCAACTACCGCTACACCGACGACGAGCTCAGCTACCTGTGGCAGAACGCCGACACGGTCGGCGTCATCTTCCACGGCACGTTCACGACACGCTGCGACGGGCTACGCCATCAGATGCCCGCCATCCACACGTGGATCTGGGTCGACGACGGCACCGATCCATGCCCCAGCTGGGCAATCCCCTACGAGACCGCTGCTGCCTCGGCCACCACGCGTACCGTCGCTCCATGGGGGCGCAGCCCCGACGATCTCTACATGTTGTACACGGGTGGCACCACCGGCATGCCCAAGGGTGTGATGTGGCGCCAGGACGACGTGATCGGCAGCCTCGATGCCGCCTCGAAGCAACCGCTGCCCGATGTGCCCGGTTGGGACAAACTCGAGCAGCGAGTCTCCAAGCCCGGCCCGCGCAACCTGCCCGCCGCACCGCTCATGCACGGCACCGGGGCCTTCAACGCGATGTGGAACCTGTCGCTGGCCGGCTCGGTGGTCACCATGCAGGGCCGCCACTTCGATCCCGTCGAGCTGCTCGACACCATCCAGCGCGATCGCGTCAACAGCATGTCCATCGTTGGCGACGCGTTCGCCAGGCCGCTGTTGCGTGCGCTCGACGCAGAGCCGTCTCGTTGGGACATCTCGTCGTTGCGCGTCATCGTGTCGAGCGGCGTGATGTGGTCATCGGAATCGAAAGCCGGCCTGCTGCGCCACAACGCACGTCTGATCATGATCGACAGCCTCGGCAGCAGCGAGGCCATTGGTATGGCCAACAACACCACCACCGCCGACGGTGCCGGCAAATCCGCCACGTTCGTGCTGTCGGGCCACACCAAGGTGCTCACCGACGACGGCCGCGAGGTCGTGCCCGGCAGCGGCGAGCGCGGGCGCGTGGCGCTGCGCGGCCGCACCCCCATTGGCTACTACAAGGACCCCGAGAAATCGGCCTCCACGTTCGTCACGTTCGAGGGCGTGCGTTGGAGCATCCCCGGCGATTTCGCCGAGGTCGAGGCCGATGGCGCCGTGAAGCTGCTGGGTCGCGGTAGCCAGTGCATCAACACCGGCGGCGAAAAGGTATAC
>WLMZ01000040.1 GCA_009726095.1 Actinomycetota bacterium
CGGGATGAGCGACGGGCTCATCTCCAACGTGTCGCTGGTCATCGGCTTCGCCGGAACCGGGGCAAAATCCGATCTCGTCCGCCTTGCCGGTTTCGCTGGGGCCATTGCTGGCGCCGTCAGCATGGGCGCCGGCGAATGGATCTCGATCTCGGCCCAGAACGAGCTGATCCATCGTGAACTGGTCGTCGAGCGCCGCGAGCTGGGCGTCAATGCCGCTGCCGAACAGGCCGAGCTCGCAGCGATGTACCAGGGCCACGGGATGGAACCCGCAACGGCTCTTCAGGCTGCGGCCGAGGTCATGCGCTCGCCCGAGGCTGCGCTCGCTGTCCATGCACGCGAGGAGTTCGGCATGGATCCCGACGAACTCCCCGTGGCCATGCAGGCCGCTCTGCTGTCGTTCGCATGCTTCCTCGTAGGTGCCGTGCTCCCTGTGGTGCCGTGGCTCACCGGTTCGGGAAGCTCGGCCAAATGGGCATCGATCCTCATCGGTGTCGTGGGTGCCGCCGGCCTCGGTGCAGCGGTCGGCACATTCGCCGAGCGCAACAAGACCCTCAGCGCCCTGCGGCAGGTGGCCATCCTGCTCGGGGCGTGCGCTGTCACCTACGGCATCGGCAAGCTGCTCAACGTCAACGTCAGCTAGGTCGCCAGCAAGCCTCGGTCAACGGCGGAACGGTCAGGGCTGCACGTTGCGGGACGGCCCCGGGTAGACGGGGGGCAGGGTTCAGGGGTTGACGGGTTCGCCGAAGAGGATGCGGATGGTGGCTTCGGCGGCGATGGCATCCCATTCGCGTCGCACGATGCTCGATGAGGCTCCCTCGACGAGGTAGCGGCCGTCCATCATCCAGAACCACCACAAACTGGCGACCTCGAGGTCGTAGGGGATGGTCAACCAGCCGCGTTCGTGGGCGATGCTGAGCAGTCCGGCGACCGCGGCGGCGGCTTCGGTGTCGGCTGCTCCGACGAGGGTGCGCAGGGCCGGGCGGGATGCGGCGGAGCCGAGGACGTCCATGCGGACGCGTCGGCGTTCGGCTCCGTCGGCGCCGCCGATCCGCAGCATGCGGGCGCGGACCATCGCGATGAAATCGCTGCGGGAGGCGCACTGGCGGGCCAATTCGAACTGCTCGTCCATCTCGAACAGCAACGACTGGCGGTAGCGCTCGATCTGGGCGGCCACGATCAGCGACTCGCGGTCACCGAAGAAGTGATACACGGACGGCCGAGTGACGCCAGCCGCCTCGGCGACAGAATCGACACGCACTGATGCTTCGCCACCGCGCTCGAGGGCGTCAACGGCGGCCTCGAGGAGGCGTTTGCGGGTGGATGCCGTCTTCACGGCACGCGACATTACAGCCCGCCGAAAGCTTGAGCACGACTGGACAATGGATCCACCAACCTGAGCGTTTGCACGGGCTGGCCAACCTCGGCCGACAGTTCCTGGGTGCCGAACAGCCGTGTGGTCATCTCGGCAGTGCGAGCGCAGACGAGAGTGACCATACCGAGTGGTATACAAGTCGACAACCTCTCTTTCCAACATTTAGGTGCAAAATAGACAACATATTGTCTGATGACTCGGTACCATCGGGCTGCTTCCCGGGGCTGCTCTCGGGGACCACGTCAAAGGAGTTCCCAGAAAATGAAACGATCTGTTCGCATCGCCCTCGTTGGCACCGTTGCAACACTGTCCCTGGCCGGCATCGCCGGGGCCAGCAGCGCATGGAGCTACAAGGGCTCCACGGGCCCCAAGAATTGGGCGTCACTCGACCCCGCGTGGGAAGCCTGCGGCAACGTCGACGGCCAGACCCCCATCGACCTGCGTCCGACACGGGCAAACATCCCCGACCTCCACTTCGCCTACGACGATGTGTCGGCCGAGATGTTCAACAATGGTCACACCGTCGAAGCTGAGCCCACTCCCGAAAACACCAACGCTGTCACCATCGACTCGGTGGAATACGACTTCCTGCAGATGCACTTCCACGCCCCGAGCGAGCACAAGCTGCGCGGCAAGAAGTACCCGGTAGAGATTCACTTCGTGAACAAGTCCGCTGAAGGGGTGCTCGCCGTGGTCGGCGTCTTCATCGAGGCCACACGCCAGGACAACCCCGCATGGGCGCCGTTCATCGAGCACCTCGGCGTGAAGCAGGCCGACGGCAACGTCGAGGCAGCAATCAACTTCGATGCACTGTTGCCGAGCAATCACACGAGCATCCAGTACACCGGAAGCCTCACGACTCCGCCCTGCAGCGGCGGCGTGCGCTGGAACGTGATGTCAACGGTGGTGAAGCTCAGCCACCGTCAGATCGAGGCGTTCACCAAGGCGTACTCGGGTAACAACCGTCCGATCCAGCCCACTGCTGGACGCACCGTCCAGATCGACACCGGAACCGACGGAGGCTAATCACGGTGAGGGCCGTCCCATCCCCGTGGATGGGATGGCCCTCGTCCGGTCACGACGGAAGTTCAGAGCCCTGGCTGCGCTGGCGCTGGGGGGTGATCTGCACGATGACACGCTCGCTGACGATCTCGTTGCCGAAGTTCTTGCCCTGGGCGAAATCACGAATCTTTGGATCAAGCATCCGGCGGGTTTACGGGGTTAGATGGTGAGATGAGTCAGATGAACGTGCTCGGGGGCGAACTGGAATCATGCTCGCTCGATCCCATCACCGGCTATTACCGAACGGGATGTTGCGAGAACCATGGCGACGACCCGGGCATGCATGTGATCTGCGCTGTCATGACCGAGCCGTTCCTGGTGTTCAGCAAGAACGCCGGCAACGACCTGAGCACGCCCATGCCGCAGCACGGCTTCGCCGGGTTACGCGCCGGCGATCAGTGGTGCCTGTGCGCACCCAGGTGGCAGGAGGCGTTCGAGGCCGGAGCAGCGCCTCAGGTGCGCCTTGCCAGCACGCATCTCTCTGCGCTGGAGTACACCTCGCTCGCCGACCTGCGCTCTCACGCGGTTGACGCCGGCTGATGTCAGCACCCCTGGAACCGGCTCGCGCCTGGCTCGCCGCACAGATCAAGTCGCGCGTCATCGGCGCCGACGCCGAGGACAAGGGGGCCGAGATCTTCGGTGCACCCGGCCCACGCTGGTTCGGCGACGACAGCCCGATCCAACGGGTGCACGGCGATGCATCGATGTTCATCGGCGGCCTGCGGGCGCTGCTGCTGCAGTCGCTGCACCCTTTGGCCATGGCGGGCGTGGCCCAGCACTCCGATTACCGGGCCGACCCGTGGGGGCGTCTCCAGCGCACGGCCGAGTTCGTGGCCACCACCACGTTCGGTCCCATCGACCGCGCCGAACAGGCGATTGCGGTGGTCAAACGGGTGCATACGCGCGTCGTGGGCGTGGCATCCGATGGACGATCGTATTCGGCCAATGACCCCCACCTGCTGCACTGGGTGCACATCGTCGAGATCGACAGCTTCCTGAGCGCGTACCAGCGATATGGCCAGCAGCCGTTGACCCCCGCCGAGGCCGACCGCTATGTGAGCGACGCCGCGCTGGTCGCACGCAAGCTTGGCGTGATCGACCCGCCGACCACGCGAGCCGCGTTGCGCTCCCACCTCCAGTCGTTCCGGCCTGAACTGCGCAGCACCCGGGAAGCCCGCGATGCGGCACGGTTCCTGCTCATCGAGCCGCCACTACCGCTGGCGGCGCGGCCCGCCTACCTTGCACTGTCTGCTGCAGCCGTTGCGCTGTTGCCGTTCTGGACGCGCTGGCCACTGCGCGTGCCACTGCTGCCCATTGGCGAACGCCTCGTGATCGGCCCCTCAGGTGCGGCCGTGACCAACGTGATCCGTTGGTGCATGCGTCCCGACAACGACGCCACCACGACCCGAACCGTTTCGTAGACAGCTACTCAAACAGTCAGCGTGTCAAACAGTCAGAGCGTGTCGAGCAACGACACCGCCCCGCCGCGACGTC
This sequence comes from Actinomycetota bacterium, assembly GCA_009726095.1. GTDB lineage: Bacteria > Actinomycetota > Acidimicrobiia > Acidimicrobiales > Ilumatobacteraceae > WLMZ01. The sequence goes on from WLMZ01000040.1 coordinate 3,929, forward strand.
GGCGCTGCGATCCGGCCAGACGGTAGGTGACCTCGCCACCGAGTTCGGACTGCACCACCACACCGTCGGCGACCAGGCCGGCCAGCGTCGAGCCGAGGTCGGTGCGGTGGCCCAGCGCCTCGAGTTCCGCAGCGGTCGACACACCGTTTCTGGCCAGGTGGGCGTAGAGCGCACGTTCCGCTGGCGATCGATCGAGAACGTTCGCCACGCCACCGGAGATGGCCAGGCGGTGCAGGCTGCGCAGCACCGTGGCCCCGCGGGCGATCGCCGACAGGGCGGTGGGCGCGCCCCCAGCGGCCTCGATGTCGCCGAAATGGTTACCGGTCTTCACCGTTGCGACCCGGCGATCGCCCTCGAACAGTTCGACCATCCCGTCGACCACGATGAACACGCGGTCGGCTGCCTCGCCGGTTGCGATGATCGTCTGGCCGTCCTCGAAGCGTTCGGTGACCAGTCGCTCACCGAGTTGGGCCAACACCTCGGGTGACAAGCGGGCAAGACCCGGTATCGAGCCGAGGTCACCCGCAGGGTCGACGCCATCGAGCATGCGCTGCCAGAGCCGGGTGAACACGCCCTGACGGGCGAGCAGTTCGGCCCGGGTGCCGACATCGACCACCGCGCCGTGTTCGAGCACCAGCACTTGATCGCGTGCGTCGATCATGTCCAGACGGGGCGTCGACGCGATCACGATGCGACCATCCAGGTGGCGACGGGCGCTCGCCCAGAAATCCTCGCCTGCCTCCAGGTCGAGGCCCACGGTGGGATCGCTGATGATCACGACCTCTGCATGGCTGATCAGCACACGCGCCAGGCCGATGCGCGCCCGGTCCTGGGGCCCCACCGGCCGGCGACGACCCCCGACGGGCGAGCTCGTCCCGTTGGGCAGTCGGGCAACGAGGTCGGTCAGGCCGGCAGCAACAACTGCTCTGTCGATCTCCTCCACCGTTGCCTGGGGGCGGAGCACCGTCAGGTTCTCGGCCAGGGTTGCCTCCAGCACCACCGAATTCGCCGGGAGTACTGCAACGTGGCCGCAGACATCTCCGAGCGAGGCGCTGGCAAGGTCGACGTCGTCGAGCAGGACCCGTCCGGTGTCCGGTCGCTCAAGCCCTGCTGCCACAGCGCCGATCGATTCGTACCCGCTGCCGACTGGCCCGACGAGCATGGTCCACCGCAACGCCGTTGCCGTGAACGAGACATCAACACATCCACCCGACCCGTCGGGCTCGCTGTATCCCATGTTCTCGGCGTGCAGCGCGCCGGGGCGCGTCGGCAGCAGCACCGGGTCAGCGGGCTCGGCGCGGCGAACCGGCGCAAGCAGCACGCGACGGAGCCGGCGCATGTACGGCGCCGCCTCATGCAGGTGGATGAGCACCGTCGGCAGGCTCGACATGGCCTCGGCAACGGCCCGCACGTACAGCACCGCTGCAGTCGCCTCGCCGATCGACAGGTCCGAGCGCAAGAAGCCGACCACCGAGATGACGATGAGCACACCGACCTGACCGATGGCGAACGCCGTGAGGCCGAAGGCCTCCCCAAAGCGTTGGAGACGGGTCGTCCAGGACCGCACCTCGTCGGCCTCGTGGCGGAAGCGTCGGCGGAATTGCTCCTCGGCCCGGATGGCACGCACCGATGCCACAGTGCTCACGGCAGCGTCGGTGGTCTCGCTGAGCACCGTCTTGAAATCGAGCCGCTGATGAGCCAACGCGGTCCACCGCGACGAAACGATGCGTCGAATGAACTCGAAGATCAGCACTGCCCCAATCAACATCATGCCGATCGGGACATCGATCCACAGTACGAGCGACAGCGACAGCAACAGGCTGGCGAAGGCCAGCACACCATCGGTCTGCGCCTTCAGCAACGCCTCTTGCACTTGATCGACGTAGGTGGTGCATCGGCTGAGCATGCTCGGTCGCCCGAGCGCTCCGGCTTCAACGAGCGCCGTGTCGTGGACCCGTTCGAACACCGCATCCTGCAGCCGGCGCGCACTGGCTGATGTGGCATTGATTGCAAGCCCGACGGCAATGGCCCGCAGCATCACTGCTGCCACCACAACGCCGGCAAAACGGAGCAGCTCCCCGGTGAACGAACTGATCCGCGCATCGCTGCGTTGGTTGCTGGCAGCGGGGTGCAGCGCCAACACGCTGACCAGGTAATCGAAACCGTTCGTGCGGTCCATCGCAACGGCGCCGGTTTTTGGTACACGCAGCTCGTCCAGCTCGGCCCGCCCGATACGGCCGTCAGCAATGACCGCGTTGACGACGGGGCCGTAGCTGTCCTCGACCTCGCCGGCGTGCAGCGCGATTGCTTTCCCCAACGATCCAGCGGTGCGGTAGGTGCGCCCATCGACAAAAAGAGCGTCCAGCAGCCCGGTCGAGCTGGTCTCGAGCGCGCTCGCCGCGGAGGCGCGGATTCCCACCAGCACGGACTCACGATCGGCGCTGCTGAGGTCGATCGTGCTCAGGATCGCCGGGTTCTCCGACTGCAGCGCCAACCAGTTCTCGACGTACTGGTGTGCCTTGTCTCCCACATCGAAGGTGTTCAGCGCAGTGCGCAGCAGGTCACCGGTGAGCAGGGGCAGTATGCCAAGCAGCGCGAAGAGCAGCAACGACACGGCGAGTTGCAGGCCGAGCACGCGTCGGCTCCCGCGCGTGAACGGCCAAAAGGCGCGCACCATCTCTGACACCGTCGCCCGCCCCGGTGGCCGAGGGTGCAGCCAGTCGAGGCTGGAGTCATCCGACTCGACGTCGCGCACGTCCAGCGGGGCCCTTGGTTCAGCCACGAAGGGCCCTCCTCGAGCCCTCATCGGGAGCACGTCCCCGGCACACCCACCGCAGGCTCACCTCAGCGTGTGCTTTGCGATCACCATGCGCTGGATCTGGTTGGTGCCCTCGTAGATCTGGGTGATCTTGGCATCGCGCATCATCCGCTCGACCGGGAACTCGTTGGTATAGCCATACCCGCCGAGGAATTGTACGGCGTCGGTGGTGACCTGCATGGCCACATCGCTGGCAAAGCACTTGGCCATCGCACCGGCCACCGACAGCTCACCGTGCGGATCGCCTTCATCGGCAATCGCACAGGCCCGGTGCACCATGTGGCGAGCAGCCTCGATGCGCATCGCGCAATCGGCAACCATCCACTGCAGCCCCTGGTTGTCGGCCAACGGGCGGCCGAACGTGCGCCGCTCCTTCAGGTAACCAATCGCGAAGTCGAGCGCACCCTGGGCAATGCCCACGGCCTGCGCGCCGATGGTGGGCCGGCTGCGGTCGAGCGTGTGCATTGCCACCGCAAAGCCTTGGCCAATCGCGCCGATGCGATGCGAATCGGGCACGCGCACATCGTTGAATCGAATGACCCCGGTGGGCGATCCCTTGATGCCCAACTTGTGCTCGAGCTTGTCCACCTGCACGCCCCACTCGGCCTTCACCAAGAAGGCAGTGAGGCCGGTGTGCCGATCGGGAGACGTGCGCGCGAACACCGTGTAGAGATCGCTGATGCCAGCGTTGGTGATCCAGCATTTCGAGCCATTGAGAATCCACGAATCGCCATCGGCCTGGGCCTTGGTGGTCATCGAGGCCACGTCGCTTCCGGCATCGGCTTCGCTGAGGGCGTAGCTGCCCTGGCTCTCGCCACTACAGATGCGCGGAATGTACGTGCTCTTCAGTTCTTCGCTTCCGAAGTTGAGTACCGGCAACATCGCCAGCTTGCTGATGAGAAACATCAGGCTGGTAGCTGCGCACGCCGCAGCGATCTCCTCGGCCACGATGGCCTGATCGACCAACGATGCCCCAGCGCCGCCGTATTCGACCGGATACGACAAGCCCGTGAGCTCCATTGACTGCAAGGCCTCGAACGCCTGCCAGTTGTAGGTGCCGTTGCGATCGGTCTCGGCCGCCTGCGGCGCGATCTTGTCGCGACAGAACTGCCGCACGACAGAACGGAACTCGCGCTGCTCGTCGGTGAGTGTGATCGACTGTGTCATATGACCCCTTCGGGTTCAGGTGGCGGGTTCAGGCGCCGGTGAGTTCGCGCCAGCGCGCCGGAAACGCCTCGGCGGCCTGGGCGGGGGTGAGCCGCAACGTGGCCTCGGGCACGAGATCGGCGATGACGCGCCCCTCGGTGTAGTGCTGGGCAGTGTGCGCCACACCCTCGAACAGCTCGCGCCGGCGGGCCAGCAGATCGGCCGGCGGGGCAGCATCGAGCCAACCCCAGATGGTGAACGCAATGGTGAGATCGTGCATCACCGGGGCACGGCCGTACAGAGACGCCCGACGCAATGCGATGTTGATGCAGCCCACCACGGCATCGTTGGAGGATTCGTCGGACGGCACTCGAAGCCGCGGCCGCACGCGCTCGGCGAGCAAGAGGACATAGCCCTGATCCGGGCCCTGATAGCCCAGCTGGCTGCCGCTCGGCTGACGGCCGTCGATCTCGCCAGGCCGCACGGGCGACCAACTGGCCGGCACGTACTCGGGTGATTCGTACGTGCGGACGGACTCGACCGCTGGAACGGGAGCGAACTTGGGTGCAGCCATGGTGTTAGTTCTACCCTGCCGAGTGCAACAAGCCAAAGATCAACGACTCCTCGAGTGCCCGCCATGAGGCTTCGATGATGTTGCTGCTGACCCCGATGGTGGTCCACGAGCGCTCGCCGTTGGTGGCGTCGATGAGCACGCGGGTGACGGCGCCGGTGGCTGTCGCCCCGTCGAGGATGCGCACCTTGTAGTCGGTGAGGTGCACCTTGCTCAGCTCTGGATACGGGCCCGCCAGTGCAGCACGCAGCGCCGTGTCGATGGCGTTGACCGGGCCGTTGCCCTCGGCGGTGTGCACATACCGCTGCTCGCCGATCCACGCCTTGACGGTGGCCTCGGTGGTGAAGTCGCCATTGAGCAACTCGTCGGTGATGACACGCATGCTCTCGACCCGGAAATAGTCCTGCGTCCACCCGGTGGCCTTGCGCATGAGCAGTTCGAGCGACGCATCGGCCGCCTCGAAGTGATACCCCTCGTGCTCGAGCCGCTTCAGGTCGTCGATGACCTGGTTGATGGCCGGGCCGTCCATCGCCAGGCCGAGCTCGGCGGCCTTCATCGTGATGGTGGCCTTACCGGCCATCTCGCTGACGACGAAGCGCGTGCCGTTGCCGACCAGTTCGGGGTCGATGTGCTCGTAAGCATCCTTGGCCCGGGCGATCGCCGACACGTGCAGGCCGGCCTTGTGCGCGAACGCCGATGACCCCACATAGGGCGCCTGCGGGTTGAGCGGACGATTGAGCACCTCGGCAATGTGATTGCTCACCGATGTGAGCCGTTCCATCCGGCCCTCGGGCAGGCACGGCATGCCCAGCTTCGCCTGCAGGTTGGGGATGACCGTCGTGAGGTTGCAGTTACCGGTGCGTTCGCCGAGGCCGTTGAGCGTGCCCTGGATGTGTCGTGCGCCTGCCAGCACTGCAGCCATGCTGTTGGCCACCGCACAGCCGGTGTCGTCGTGGCAGTGGATGCCGATGATGACATCGCTACCAACGTGGCGGTGTACGGCCGTGACGATGGATTGCACCTCGTGGGGCAGCGAGCCGCCGTTGGTGTCACACAGCACCACATGGCTGGCACCTTTGATGATGGCTGCCTCGAGGGCACGCAGCGCGAACTCGGGGTTGCGCTTGTAGCCATCGAAGAAGTGCTCCATGTCGACCAGCACGCGCTTGCCGTGGGCGGCCAGGTACTCGACGGAATCGGAGATCATCGCGGCGCCCTCGTCGAGCGTGGTCTGCAGCGCATTGAGCACGTGATAGTCCCAACTCTTGGCCACGATGCACACCGCATCGGTGCCGGCGTCGATGAGGTTGCGCAACGTGGCGTCGTCGTCGACTTTGCCCTTGGGCCGGCGGGTGGAACCGAACGCCACCATGGTCGACGTCGTCAGCCTCAGCTCGTTCGCAGCTCGAGCGAAGAACTCGATGTCTTTGGGGTTGGCGCCCGGCCAGCCGCCCTCGATGAAGTGCACGCCCAGGAAATCGAGCTGCTCGGCAATACGCAGTTTGTCCTCCACGCTGGCCGACACGCCCTCGACCTGCAGGCCGTCGCGCAGTGTGGTGTCGAACACCTCGACGGGGTCGCCGCCGACGGGGGTGAGACTGGGAAGGCTGGTTGGTTGCGTCATCGTGGTTCCTCGGAATCGGGCCTGGACAAGAACAGGAGCGGGTTGGGCGGAGAAATGAAAGAGCCGCCCGGGAGGGGCGGCTCAGAGCGCACGTCGGCAGTGACGTGCGCTAGCGAATCATGATGATTCGGCCGACGGCACTGGGCGAGTTGGTGGTGATCACAGACCCATTGTGCCGCGAGAAGAGCCCACCGTCAACCTGTGAGCTGTGGGCAACCTGTGTGCTTGCGGTGGACGAACAAGAAACTTCTGGGGATTACCCGGTTTCTCAGTGGATAACCCTGTGACTTCAAAAATACCGCTTGACCTGCGGTGATGCAGGGTGCACGATGCTCTCACACCGGTTCGCACGACGAAGCGGCCCACCGGGGGAGGACGAACGGCGCAAGCCGCACGGCCGAACCCGATCGGGGCCACTGTGACACGACGAACCGGGGGATGACCACAGCTCGGGCGGTCGGTGGCAACACCGGTCGTCAACGAGAACCGGAGCAGAGGGCAGCAATGCCCAAGGCCGAGGGGATCTGCAGGAGTACGGCGGCAACGTCGGACACCTCGAGCCGTCGAGGGTGCAGAAGGCAGACCCGGGCAACCGGCGAGCCGGGCGCACCGGAGACATTTGGGGGCGTGGAACCGGGCAACCGGGGAGACAAGCCTGAAAAGCGGCTCACCCGCCGGAGGGAACTCCGACGGGTGAGAATCTGAACGAGCGAAGGGTAACACCGGAAGGTCGATCAGCCGTGGATCATCCCGTGAAGAGCCGCCCCCGGTGGCGCGCCGACCCCACCGTCGGCAGCGCAGCCGGGGGCGCTCGACTTTTTCGGCCTGGGTGGGGGTTCAGCGACGCGAACGTGCCCGGCCGGTTCGCACGGGCCGGGCACGCTCAACCGCTCGAGACAGCCCGGCTCAGACGGCGAGCTCGCACCAGTGCTTGTACTTGTCAACCTTGCCCTTGACGGCGTCGAGGTAGATCTCGGCGATGGCCTGGGTCTTCGGACCAGGGCAGGGCACGGCGCGATCGTCGACGGAGTTGACGCTGCTGATCTCGGCGGCAGTTCCGCACACGAAGATCTCCTCGGCGATGTACAGATCGCTGCGGGCGAGGTTGTCGACACGCACGTCATAGCCGAGGTCGCGGGCAATGGTCATCACGCTGTTCTGGGTGATGCCCTCGAGCGCGCCAGCCGAGAGGGGTGGGGTGATCATGATGTCGTTGCGCACGGCGAAGATGTTCTCACCCGTGCACTCCGCGACGAGACCGTTGGGGGCGAGCATGATGGCCTCGTCGTAGCCGGCCTTCAGCGCTTCCACCTTGGCGAGCGAGGAGTTGACGTAGTTGCCCACGGTCTTGGCAGCCGGCGGCATGGTGTTGTGATCGTGGCGGGTCCACGAGCTGATCTTCATCCGCACGCCCTTGCTGACGGCGTCGTCACCCAGGTAAGCACCCCACGGCCAGCAGGCGATGGCAACGTCGGTGCGACACGGCAGGGTGTTGAGGCCCATCTCCCCATAGCCGTAGTACGCAAGGGGGCGCACGTAACAGCCGGGCAGGCCGGTACTGGCAACGGTGATCTTCGTTGCCTCGACGAGTTCCTCGACGGTATAGGGGATCTCCATGCCGAGGATGTGTGCGCTGTTGAACAGGCGCTTGATGTGCTCGGTGAGCCGGAACACCGCCGGGCCGTCGGCGGTCGGGTAGGCACGAATGCCCTCGAACACGCCGGTGCCGTAGTGCAGCGTGTGCGTGAGCACATGCACCTGGGCCTTGTCCCAATCGACGAGCTCTCCGTTCATCCAAATTTTCGGCGTGGTCTGGATCGGCATCTGGTCCCCCTTGTTCGAGCCCAATGGCTGCGGTCAGTGATATGTGTGTTGAATCACGCTAGATCAGCGGATGAGGCGAGCAGCGATTGAGTCGCCGATCTGGCTGGTGCTGCCGCTAACAGGGTCGGCGCAGGCAGCTCGAACGCGGTCAGCTGCAGCGGGCTCGCCGAGGAAGTCGAGCATGAGCGCTGCGCTGAGGATCGCTGCGGTGGGGTTGGCCTTGCCGGTGCCCACGATGTCGGGGGCCGAACCGTGCACGGGCTCGAACATCGACGGACCGGTGCGAGCGGGGTTGAGGTTGGCCGACGACGCCAGGCCGATACCACCGCTGATTGCACCGCCGAGGTCGGTGAGGATGTCGCCGAAGAGGTTGTCGGTCACGATGACGTCATAGCGGTGGGGATCCTGCACGAAATAGATGCAGGCGGCATCGACATGGTTGTAGGCGGTACCGACCTGCGGGTAGTCGGCGGCAACGATGTTGAACGTGCGCTGCCACAGGTCGCCGGCAAAGGTGAGCACATTGGTCTTGTGTACCAGGGTGACGTGCTTGCGCTCGCGGCCGGACGCCAACTCGAACGCATAGCGAATGCAGCGCTCGACACCCATACGCGTGTTGACGCTGCCCTGCGTGGCCACCTCGTTGAGCGTGCCCTTGCGCAGGACGCCACCCTCACCGACGTAGGGGCCCTCGGTGTTTTCACGGATGACCACGAAGTCGTGAGGCGCGTCGTGCCCTGGGGCGGTGCCCACGAACGGCCGCTGGTTGATGTAGAGATCGAGCTCGAAACGCATCTTCAGCAGCAGGCCACGCTCGATGACACCGGGCGGCACATCGGGGGCACCGACGGCGCCGAGCAAGATGGCATCGAACCCGCGCAGTTCGTCGAGCACGGCGTCCGACAGGATCTCGCCGTCACGCAGATAGCGGGCGCCGCCCAGCTCGAAGTCGGTCGTGGCAATGTCTACGCCAGCAGCGCGTATGACCTTCAGCGCCTCAACCGTGACCTCCGGACCGATACCGTCGCCGCCAATTACTGCAATCCGATGCGTCATAGGGGCTGCATTGTAGGAGACATCAAACCCGGCCACCCACTTTCGGGTCGCGCAGCTATCGTTTGGGGGATGGCAATCCACCAGTTCTCCCGCACGGCGTACGACCGCATGCAGGCCGAGTTCGACGATCTCAGCACCCGCGGACGGTTCGCTGTCGCCGAAAAGATCGAGCGTGCCCGCGAGATGGGCGATCTCAAGGAGAACGGCGATTACCACGCCGCCAAGGATGAGCAGGGCCACATGGAGGGCCGGATCCGCCAGCTCGAGTACCTGCTCGAGAACGGCGAGGTCATCGATTCCGGGCCCGAGGGCGAGGTCCGCGTCGGTCAGAAGATCACGGTTGTGTACGAGGGCGACTCCGACGACATGGCCGAGACCTACATCATCGGCCATGTCGAAGAACGCATCGACGGCTTCGACATCGTCAGCCCCGGTTCGCCGCTGGGCAGCGCACTGCTCGGCGCGAGCGTTGGTTCGTGGGTGCACTACGCCGCCCCGAACGGCGAACTCAAGGTGAAGATCCTCGCTGCGGGGCCTGCCTGAGTGGCACTGCGTGACGGCGGCGGCGTCCGCGAACCTTTGCTCCCACCGGGCCGCGAGATCGAGCTGGAGGGCCGCGGCACCACGTTCGTCCGCGAGCTCGCCGGTCCGTCGCCCACCGCCCCCACCCTCATCTTGCTGCACGGGTGGACCGCCAGCGCCGACCTGAACTGGTTCACCAGTTACTTTGCGCTGGCCGAGCACTTCCGGGTGGTTGCCATCGATCACCGGGGCCACGGTGGTGGCATTCGAAGCCGCAAGGTCTTCAAACTCAGCGACTGTGCCGACGACGCCGCAGCGCTCGCCGACATGCTCGGTATCGATCGCTACATCCCTGTCGGCTACAGCATGGGCGGACCCGTGGCCCAGTTGATGTGGAAACAGCACCGAGCGCACGTGCTCGGCCTGGTGCTGTGCGCGACTGCCGGTTCGTTCGCCTCGAGCCGCGAGGAGAAACTGTCCTTCGCGGGTCTTTCCGGTTTGGCTGCGCTGTCGCGGTTGGCACCGGCGCAGGCACGACAGTGGCTCACCCAGCAGATCTACCTGCAGCGCAAGAGCAGCGAGTGGGAGCCCTGGGCCATCGAGCAGGCATCGCGCCACGAATGGCGCATGGTGCTCGAAGCTGGACGGGCTATCGGCAACTTCTCCTCGCGTCCCTGGCTGAACGATGTCGACGTGCCGACCTCGGTGCTCATCACCATGCGCGACCGCGTGGTGCCCGTTCGGCGCCAGGTGCGCCTGTTCGAATCGATCACCGGGGCCGAGGCGTTCCGCGTCGACGGCGACCACGACGCCTGTATCGCCAACGCCGACCGGTTCGTGCCCACGCTGATCCGCGCGGTGCACTCGGTGTGCGAACGAGCCGGCGTGCTGCCATGAGCAGCGACCGAGCAGCGCGGCCGCGCAAGCGACTGCAGCACGCGATTGCCCGACGCGGCAGGACCGCACGCAACACCCAACTCGCCGGGCTCGCCGTGCGCGTCGGCGCCAACTACGCAACCACCCGGGCTCGCAAGGTGTTCGCCAGTGCCGAACGCCGCATCGAGCTGGATCACGCCCGCGAGCTGAAGACCGCCGACCAGATCGCCGACCGTCTCGGTCAGATGAAGGGCGCGATGATGAAGCTCGGCCAGATGGCGAGCTACCTCGACGAGGGCCTCCCCGAGCCATTGCGTGTCGCCCTGTCGCAGTTGCAGTCGAACGCTCCCCCGATGAGTGCCGAGTTGGCCATCGGCGCCATCGAGCGCGAACTCGGCGCACCGATCGGCGAACTGTTCGTCACCTTCGACCCCGACCCCATCGCTTCGGCATCCATCGGCCAGGTGCACCGAGCCATCATCATCGACCCCATCACCGGCGCCGAACGCGCTGTGGCGGTGAAGGTGCAGTACCCCGGGGTGGATCAGGCCATCGCCGCCGACCTGCGCAATACCGAGCTGCTCGGCACCATCCTGAAACAGGGCTTCGGGGGTCTGGACCCGACCGAGATGGTCGAGGAGATCAAGACCCGCCTGGCCGAGGAGCTGGACTACCGGCTCGAGGCAGAGAACCAACGCGCCTTCCACGCCTACTACCGCGACCACCCGTTCATCCACGTGCCCGAGGTGATCGATCACCTCTGCTCGGCTCGCGTGCTCACCACCGAGCTCGTGGTGGGGTCCACCTGGCAGGAGCTACTCACCTGGGACCAGCGCGAGCGCGACCTCGCCGCCGAGTGCATCTTCCGGTTCGTGTTCCGCAGCCTGTACCGGTTCAAGGCGTTCAACGGCGACCCGCATCCGGGCAACTACCTGTTCCACGGCAACGGGCGCGTCACCTTCCTCGATTTCGGCCTGGTGAAGCACTTCACCGATGCCGAGCTGCACACCTTCGAGAGCATGGTGCAGGCCGCCGCAGTGCGCCGTGACGACGCCGAGTTCCGGCGGATCATCGAAGACGCCGGCATGCTGCAGCGCGACGCCCCGGTGGACACGGCAGCCGCCGGCCAGTACTTCTCGCAGTTCTACCAAGCCGTGCGCGAGGACCAGGTCATGACCTGGACCCCCGAGTACAGCTCGCGTATCGTGCGCCACACCTTCGACCGCTCGAGCCCGATCTCGCAGTACGCGACGGTTCCGAGATCGTTCGTCTTCATCCAACGCATCAACCTCGGCCTGTACGCGATCCTCGGCGAGCTCCACGCCACCGGCAACTACCGGCGGATGTCAGAAGAACTGTGGCCAATGGTCAACGCTGGCCCCTCCACTGCCATGGGCGAGGCCGAGGTCGTCTGGTTGCAGGCCGGACCCGACGATCACGGGCGCGTGCCGCAGCCCCACCCCGGCAGATAGGGTCACCCGGATGCGTCGCCTGATTACCGCTTCTGTCGTCTCACTCGCCCTCCTCGCAGGGTGCTCGAGCAGCACCAAGTCCGCCGTCTCCGCTGCTGGTTCGTCGCCGACCTCTGACGCCAGTGCTGGTTCATCACCGGTGTCTGACCCCAACGCCAGCGGTTCCGCCGCCAAGCCCACGGTGAACGTCCCCAAGGATCTCCCCACCAAGCTGGTCATCACCGACCTCACCGAAGGCACCGGTGACGCTGCCAAGGCCGGCGACGAGATCACCGTCAACTATGTCGGTGTTCGTTCGGCCGACGGCACCGAGTTCGACAACAGCTACGACGAGGGAAGGCCCTTCACCCTCACGCTCGGCGCCGGTGGCGTCATCACCGGTTGGGATCAGGGCCTCGTCGGCATCAAGGCCGGCGGGCGCCGCCAGCTCGACATCCCCGCCGACCTCGCCTATGGCAACAACCCCCAGGGCAACATCATCAAGGCCGGCGACGCGCTCACCTTCGTCATCGATGCCCTGTCCATCACCCCCGGCGTGAACGTGCCCGACGCCAACCCTGCCGACGCCCCGAAGGTGAGCATCCCCACCAGCGTTGGCGCCTCGAAGGTGAGCACCACCGATCTCATCACCGGTACCGGTGACGAAGCCACGGCTGGGTCCACCGCCTACGTGCAGATCAGCGCCTACCGCGGCGACACCGCAGCGCTGCTGCAGACCACCTGGAACGATGGCAAGGCCGCCAAGATCCCGCTCACGGACACCACCATCCCCGGATTGGTCAAGGGGATCACCGGCATGAAGGTCGGCGGACGCCGCCTCATCATCGTGCCCTCCGAGGATGGCTTCGGCTCGGCCGGCAACACGCAGAACTCGTTGCCCGCTGTCACCGACCTGGTCCTGGTCGTCGACCTCGTTGCCGTGGGCGCCGCCGCCAAGTAGCCCGACCCGGTAGCCCGACCCGGCCACCACTGGCCAGCACCGCTGGCCGTCACAACCGGCGCCGGCAACCGCGGAACACCACTGCGCGCTGGTCGGGCAAGGGGCGGGGATCGCCGAACCACATTGCACCGAGGGCATCCGCCAGTTCGCCCGAACCCGGTGCGGCCTGACGGATCACACACTCCGGGTCGTCCTCGAACCGGATCAGGCTGGCCACGCCCGCATCGCCCACCGCCGCAACGGCGCGCACCCGTCGGCGCTGCGGGTGCCGACTGGCCCGCTGGGTCATCGAACCATCAGCGCCCATCGGTGCGGCCCAGCCGGCGGTGACGATGGCTGCGGCGTCGAAGGACCGGGCGATCACGCCGGCCGAACCGGCGAGCAGTTGATACACGTCATCGGACTCATCGATGAAGCTGCTGCGCGCCGCCTGTGCATGATCATCGATCAGGCCCAGAGGATCGTTGACCACGATGCCGTACAGGCGGGCGAAGGCGAAGTGAAACCCGAGGGACATGTCCAGGCGCCGCTCGAACCAGATGGCAATGTTCAGTGTTGATGCATCCACCAACGCCTGGGTGCTCCACCGATGTCCCGTCTGGAAAGAGGGTCGGATCTGGAAAGAGGGTCGGATCTGGAAATGGGGTCAGATCTGGAAGTCGGCGATGGCCAGCGAAACGGCACCGGCAGCATCGACGACGGCGGCCCCGAAGTGCTTGCCCGGTTGGCGGGTCAGCCGTTCGACCGGACCACTGATGCTGACCGCAGCCACCACGGCACCGTCGCGGCCGAGCACTGCGGCCGAGACCGAGGCAACGCCGGGCTCGCGCTCTTCCACACTTTCAACCCACTGTGTCGTAGCGCGCCCGGACCGACCGGCACGGCGCGTATCCATCAGGACATGCCCGGCGGACCCGAAACCCAACGGCAGTCGGGCGCCCTCTGGCACGATCCAGCGCAATCCGTGTGGCGACTGCAGCGACACCACACAGCGCCGGTCGTCGCCCTCACGTACGAACAGTTGCACGCTCTCGGCCGTGCTGTCGCGCAACGCCACCAGCGCTGGCCGGGCCAGCTCGCCCAGCGGGAACGCCTCAGCGGCGGCCCGGCCCATGGCGATCAACTCGAAACCCAGGCAGAACCGTCCGGCACCGTCGCGCCGCACCAGGCCATGCGCCTCCAGCGCTACCGCGAGGCGGTGTGCCGTGGCGCGGGGCAGCCCCGTGGCGGTTTGCAGGTCTGCCAGCCCAAGCGGGCCCTCTGTGCTGAGCGAGCGCAGTACCCCGACCGCCTTGTCGAGTACCCCCACGCCGGATATGCTGTCCATAAAGAGAGAATGATATCTCAGAAAGTGAGACAGCGGCAATGGCTCCGGCACCACAACCCTTGACAGCAGTCCCAACGACGTTGGCCCAGAAGGTCTGGGACCGTCACGTCGTGCACAGCGCACCGGATGAACCCGATCTGTTGTACATCGATCTCCACCTGGTCCATGAGGTCACGAGCCCGCAGGCCTTCGACGGCCTGCGCCTGAGCGGGCGCGGTATCCGCCGACCCGACCTCACCATCGCCACCGAGGACCACAACGTGCCGACGGCCAACATCGATCAGCCGATCGCTGACCCCATCTCGGCACGTCAGGTCGAGGTGTTGCGCGAGAACACCGCCGAGTTCGGAATCACCAATTTCCGCATGGGCGATCCCCTGCAGGGCATCGTGCACGTGATCGCCCCCGAGCAGGGCCGCACCCTGCCGGGTATGACCGTGGTCTGCGGCGACAGCCACACCGCCACCCATGGCGCCTTCGGTGCGCTGGCCTTCGGCATCGGCACCAGCGAGGTCGAGCACGTGCTCGCCACCCAGACGCTGCCCCAGAGCCGACCGAAGTGGATGGCCGTCACCGTGGATGGCGCACTGCCCGCCGGTGTGACCGCCAAGGATGTCATCTTGGCGATCATCGGCGAGATCGGTACCGGCGGCGGCATCGGCCATGTCATCGAATACCGCGGCTCGACCATTCGGTCGCTCAGCATGGAGGGGCGCATGACGGTGTGCAACATGAGCATCGAGGCGGGCGCCAAGGCCGGCCTCATCGCCCCCGACGACATCACCTTTGCGTACTTGAACGGCCGCGCCAACGCGCCAGCGGGCACCGAGTGGGATGCCGCTGTGGCCGATTGGCGCACGCTGCGCTCTGACGACGGTGCAACCTTCGACAAAGAGGTCTTCATCGATGCCACCACGTTGACACCGCAGATCACCTGGGGCACCAACCCCGGCCAGGTCGCCGGTATCGACGATGTCGTTCCGTCTCCCGACAGTTACGACAATCCCACCACCCGCGAGACGGTGGCACGTGCGCTCGAGTACATGGGCCTCACCGCCGGCACACCCATTCGGGACATCACGGTCGACACGGTGTTCATCGGCAGTTGCACCAACAGCCGCATCGAGGACCTCCGCGCCGCCGCCGCCGTGATGCGCGGCCACACGGTCACCGTGAAGCGCGTGATGGTGGTGCCCGGAAGCCATGCCGTGAAGGCCCAGGCCGAGGCCGAGGGCCTGCCCGCCATCTTCACCGCAGCGGGCGCCGACTGGCGTGAACCCGGCTGCAGTATGTGCCTGGCGATGAACCCCGACAAACTCGCCGTCGGCGAGCGCTCGGCCAGCACCAGCAACCGCAACTTCGAGGGCCGTCAGGGCCGCGGCGGGCGCACCCATTTGGTGTCGCCCGAGATCGCTGCTGCGACAGCCATCCTCGGCCATTTCGCCACACCCGCTGATCTCCAGAAAGCAGCCCAGTCATGAAAGCAGTACGAGTCATCACCGGACGCGGCGTCCCGCTGAAGCGCAGCGACGTCGACACCGATCAGATCATCCCAGCCGACTGGCTCAAGCGCGTCGAGCGCACCGGCTTCGAAAAGGGTCTGTTCAGCACGTGGCGCGACGATCGCAACTTCGTACTCAACGACGAACGGTACTCGGGTGCCACCATCTTGGTGGCCGGACCGAGCTTCGGGGTCGGCTCGTCACGCGAACACGCCGTGTGGGCCATCCAGCAGTACGGCTTCGACGCCGTCATTGCGCCGAGCTTCAGCGACATCTTCTTCAACAACTGCACCAAGAACGGCCTGGCACCCGTAGGGCTCACGGTTCAGGCCGTCGAGCGCATCTGGGCCGCCATCGAGGCCGACCCGAACGTGGAGATCACCGTCGATATGGAACGGCTCCTCGTGGAGATTCCTTCGATCGGCTTCACCGAGCACTTCGAGATGGCGGCGCAGAACCAACACCGGTTCCTGAACGGCCTCGACGACGTGGGCATCACGATGACCCACACCGATGAGATCGACTCGTACGAGGCGCACCGACCCAGCTGGCTGAAATAGCAACGGCCGCAGACGCCAGAATCCCGGCGCCCGAACCCAGCGGCACGCATGGACCTACTGGACGAGGAAATCGAACTCGTGCAGGTTGCGCAGCTTGGGGTTGTTCGAGAACACCTCGAACGGCTTGGTGAACGGCAGGCGCAGTGCACGCTGCAGCACCGTGCACTGCACGTGCTGGTTGTACTCGGCGAGCGTGACCGCCCAGCCGTCCTTGCCGGCGCGGGCGGTACGACCGCTGCGGTGCAGATAGGCCTTGCCGTCGGCGGCGGGCTCGTAGTGGATGACCGCGCCGATGTCATCGATGTCGATACCGCGAGCGGCTACATCGGTGGCGACGAGGATTGCGATCTCGCCAATGGTGAAGCGCTTCAGCGCCTTCTCCCGTGACGGCTGGGGCAGGTCGCCGTGGATCGCCATGGCACGCACGCCCAGTTCCTGCAGCGCCAGCGTGGCGCGATCGCACGTGCGCTTGGTGGCACAGAACACGATGACCCGCTCGAACGAGCTGGCGATGGACGCAACCACTTTGTCCTTGTCCATGCGGTGCACGGCGAGGAACAGGTGATGCATGGTGCCAACCGTGTCGGTGGGCGCATCGATGGACACCTCGATGGGGTCCTTCAGGTAACGACGTACCAGATGGCCGACATCGCCATCGAGCGTTGCCGAGAACAACATGGTCTGGTGCTCACCGGTGATCTTGCGCAGGATCCATTCCACCTGCGGGGTGAAACCGTCGTCGGCCATACGGTCGGCCTCGTCGAGCACGAGCACCTCGATCTGATCGAGGTCGAGTTCGTTGTTCTTCAGGAGGTCGATGAGCCGCAGCGGGGTGGCCACCACCACCTCGACACCCTCGTTGAGGACATCGATCTGCTTGTGCCGTGACGACCCGCCGTACACGGCGAGCACACCGAAGCCACACGCGTTGGCCACGGGTTCGAGCACTTCTGCAACCTGCAGGGCGAGCTCACGCGTCGGCACCAGGATGAGACCGCGGGGCTTGTTCGGCTGGGCCTTGCCCGACAGGCGTGCGAGCAACGGCACGCCGAAGGCGAGCGTCTTGCCCGAACCCGTGCGGGCGCGCCCGCACACGTCGGCACCGGTAAGGGCGACGGGGATGGCCTCGGTCTGGATGGCGAACGGCTGGGCGAATCCCGCCGCGGCGAGGCCAGCGTCCACGTCGGGAGGCACGCCGAGGGCGGCAAATCCGGTGGGCGTATAGATGGGGGCGATGGTGCTGGGGGACTCGGTGTGCTCGGACGTGGAATCGTCGGCGGTCTTGTGCGGACGAGTCCGCCGACCGCGAGCAGCACCGAGATGGGCTGGAGAATCAGGCATGTCTGCATCAGGGTACCGACCCGGGCACCCGGAATAGCGCTTTCTCAGGGCGGGTACGGCCACCTACTCTGTCAGCGTGAACAACGACAGACCCGCTGCAGGCGACCCGCGGCCCGCCACCACCGCCATCACCGCGGGGCGTTCGGCCAACGGCATGTCGTTGGCCCCACCGCTGTGGGCCTCGAGCACGTGGGTCTCGCACGGCCTGGCGGACGCCCGCAAGCGGGCAACGGGCCGCCGTTCCAGCGAGTTCTACAGTCGCTACTCGAACCCGACCGTGCGCGCGTTCGAGGAAGCGATTGCTGCGCTCGAGGGCGCCGAGGACGCCATTGCCTACGCGAGCGGGATGGGCGCGCTCACCACCACGATCTTGGCGCTGTGCGGGTCGGGCAGCCACATCGTGGCCCAACGGCAGTTGTACGCCGGCACGCTCGCGTTCCTGCAGGGACCATGCCGGCGATTCGGTATCGACGTCACCTACGTCGACGGTTGCCAACCCGGTGCGTTCGCCGCCGCCGTGCAGCCGGGGCGCACGATGATGATCCTGGCCGAGACGCCGTCGAACCCACTGCTCGAGCTCATCGACCTCGACGAACTCGGTGCCATTCGCGGGCCGTTCAAGGTGGTGGACTCCACCTTTGCCACCCCGCTCGGCCAGCAACCCCTGCAGCACGGCATCGACATCGTCATGCATTCGGCCACCAAGGGCATCGACGGCCACAACGACGCCACCCTCGGCGTCATCGCCGGCGAACGCGACCTGCTCGATGAGATCTGGGGCTACGGGGTGTTGCACGGAGCCACGGCATCGCCGGCCGATGCGCTCAACGCGCTGCGCGGCATCCGCACGCTGGCGGTGCGCACCGCCCACCAGTCGGCCTCGGCACTGCGGATCGCCAGGGAGTTGGCGAGCAGCGCCCACGTGGCAGCCGTGCACTACCCCGGCCTGCCCACGCATCCCCAGTACGCCCTGGCCCAACGCCAGATGCGCCAGCCCGGCACCGTGTTGGCATTCGAGGTGACCGGCGGGCAGCCGCATGCGACGTCGCTGCTCGACCGGCTGCAACTGGCGCGCGTGGCCACATCGCTCGGCGGTCCCGAGACGCTGGTGTGTCACCCCGCCACCACCACCCATGCCAGTCTCACCGCCGACGAACACGCCGGGGCCGGCATCGTTGGCGGGCTGCTGCGGGTGTCGGTGGGGCTCGAGGATCCCGAGGACCTGATCGCCGACCTCACCCGGGCACTCGAGCCCCAATGAACGCCGTATGAGCCATCTTGGTGTTGTCGTCCTGCACGGCCTTGGCGGCACGCCGCACAGCGTGATGCCACTCACCGCCGCCGTACACGGCGCCGGGTACGCCGTGGTCGCCCCACAGCTGCCGGGGCACGGCACCCAGCCCACCGAACTCGCTGGTTACGTCTGGGATGACTGGCTGCAGGCCGTGCTCGCCACGATCGACGAACTGTCCCCTCGATGCAGCGCCGTCGTGCTGGTGGGCCAGTCGATGGGCGCCACCCTGGCGCTGCTCGCCGCCCGCCAGCGCCCTGCCATTCGCGGGATTGCCGCCATCAATCCGTTGGTGCTGCCACCCGATCCCGACGCCACCGAGCACCTCGACTACCTGCTCGCCCGCGGCCGCACAATGCAGCCCGCGGGGCACCCCGATCTGCGCGATCCAACCGCCCACGACAGCGCCTACCTCGAACTGCCGGTGCGCTCGCTGATCGAGTTGGGGCACGGCGCCACGCTGGCCAACGTGGCCATGCACGACATCGACCGACCGATGCTGATCGTGTCGAGCGATCACGACACTGTGGTTGATCCTGCGAACGCCGACGCGCTTGCTGGTGCCGTCGCAGCGGCCGGACATGGACCCGTCACCCGACTGCATCTGCCCAACAGCGGCCATGTGGCGGCCCTCGATCTTGACCGCGAGCTGCTGTGTCGCGAACTGCTGACTTGGTTAGCCAATCTGACCGACGCGTCAGGCGCTGCTGGCTGATGAATCAGTGAGTAGCGCCATCCCGACGGACTGGTTATCGTCAGCGTTCCTGCGCCCGGAACTGTCCGGCCAGAAAGGAAACCGATCCGATGCCGGGAGGCGTTCTCATGAATCAATTCGATGGCACAGCCACGACAGGCCGCAAGGGCATCGCGTACGATTGGCAGAGCCTGCTGGCCGCCGAAGGTGTCGCCGCCCTGGAAGCCCAACTCGCTGAATTGGTGCTGGAGTCCGCTGAATGACAGCCCGCCCCCAGCGGGTGCTGGTGCTCGGTTGCGGATCGGTCGCACAGTGCGTCGTTCCACTGCTGGTGCGTGATGTCGGGATCGAACCACATCGCATCACCATTGTCGATTTTGTCGACAACCGGGCCCGCGTTGCCGAAGTCCTCGGCATGGGGGTGCAGTACGAACAAGATCGGGTCACGCCCGACAACATCGATTCGTTCCTGACAGCGCACGTCGGCAGCGGCGACCTGCTGCTGGATCTTGCCTGGAACATCGATAATCCCACCATCTTGCAATGGTGCCGCGATCACAACGTGCGCTACCTCAACACGTCTGTGGAGGTGTGGGATCCATATCAGGATCTGCAGACCACCCACCCGATCGAACGCACGCTGTACGCACGGCACATGCAGTTACGCCGGCTGATGGCGGGCTGGGGCGACAACAACGGCCCCACGGCCGTGATCGAGCACGGGGCCAACCCCGGCTTGGTCAGCCACTTCGTGAAGCAGGCGCTGCGCGAGATCTGCACCCGACTGCTGTCCGATGGGCTGGCCGGCGGGCGCACCCGTGCGTTGGAATCGGCGCTCGCCGACGGGCAGTACAACGTGCTCGCGCACCTCAGCGGCACCAAGGTGGTGCACGTCAGCGAACGCGACACCCAGATCACCAACGTGCCCAAGGAGTTCGACGAGTTCGTCAACACCTGGTCGGTCGATGGGCTGTACGAAGAAGGCGTGGCACCGGCCGAGATCGGCTGGGGTACGCACGAGCTGCGCCTGCCACGCAATGCCTACACGCACATCGGCGAGGGCCCCCGGAATCAGATCTGCATGGCACAGCCGGGCATGAACACCTGGGTCCGTTCGTGGGTGCCGTGCGGGCCGATCAACGGCATGGTCATCCGCCACGGCGAGGCACTGACGATGAGCGATCACCTCACGGTGTGGGACGACTTCGGCAATCCAGTGTTTCGGCCCACCGTGCACTATGCCTACTGCCCGTCGGAATCAGCGATCGCCAGCATCCATGAGCTGCGCCAGAACGACTGGACCATGCAGAGCCGTCAGCGCATCCTCAACAACGAGATCACCAGTGGACGCGATGAACTGGGCGTGCTGCTGATGGGTCACGACTACACCAGCTGGTGGACCGGCTCGGTGCTGTCCATCGACGAAGCCCGCGCCATTCTGCCCGGCCAGAGCGCCACCACGCTGCAGGTCGGCGGCAGCATCATCGGCGCCGTCAGCTGGATGATCGAGAACCCGATGGCAGGCCTGCGCGTGCCCGACGAGCTGCCATGGGACGAAGTGCTCGCCGTGTCACGCAAGTACCTGGGCACGCTGCATTCGGCACCCACCGACTGGACCCCGCTACGCGACCGCAACGACCTGTTCCCGATGTTCGGCGACGAGAGCGACGGCTTGAACCTGTCCGATCCCTGGCAGTTCGACAACTTCCTCATCCGCTGACCCCACGAGCGGTCGCGGCTCCTCAGCCGAGCACGGCTCGTAGTGCGTCCAGGCGCGACGGCATGCGATGTAGTCGATATCGTGGCCCCATTGACCGATGTCGATGGACTGAGCCCCATGCCGATGACATCGCACCCAAGAAGGAGCCCACCATGTCCCGTGTGCAACTCGCCCTCAACGTGGCCGACCTCGACGCTTCCATCGAGTTCTACACCAAGCTCTTCCGGACCCCGCCCGCGAAGGTCCGCGACGGGTATGCCAACTTTGCCATTGCCGACCCGCCGTTGAAGCTGATCCTGTTCACCGGTATGGGTGAACCTGGCTCGCTGAACCACATCGGCGTCGAGGTCGAGAACGTGGAAGCGGTCGCAGCGATGATTGCCCGGGCCAACGAGCTCGGCATCGAGCAGGAGATCCAAGAAGACGTCTCGTGCTGCTTTGCCGTCCAGGACAAGACCTGGGTCAAGGGCCCCGACAACGACTGGGAGTACTACTACGTGAAGGGCGACGCTGCCGAGATGGCCTGCACCATCAACGACACGGCATCGGTGCCGACGGCCGCAACCGAGGGTCAGTGCTGCGATGCCTTCACCGCAGCGACCGTGGCGGCCACCAGCTCGACCGGGGCGGCGTAGGGCATATAGAACGCGACGCGGTCCGACACACCGTCGAAGCGGCGCACCAGCTCGGCACCCACCTCGGCGGGCGTACCGCAGACCGCAATGGTGTGCAGGATGTCGTCGTCGATGAGACCGATCATGTCGAGCCAGCGACCCTGCTTCGACAGCGCGTTCAGCTCGAGGTGCAGATCGCCCCACCCGTGGGCGTCGAGCACCGGGCGATAGCTGGGCGTCGACCCGTAGAACGACAGCAGGCCCTTGACGCCCCCGACTGCGGCCGCGTATTCGGTGTCGTCGCGTCCGACGCACACGATGGCCTGGGAGATGACCGTGAGATCCGCCCTGGTCCGCCCGCCAGCAGCCAGGCCGGCAGCCACGTTGGGCAGCGTGTGATCGGTGAAGAACGCCTCGGTGCTGAACGGCATGACCAGCAGGCCGTCGGCCACCTCGGCCGCCATGCGGGTCATCAGCGGCCCCAGCGCGCCGAGCAGCACGGGCGGCGCCCCATGGGGATTGGGACCCGGGTTGAACATGGGTGTCATCAGCGTGTGCCGGTAGAACTCACCCTCGAACCGCAGCCGTTCGCCGCTGGCCCAGGCCGCGAAGATGGCGCGCATCGCCTGCACCAGCTCGCGCATGCGCGCCACGGGCGGATCGAAGGGGACACCGAAACGCTTCTCGATCTGCGGCTTGATCTGCGAACCGAGGCCGAGCATGAACCGCCCCGCGCTGAGCAACTGCAGATCGTTGGCCAGATACGCCATCTGCATCGGGTTGCGCGGCAACGCAATCGCGACGTTGGTGTACAGATCGACTCGACTGTTCGGGGCAGCGAGGGTGAGCGGCACAAAACCATCGTGCGGGCCCTCGAAGCTGAACACGCCGTCCACACCGGCCTCGGCCAGTTGGGCCGCCTCCGCAGCCGCACCGGCAAACGAACGGAGTTGGGTGTCGACCTTGAAACGTGCCATGACCACCGACCGTACTCGTCACGGATTCTTACTCTCCTCTTACAGGACTCACAGCCAATTCCAATCTGGTCGGTCCACACTCGGACCATGTCACCGCGTAG
>WLMZ01000041.1 GCA_009726095.1 Actinomycetota bacterium
AAGTCGATGCAGAAACGGTTGAGGAAGAGCCCGTTCCGGCCGGATAACATCGTCGGGCACCTACGGGGTGTAGCGCAGCTTGGTAGCGCGCCACGTTCGGGACGTGGAGGCCGGGAGTTCAAATCTCCCCACCCCGACCATTGATCAACAGATCGGTCCAGCCGTTGGGTCGTTGGGTCGTTGGGTCGTTGGGCCGTCGGTCCGTCGGAGCCGTCGTCTCCTGGCGTGGACCTCTTCAGCAGCTCCAGAGCCCGTGTCTTCCATGGTGACATCAAATCTGTCACCGCTCGTTGACGAAGCGTCAAGCACGCATGACAGATCTCGGGACGCACCGACATCACCCGGTGACTGCCGACGGGCGCGGAGTGTCCGAGCGTGCCCGGGAGCAGGCCAGAAGCGGGGCATGAGGACCCACCGGGGATGTGTCCTCATGCGGACAGATCTCTCACCCCGACCATTCAATGCCCGCCGGTACGCCGTGGGCACCCTAAGTTCAGAGCATGGATCTAGGGCACCTGCAAGACGTGATCGAACGCACCTACGGCAACCGCGACCGCGACCGTGGTGTGCCGAGCACGGTGGCGTGGCTGGCCGAGGAGCTCGGCGAGTTGGCCCAGGCCGTACGCAAGGGCACCGTGGAGCAGCAGCGACACGAGTTCGGCGACGTGCTGGCCTGGGTGGCCTCGCTGGCCAACCAGATGGACATCGACCTCACCGCCGCCGTGCAGCGTTACGCGGCCGGCTGCCCCCGCTGCGGCGCGATGCCGTGCGCGTGTCCGTGACTACAGGAACAACTCGGCGATCTGCACGGCGTTGAGCGCTGCGCCCTTGCGCAGGTTGTCGTTGCTGATGAACAGCGCCAGACCCCGACCACCATCGACGGAAGAGTCCTGACGGATGCGACCGACGAAGCTGGGGTCCTTGCCGGCGGCCTCGAGCGGCGTGGGCACATCGAGCAGCTCGACACCGGGTGCCGAGCCGAGCAGTTCGATAGCGCGAGCCACAGTGATGGGCCGAGCGAACTCGGCGTTGATGCTGAGCGAGTGACCGGTGAACACCGGCACGCGCACACAGGTACCGCTGACGCGCAGGTCGGCGATGTCGAGGATCTTGCGGCTCTCGAAGCGCAGCTTCTGCTCTTCGTCGGTCTCGAACGACCCATCGTCGACGTACTTGCCGGCGTACGGCAACACGTTGAACGCAATGGGCTTGGTGAACTTGGTGGGCGTGGGCATGGCCACAGCGTTGCCATCGTGGGTGAACTCACGCGCCTGGTCGGCCACCTGACGTGCCTGCTTGTCGAGCTCGTCGACACCCGCCAGCCCGCCACCGCTGACCGCCTGATACGTGCTGGCGATCAGGCGGACGAGTCCAGCTTCGTCGTGCAAGGGCTTGAGCACCGGCATCGCTGCCATGGTGGTGCAGTTCGGGTTGGCGATGATGCGCTTGCGGGCATTGGCGATCTCGCCGGGGTTGACCTCGCTGACGATGAGCGGCACATCGGGGTCCATCCGCCATGCGGACGAGTTGTCGATCACCATCACGCCGGCCGCGGCAAAGCGCGGGGCGAGCTCTTTCGACGATGTGGCCCCCGAGGAGAACAGGGCGATGTCGAGGCCGGTGGGGTCGGCGGTGGCAGCGTCTTCGACCGTGATGACGCCATCACCCCACGGCAAGGTGGTACCGGCCGAACGCGACGACGCAAAGAACCGCAGCTCGGTCAACGGAAAATTCCGCTCGGCGAGAATGGCGCGCATGACTGCACCGACTTGGCCCGTGGCACCAACAACACCAATTTTCATAGGTGCAAGGCTAACGGCCGAGCCCACAGAGCGAGCGGGAATTAGTACTCCACGCTGCGGCGACGCCCGTTACGAACGTTCCGCAACGAGCCACCAGTGGCTGCGGTTCACACCCTCGAACGTGCGCAGGTCGGCGTCCTTGCGGGCGCTGAACTTGCGGTGCGGCGAGTGATAGATGACGCGGGTGGCGAACTTGTACGGCAACGTGGCGAGATGGCGTGACACCTCGTCGGGCGACAACCGGTTGGCCTGCCAGCCAATGCGCGAGGCCAGCCGGCGGCGGGCCAGCCATGGTCCGACCCGGGGCACACGCCACAGCGCCCGGGTGACCTTGCCCAGCGGCCACAGCAACACGTCGACGGGCCGCCACGTACGAAAGTTCAGCGCCACGTATCCACCCGGCTTGGTGACCCGGGCGGCTTCGGCCACCAGCGACAACGCATCGTCGTGCTGACAGTGCTGCAGTGTGATGTAACTGAACGTGAGATCGGCCTCACCGTCGGAGACGGCCAGTGTGCGACCGTCGGCCACATGGCACGTGCGCAACCGCTCGACCACACCGAACTGGGCAACGGTCTCGCGGCAGCGCTCGAGGAACGCTGCGTCGAGGTCGCAGGCGATGACCTGAGCGAACGCCCGGCTGAAGCCACTGGTCATGCGTCCGATGCCGGACCCGATCTCGACCAAGGTCTGCTGGCTGAGGTCGTTGCGGTCCAGCTGGAAGGCCTGCAGGTAGGCGAAGATCTCGTGGTCACCGGTGCTGGTGAACTCCTGTAGATCCAGCGTTTGGCCTGTCTCGTTGTTGAAGACCCAACCGATTTCGCGCACGACATCGTCGGCAGACTTGTGCCCTTCGCTGACGCGGCCGGCCGTTCGCCAGGGGAGCAGTTGGGGACGACGCATGGTGAGAGTGTGTCAGGCCTTCAGTACGAGTCCACTGCAGCGCCGAAGCTCGATGCGCCGAAGCTCGATGCGCCGGTCACTTGCGTTCCGGCAATGGTGCGGCGTACGCCTGGCCGCTGTCGAGCCCGAAGGCGGTGTGCAGGCTGCGCGCTGCGGTCTCGAGGTCGCTGGCGGCACACACCACGCTGATGCGGATGGTGGAGGTGGAGATCATCTCGATGTTGACGCCGTTGTCGGCGAGCACACGGAACATCTTGGCGGCGATACCGGGGCTGGTCTTCATGCCCGCCCCGACCAGGCTGATCTTGGAAATGCTGTCGTCGTGGTTCACCCCGACGGCGCCCATCTCGGCCGCAACCCGCGCCACGATCGATTCGGCCACGGCCATGTCGGCCTTGGGCATGGTGAAGCTGATGTCGGTGGTGCCGTCCTTGGACGTGTTCTGCACGATCATGTCCACGTTCACGTTGGCGGCGGCGAGCGGCTCGAACAGCGCTGCCGAGATGCCCGGGCGGTCGGGCACGCCGATGACGGTGACCTTGGCCTCGGTGGTGTCGGTGACGACGCCGGAGACGATGGGCTCTTCCATGCTGGGCTCCTTCGAACTGACCCACGTGCCCGGCTCCCAGGTGAAGCTGGACCGCACGTGCAGGGGAACATTGTGGTTACGGGCGAACTCGACGCTGCGCAGCGCCAGCACCTTGCTGCCGGCTCCGGCCATCTCGAGCATCTCGTCGAAGTTGACATGGGCCAGCTTGCGCGCCTGGGGGACGATGCGCGGGTCGGCGCTGAACACGCCGGTGACATCGGTGTAGATCTCGCAGGCATCGGCGTTGAGCGCCTTGGCGAGCGCTGACGCCGTGAGGTCACTGGCGCCACGACCGAGCGTGGTGATCTCGTGGTCGGTGCTGACACCCTGGAACCCGGCAATGACACAGACCTTGCCCTGGGCCAGCGCCGCGCGGACCCGGTCGCCCTTGACCTCGAGGATCTTGGCCTTGCCGTGCACGTTGTCGGTGATGATGCCCACCTGGCTGCCGGTGAAGCTGATCGCGTCGATGCCGAGGTCGTTGAGGGCCATGCACACCAACGCCGCAGACATGCGTTCGCCGGTGGTCAGCAACATGTCCATCTCGCGACCCGGACGGGTGTTGGACACCTGCGAGGCGAGCTGGATGAGGTTGTCGGTGGTCTTGCCCATCGCACTGACCACCACCACCACCTCGTTGCCGTGGCGCTTCGTGAACGCGACGTGCTCGGCCACCGCACGCATGCGGTCGGGGTCGGCCACCGAGGTGCCGCCAAATTTCTGAATGATCAGGGCCACGGGTTGGAAAGGCTATCGGTCACGGGCATGGGAACAGGGTTCCGAATGGCTACGGTCTTGAGACGTGTTGTCCGCCCGCCTCGATAGCTCGTACGCATCCGAGGTCCGCAGCGCCATCACACCGCTCACTCTGGCCAAGATCGGTGCAAACGGCGCCTACCGGTTCGCCCCACCGTTCCTCGCCACCATCGCCGCCGATCTGCACACCAGCCTGCCCACCATCGGCGCAGCTCTGGCCGTTGGCGAACTGGGCGGTCTGACCGCTCCGCTGCTGGGTCGAGTCGCAGGCCGGCTCACCCGCCGTACGGCAATCTGCGGCGGCCTGCTCGGCATCGGCCTGGCGGCAGCGGGGTGTGCGCTCAGCCGCAATGTCGTCCAACTCGGCGCGTTCCTGGCGCTGCTGACAATGGCCAAGATCGTGTTCGATGTCGGCGTGATGGCATGGATATCGGACCGTGTGCCCTACACCCAACGGGGCAGGGTCATCGGCCTCGCCGAAACCGCATGGGCGGGCGGGTTGTTCATCGGCGTTGTGGCAATGGGCCTGGTCACGGGGGTGTCGTCGTGGCGATGGGGCTACGCGGTCGGCATCGTGGCCGTCACCGGGTTGGCCGCACTGCTGCGCCATCAACTCCCCGACGAACCACCGCCGGTCCAGACGGTGCCGGCACACGACCATGTGAAGCCACGACTCGGCAACGGATGGTGGGTCATCGCCGCCGCGCTCACGCTGACCGCATCGGCACAGGCGGTGACCGTCACCTTTGGCAAATGGCTGCAGGACGGGTTCGGCTTCACGGACACGCACCTCGCCATCGTGATCTTCGGGATGGGTGGGGTGGAGCTTGCGGCGACATCGTCGATGATCCGCTTCTCCGACCGACTGGGCAAGCGACGATCGGCCACGATCGGTGCATTGCTCATCATCCCCTGCGCTGTGGGACTGGCCGTCTCGAGCAACCATGTCGTCATCGCACTGCCGCTGTTGGCGTTGTACATCGGCGTGTTCGAGTTTGCCATCGTGTCGGCCATACCGCTGGCGAGCAACCTCATTCCGGCGCACCCGTCGCGTGGCCTCGGCTTGATGGTCGGCAGCGGAACCCTGGGCCGTTCCCTCATGTCGGCCCCGGCCACTGCGGCGTTCACCTCACATGGCATGTGGCTCCCGGCCACCATCGGTGCAGGATGCGCAACAGCGACCGTGCTGAGCTACTGGCGGTATGGGGTCAGCCTCGATACCCGTTCGTGATCGGCAGTCGGCGGTCCTTGCCAAATGCCTTGATGCTGACGCGTACCCCCGGGGGGCACTGGCGTCGCTTGTACTCGTTGATGTCGACGAGGCGGGTGATGCGGCGCACCAATGCTTCGTCGTGACCGGCCGCGATGATCTCGGTGGCCGTGCGGTCATCCTCGACATACATCTCGAGGATGGGATCGAGCACCTCGTACGGTGGCAGTGACTGATCGTCGCGCTGGTCGGGGCGCAGCTCGGCCGACGGCGGCTTGGTGATGACGGCCTCGGGTATGACCTCGCGACCCTCGCGCTGGTTGTAGTACCGGCACAGGTCGTACACGCGGGTCTTCAAGACGTCCTTGATGACCGCATAGCCACCGACGCTGTCGCCATAGATGGTGAAGTAGCCAACGGCCATCTCGCTCTTGTTGCCGGTGGTCAGCACCATCCAGGCGAACTTGTTGGACAGCGCCATCAGCGTGGTGCCACGGATGCGGCTCTGCAGGTTCTCCTCGGTGAGATCGGGTGCCTTGTCGACAAACGACGGAGCGAGCATGTCGAGGTATGCGCCAAACGCCGGCTCGATGGCCACGGTGCGATAGTCGATGCCGAGGTTGTCGGCCAGCGCCTTCGCGTCGTCCTTGGAGCCCGGGCTGCTGTAGCGCGACGGCATGGACACACCGTGCACATGATCGGCGCCGAGCGCGTCTACCGCGATGCACGCCACGATGGATGAATCGATACCACCTGACAGACCGATGACGACATCGGTGAAACGGTTCTTGTGCACGTAGTCGCGTGTGCCCAGGACCAGTGCCTGGTACATCTCGGCATCGGGCGAGAGCAGCGGCGCCATGCGCACCGCTGCCGGAGCGCCGGTGGCACGCGATGCATCGCTGATGGCAACCGTGGGCAGCAGTGTCTCGGTGACACGTCCGCGCGGGTCGAGGAGCCGCTTGCGGTACACCGGGTCGATGTCGATCTCGACCACGAGCAGTTCTTCAACGAACTGCGCGGCGCGCGCCAACAGGGTTCCCTCGGCGTCGAAGGCCATGGACGCACCGTCGAACACCAACTCGTCCTGACCACATGACTGGTTCACGTACACCAGGGCGCAACTGGCATCGGCTGCACGGGTGGCGAGCATGCGCTCGCGGCCATCGACCTTGCCACGGTGATAGGGCGATCCGTTGATGTTGATGTTCAGCTCGGCACCGCCCGCCGCCTGTGTGGCCAGCGGGCCGGTTGGGCTCCAGATGTCCTCGCAGATACTGATGCCGACCTTGACTCCACCGATCACGTACAGCTCGAGCGCATCGCTGTCGTGCCCCGGTGTGAAGTAGCGCGCTTCGTCGAACACGCCGTAGTTCGGCAGCAGGCGCTTGCGGTACGTGCCCCTGATCCGTCCACCGGCACAGACCGCTGCGGCGTTGTAGAGATCGCGGTCGCTGTCGACGAAACCGATCACCGCAACGCACTGGCCGGTGCGGGCCGCGATGGTGGCAAGGATGTCCTTGTTGTCGCTGATGAAGCCCGGCTTCAGCACCAGGTCCTCGGGCGGGTAACCGGTGATGCACAGTTCGGGGAATGCAACGACGTCGCACCCTGCCGCCTCGGCCCGATCGTAGTAATCGATGATCTTGGCGAGGTTGCCATGCAGGTCGCCCACCGTGGGGTTGATCTGCGCGAGCGCGATGCGGAGCCGGGTCACATCGGCAGGTTACCGATCCGGGCGGTCAGCCGGCCACGCACGTGTCGCCGGGCAACTTGGCGACGGCTGCGACCTGATAGATGACACCGTTGTCGGTGAAGAACGTCATCTGCGTCGCAGCCTGCAGAACGGCATCGACGTTGGGGGCAGCAACCACCGCACAGGTGCTGGCGCTGGCCAGGCCGACCCCGGCACCCGATGGCCAGGCAACCTTCACCGGTGGTATCGACTGGTCGTACCCGGCCAGATCGGCATCGGTCACCACACGAGCCTGAATGCGGTAGTTCTCTGCGACGAGAGGCCCTTCGCCACCAAGATTTGCTGCCCCGGCGACGGTGGCGAAATCGCTCATGGCCGTTACGAACCCGGCCAGCGCTTTGCGTGCCGGGGTTGATTCGGGCTCGGTCATACCGAGGGCGTAGGCACGATGCTCATAGGTCTGGCCATTGACCGTGAGGGTCACCACCGTGTCGGGAGCGTCGGCCACGTTCATCTCGGCTGTGTAATCGGGTGGCGGCTGCAAGAGCTTTGCTGCGTCAGCGAGTTCGAGCACCCGTTGGATACCGGCCTCGGTGATGGTGCGCTCGGTCAGCGCCGGCAGGAGCGGCCCCGGGAACTGCTCGGTCTGGACGCCGGCTGCGATGACCCGACCATCGCCGCTGATGAGCGCTGTGGGCACGCGGACGAACTGGTAGCTGGGCGCCGTGAAACCGCCCTCGTAGCCGATGCGAAGCACAAGATCTTCACGACCGGTCGCGTGCCTGATCGCGTTGCTGGCTGCCTTGTTCGTGCTGCCGCATGCCGCCAGGGCCGCAGCGAGCGCCGGGGCGACCAAGGCGGTCATGAGGAACGTACGTCGATCGAGGTCCTTGATGAAGTGGTCGTTCGTCTGCATGGTGCTTCGACGTCACCGGCGGCGCGCATGGTTCCCACAGTTTTTCGCGATGCCACGTGCAGAGCTAAGGTACGCGCACCTGATGGCAACGGCGCCGTTCGGGTTCACACAGCGTTCACATTTGGGCAACGGGGGCGAAACCCCCAGCTGGCAGAGTCTCGGCGCCCCTTACCACCATTTCGGAAGGACCATCCGTGGCCTATCAAGCAGAATACATCTGGATCGACGGAACCGAGCCAACGCCATTGCTCCGCTCGAAGACCAGGATCCTCAAGGACACCGTCACCTCACTCCCCATCTGGGGTTTCGATGGTTCGTCCACCGAGCAGGCCACCGGCGAGCACAGCGACTGCGTGCTCCGCCCCGTGTTCTCCTGCCCGGACCCCATCCGTGGCGGCACCAACGTTCTGGTGCTGTGCGACGTGCTGCTGGCGAACGACATGAAGCCGCACCCCACCAACACGCGTGCAACATGCGAGAAGGCGGCCAAGAAGTACGCCAAGCATGAGATGATCTACGGCATCGAGCAGGAGTACACCATGCTCAAGCTGGATGGCACGCCGCTGGGCTTTCCCGTCGGGGGCTACCCCGCACCGCAGGGTCCGTACTACTGCGGCGTCGGCGCAGGCCGCGTCGTCGGTCGTGAGATCATCGAGGAGCACACCCAGGCGTGCCTCGATGCCGGCCTGATGATTGAGGGCACCAACGCCGAGGTCATGCCCGGACAGTGGGAATTCCAGATCGGCGCAGCCGATGCGCTCACCGTCAGCGACCACATGCACGTTGCCCGCTGGCTGCTGCACCGTATTGCCGAGGACTACGACGTGGTCATCAGCCTTGCCGCCAAGCCTGCCAAGGGCGACTGGAACGGCGCCGGTGCGCACACCAACTTCAGCACCAAGGCAATGCGCGAGGACTACAAGGCCATCGAGAAGGCCTGCCACGCCCTCAGCAAGCGCGTCGATGCCCACGTGACCCACTACGGCCACGACATCCAGAGCCGCCTCACCGGCAAGCACGAGACCGCACCATGGAACAAGTTCAGCTTCGGCGTGAGCAACCGTGGCGCCTCGGTGCGCATTCCCTGGCAGGTCGCCAAGGACGGCAAGGGCTATGCCGAGGATCGTCGCCCCAACGCCAACGTCGATCCCTACACGGTCACCCGCCTCATCCTCGAAACGGTGTGCGGCGCCGCCTGATCTCGGTCACTTTCAGCATCACCTCAGGGGCCGGGCGACGCGTCCGGCCCCTGAGTCTTTTTCGCCCCGAAGTTTTCGCCCTGAGCATTCCACTGGAGCACCCCGCATGAATGAAGCACAGCGCAACTATGTCCTCCATACGGTCGAGGAACGGGGCGTCCGCCTCGTCCGCCTGTGGTTCACCGATGTACTCGGGAACCTGAAGAGCTTTGCGATCAGTCCCGCCGAACTCGAGAATGCGCTCGAGGACGGGATGACCTTCGACGGTTCGTCAATCGACGGATTCAGCCGTGTCCAGGAGAGCGACGTGCTCGCGATCCCCGACCCGAATACGTTCGAGGTATTGCCCTGGGGCGACCCGAAGTCCGCAGAGGCACGGGTGTTCTGCGACATCCACAACCTCGACGGCACGCCCTTCGAGGGAGACCCACGCCAGGTACTTCGCCGCAATCTCGCCGCTGCCCGGGCGCTCGGCCTCACCTTCTTCGTGGCGCCCGACATGGAGTTCTTCTACTTCGCACCGCCGCAACGCGGCCAGGCCCCCGAGCCGCTCGACGAAGCCGGGTTCTTCGACCTCACAGCCAGCGATATCGCGGGTTCACTGCGCAAGCAGACCATCCGCACGCTCGAGGCGATGGGCATTCCCGTCGAGTACAGCTTCCACGAGGACGCACCGAGCCAGCACGAGATCGACCTGCGGCACAACGACGGCCTCAGCATGGCCGACTCGATCATGACCTTCCGTCTCGTGGTGAAAGAGGTGGCGGCCACCCAGGGGGTGCACGCTTCGTTCATGCCCAAGCCGCTCGAGGGCGTGCAGGGGTCGGGCATGCACGTGCACCTGTCGCTGTTCAGCGGCGAGGAGAACGCGTTCTACTCGCCCGACGACGCCTACAACCTGTCGCCGATCGCCAAGCAGTTCATGGCCGGTCTGCTGCGCCACGCCGCAGAGATCACCGCCATCACGAACCAGACCGTGAACAGCTACAAACGGCTGGTCCCCGGGTTCGAGGCGCCCGTGCACATCAGTTGGGCGCGCAACAACCGCAGTGGTCTGATCCGCGTGCCGATACCCAAAAAGGGCAACCCGATGGCCACGCGCATCGAGTACCGCTCGCCCGACCCGGCGTGCAACCCGTACCTGGCCTTCAGCGTGCTGCTCGCTGCCGGCATGCGCGGGATACGCGAGGGCTACGAGCTCCCGGTCGAGGCCGATGCCAACCTGTTCCAGCTGACCGACGCTCAGCTCATCGAGTTGGGCATCGATCAGATCCCCACATCGCTGGGTGATGCCTTGAAGGTGATGGAGGGCTCCGAGCTCGTGAAAGAGGCGCTCGGTGATCACATCTTCGAATGGTTCCTGCGCAACAAGCGCAACGAATGGCGCGCCTACAAAGCGCACGTGAGCTCATTCGAGCACGATCGGTACCTGAGGTCGCTGTGACGGTGCCAGCGGAACTCCTCGCTGTCTTCCCCAACCCGCCGCCGCCCGATCTGGCGCGCACGCTCGACCTCGGAGGGTTCCGGTGGAAGGCGGTGTCCGGCGCCGATGACGTGGCCCGCAACGAGCCCACCGGGGGCTGGGCTGGCGCGATCATTGCCGCTGACACCGACCCCGAGGGTGCATGGGCACTGTGCCGGGCGCTGCGCAAGCGAGATGTTCCCGTTGCCCCGCTGCTGTTGCTCGTCGGCGGTGGGCAACTCGGCGATTTGGCCTTGCGCGACGACCTGTTCGACGACTTCTGCCTGTCGCCGTTCCACCCCACCGAGCTCGAGGCACGCCTGCGCCATCTGCTGTGGCGCGGCGGTGGTGGCGTGAAGCCCGATCTCGTGGAGTACAGCGCGCTGGCACTGAACGTGGAGACCTATCAAGCCTCCATCGACGGCCGCCCGTTGGATCTCACCTACATGGAATACGAACTGCTCAAGTTCCTGGCCCAGAACCCGGGCAAGGTGTTCACCCGGGAGCTGCTGCTCAGCCGGGTGTGGGGCTATGAGTACTACGGCGGGGCGCGTACGGTCGATGTCCATATCCGTCGCCTGCGCGCCAAGCTCGGCGAGGAACATCAGAACCTCATCCAGACCGTGCGCAGCGTTGGCTACCGCTTTGGCCAAAGTCGCTGGGCTTGACCCCATACTGATCAGATGAGCGACTCCGTGGCCGATCTCGACAACCGCATCGACGACGGCGACATCGTCGTGTACTGGCGCCCCGGCTGCGGTTTTTGCAGCAGCTTGTTACGCGATCTCGACCACTTCGCCGTGCCGTATCGCGCCGTCAACATCTGGCAGGAACCCGATGCTGCCGCAGTGGTGCGTTCGTTTGCGCGAGGCAACGAGACCGTACCCACCGTGGTGCTCGGCAACGGCGATTCCCGTGATGTCGGCCTGGTGAACCCGAGCGTGCACGAGGTGCTCGCCACCGCAGCCACACATGCCCCGGGGGCTGTGCCCGTTGGCTACTCCCCGCCCGAGCCCGGCCGATTCGCTACGTGGTTGGGCTCGAAGCTGGGCGGCTGATCAGAGCTCGATGTGTTGGATACGCGCTGCGATGCGGCGATGGTTGCGCAGATGCTCATCCACATCGGGGCTCAGCAGCACGCCGTTTCGTACCACGGCACGTCCGTGCACAATGGTGTCGCGGGCAGCGACCGGGCCACAGCGCAGCCACGCCTCAATGGGGTCGGCGATCGCACCGGCGAACGACGGGCCATCGAGCGACCACACAGCCACGTCGCCGACCGCGCCCACCGTGAGCGTGCCGATCTCACCGATCCGATCAAGACAACCGGCCCCGCCAACCGTGGCGATCTCCAGCGCCATGCGCGCATGTCCGGCTTCGGCGCCGCTGTTGAGCTTGGCCAACAGCATGGCCGTACGTGCCTCGAGCCACATTGATGCTGCGTCGGCCGACGAGGACCCATCGACCCCGAGACCCACGTGCACACCGGCGGCACGGAGATCAATAACCGGGGCGATGCCCGAAGCGAGGATCATGTTGCTGCTCGGGCAGTGCGCTGCGCCGATACCGGCCGCACCGAGGCGATGGATCTCATCGTGATTCGGCATCACGCAGTGGGCCACCCACGTGCGATCGGTACACCAGCCGGTGCGCTCGAGGTAGTCCATCGGCCGGCAACCGAACATGGCCAGTGAGAAGGCGTCATCTTCGCTGTTCTCGGCAAAGTGCGTGTGCAGGCGCACGTCGAGGCGCTCAGCGAGCTCGGCCGAGCGGACCATCAGCTGCTCGGTCACGCTGAACGGCGAGCACGGAGCCAACGCAACACGCACCATTGCGCCGTGGCTGCGATCGTGGAAGCGCTGCACGGCGGCCTCGCTGGCGGCAAGGATCTCGTCGTCGTCCTGCACCACGATGTCGGGCGGAAGCCCGCCATCTTTCTCCGACAACGACATCGAGCCGCGGGTCGGGTGGAAGCGCATCCCCAGATCTGTGGCGGCTGCAATCTCCGCAGCCAACAGATCACCAGCACCACGAGGGTGCAGGTACAGGTGGTCCGTCGAGGTCGTGCAACCGCTGAGCGCCAGCTCGGCCAGGCCCACCCACGCCGAGGTGAAGACGGCCTCTTCGTCGATACCCGCCCACAACGGGTACAGCGCCTGCAGCCAACCGAACAACGGTGCCTTCGTCATCGGCGGGTAGGCGCGGGTGAGGTTCTGGAACAGGTGATGGTGGGTGTTGATCAGCCCGGGCGTGACCAGGCACCCGGACGCGTCGATCACCTCGTGCGCCGGCGGGACAGCGTCGGCGGACGAACCGACGCCGGTGATGAACCCGTTCGTGATGGCGACCCACCCGCCGGGGAGTTCGCGGCGATCGGTATCGACGGTGGCCACCAGCCAGGCGTTACGAATGACGAGGTCGGCGTTCGCGCCAGAGATGTGCGTAACAGGGGCGTTCATGACAGGGACTCCAAAATATCGGCCACCTCAGCGGCAGTGGTGAGCGGGTTGACGAAGCAGAACCTCAAGACGGTCTCACCCCTCCACGATGTGGGCACCACGAAGGCATGGCCGGCGAGCAGCTCGCGCTCGCTCCACGCGTAGTAGTCGGCGGGCGACCAACCGAGGCGGCGGAACAACACCACCGAGAGGTCGGGCTCCATCAGCAGCTCCACGTGCGACGCCTGGCGAATCAGGTTCACCACGGCGGCGGTCAACTGCATGGTGATGTCAATCGACTCGCCATACCGATCGGTGCCGTAGGTGGCCAGGCTGAACCAGAAGGGCAACCCACGGGCGCGGCGGGTGAGGTGGTGCGCATAGTCGCTGGGATTCCAGTCCACCTCGTCGTTGGGCTCGGTGTGCAGCACATCGAGATACTCGGCGTGCTGAGTATGCGCAGCACGCGCTATGCCCGGGTCCCGGTACACCAGCGCGCAACAGTCGTACGGGGCGAACAGCCACTTGTGCGGATCGACGATGAAGCTGTCGCATCGCTCGATGCCAGCGAACTTGCCACGCTGCGACGGCGAACACATGGCGCCGGCACCGTAGGCGCCATCGACGTGATACCACACGCCCATGTCGTTGGCGACCCGGCCCACTCCATCGAGATCGTCGATGACACCGGCGTTGGTGGTACCGCTGGTGGCCACAATGGCAACGATGCGGTCGCGATCCTGGTCGGCCAGGTCGGCCAGGCCAGCGCACAATGCATCGCCGCTCAGCCGCCCACGCGCATCGGCCGGGATCGTCAGCAGGTCGGAGTCCATCGCCCGCGTCGCCGAGACGATCGATGAGTGCGCCCCGGCACTGGCCACCACGAGCCCGCGTACGCGGTCGTTGCGCCCGGCCGACATCTGCCGCCACCGGTACCGCGCAGCGATCAGCGCCGACAGGTTGCCGTTCGTGCCGCCGCTCACGAACACACCACCGGCCCGTGCTGGCAGACCGGCCAGATCGGAGAGCCACCTGAGTGCTTCGTTCTCCGCAAAGACGGCGCCCGCTCCCTCCATCCACGAACCTGCATAGATGCTGCTCGCGCCCACCACCAGATCGAACAGGATGGCTGCCTCGGTCGGTGCGGCCGGCACGAACGACAAGAACTTGGTGTGGTCCACGCTGATCGTCGCCGGCGCCAGGACATCGCGAAACAGGCGGAGCGCCTCGAGCCCACCAATGCCGGCAGGCGTGATGGTGTCGCCGGCGCTGGCCTTCAGTTCGGCGGCTGTGCGGGCGTGATCGAGCGGCGGATCGAGCCGCACGCGGTACACGGAATACTGAACAATGGCATCGGTGAGTTGCTCGATGTCATCGTTCTGCTGATGCACTAGACGTTGAGGTCGAGCAGTTCGCTGCCCTCGTTGCGGGCTTCACCGTCTTTGTACAGCAGGTGGCCGAACACCGCCGCGATCGCGGCGAACGACATGCACACCACCACGGGGAGCACGAACAAGACGATGAGGATGGCAATGGCTCCGGGCACGGGATCAGCCTAACGCAGCACACTCATCGTGGCGGAAGCAGGTGACCGGGTGGTCGTTCACCAGCCCGCACGCCTGCATGTACGCGTAGCAGATGGTGCTGCCGACGAAACGAAAGCCACGTTTCTTCAGATCCTTGCTCATCCGGTCGCTGATGGCCGTGAGCGCAGGGACCTGGCCCATTTCCGACCACCGGTTCTGCATGGGCGCGCCATCGACGAAACCCCAGATGAACTCGACCGGGTCGTCGAGCGCAAGCCAGGCTCTGGCATTGCCGATGGTGCTGGTGATCTTGGCCCGGTTGCGCACAATGGACGCATCGTTCATCAGCCGGTGCACGTCATCGTCGGTGAACGCAGCCACGACGGTGGGATCGAAACCGGCGAACGCGGCGCGGTAACCGTCGCGTTTGAGCAGGATGGTACGCCAGCTGAGCCCGGCCTGCGCCCCCTCGAGGGTGAGGAACTCGAACAGCGTCACCGCAGTGCGCTGGGGCACGCCCCAGATGGTGTCGTGGTACCGCTGCATCTCCGCACCGTCTCTTGCCCACGAGCACCGCTGCGGTGCGGAATCGGTCATGGGCGGACGCTCACTGGGGCTTGTACGCCCACGCCTCGATCTCGACGTTGCCGCCCATAGGCAACGCAGCGACACCGACGGTGCTCCGGGCCGGACGACTGTTGCCGAAACCAGCCACGTACGCCTCGTTGAACGTGGCGAAGGTGTCCATGTCGGTGAGGAAGCACAGGGTCTTGGCGATGTCGCTGATCTCGGCACCCACACTGGCCAATTGCGCCTTCAGGTTCTGGACCGCCTGCGCGGTCTGGGCAGCAACGCCACCTTCGACAATGGCTCCGTCGACGAGACCGAGCTGACCGGACACGATGATCCAATCGCCGGCGCGGACAACAGGGGTATAGGGGCCTACGGGCTTTGACATGCCCCAATCGTAGACCGTGCGGCCGGCTTACAGGCGGTCAGTGATGTTCTTGAACTGCTGCCAGTTGCCGTGCGCCAGCAGACGGGCCTGGGTGGGCCAGGAACTGGGATCGAGCGCCCGCAGGGCCGGCCGGGCAGCGTCGAGCATGGTCCGCAGGGAACCGATCGGTGCGGTCGCGAGATCCCACCAGCTCACGATGTCACGGGCGCGCAGCAGCGAGTTGACCTCGGCATCGATGCCGATGACCAGGGTGAGATCGTTGAGCCGGACCGGTCGGCCGAGCACGGCAGCGCCCTCGGCAACGTCGGGGGCAGTCGGCGCGATTGGTTGCTCGGTTGTTGCTGAACGACCCTGCAGACGCTCGATGGTCGCAACCTGGGCAGCCAGCGTGCCCTCATGGCGGCGTACCGCCGCGCGCAGACCATCGCGCTCGGCACGCAACGCAGCATCGTCGCCGGCGTTAACGGTGTGCACACCGTCAACGGGCGCGGCACTGTCGCTTGGCGCCGGGGATGCGCCACGAAGCAGGGAATGGGCCATCCAGCCGACCACACCACCAAGGGCGGATGCCAGGACGAACCAGACAAGAAGCTTTCCGAGCGTGTACGGCATGACTACAGATCCATTCCTGGGGAGTTCACGAGCGAGAAACGGTGACGACGAACTCGACGCGCCGGTTGATGGCCCGGTTCGCCCTGGACGTGTTGGGCACCTTTGGTCGGGTGACCCCATAGCCGCTACCAACGAGCTGGCCGGCCGGAACACCCCGGGCAATCAGCGCCGCCACCACGGCATCGGCGCGAGTCGTGCTGAGCCAGAGGTTGCGTACGGGATCACCCGTGTTGTCGGTATGGCCCTGCACCTCGATGGTGGTGCCGGCAAACTGCTTGGCCATCTCTGCAATGTGGTCGAGCACCACGCTGGCCTCCGGGGCGAGTGTCGCCTGGTTGCTGTCGAACTGAATCGGGTTGGCGGTCACGTAGGCGTTGAGGTCGCGCTGCAGGACCAGCGCATCGGCCGGGGTGGCCGTCGGGCGAGGCTGCAGGGCCAGCGTTGCGCCGGCGTCGGCGCCGAGCCGCGTGAGGTTGTCCCTGGACGCTTCGTCGGGATAGGTGCCCGTGAGTCGCAACGTGGTGCCATCAAAGGTGAGCTCGCCGGACATCAGGTTGGCCGGCATCGATGAGACCAGCGTGGCAACACGTTCGAGCACAGCCGGATCGATGCTGATCCCCGGTTGCACGACGATGTTGCTGGTGATGAACTGTGGATCAACCGCCTGACCGGCCGCAGCGACGAGCGCTTGGACCTGCTCGGCCGAGGCGACCGTTCCGGCCAGCGTGAAAGCACCGTCGATCAGGGTGATCGTGGCCCGCAGATCGTTGGGGGGCGGCGCAGCGGTGGTGTCAGTCGGCGCCACAGAACCTCCGCCGATCGGAGCCTCGCTGGCGACACGTCCGGTACACACGGGGTCGAGCGTGACAGTGCGTACACCGTTGACCGCCTGCGCCTGCCGCTTCACCATGTCGGGATCGTCAAGAACGACCACGCACCGCAGAACGGCATCCTGGCCAGAGAAGCGCACGGCCACCCCGGTGATCCCCTGGCCAGCGAGTCGGGCGCTGACCTTGCTGGTGAGATCGTTCTCGATCGACGGAATCGCCCACACCAGACCGCCGACGAAGACCACCAGCAATGCGCCAGCAGCCAGCATCACCAACCGTCGGTACCTGCTGTGCACAGCATCGGCAGCGCTGTTGGCGTGGTTCATGATCTGTGAAGAATCCCACACTGAGTGGCAATCAGCAAGACTCGATAGCGTTCGCTGGGTGCAGCCGATCGATCGCCGAACGTTCCTGGTCACCTCCGCCACCTTGATGCTGGCCGCCTGCAGCAACTCCTCGACGGGCTCACCCAGTTCGGGCCCGACAACAGCAGCCAGCGGTGGTGGTGGTGGTGGTGGTGGTACCCCCGGCCAGATCCGGACCTCGGCCGACGGTTACGTCGTTGCGCAGCGGTTCAACCAGGAGGTGCTGGTGCCCGGCCTGGTGCGCCTGCCCATCTCGCTCGCCGACAACCAGGCCATCCTGTCCGACGGGCCAGCGGTCCTGAACGGCAAGGTCATCAGCATCGATACGGGCAAGACCGTGATCCCGGCCACCTCCGCGAGGCGCCGCAAGGTCACCGAAGCGCTGTCGTACTGGGACTTCCACGTCCAACTCGACACGGTCGGCAACTATGCGCTGATCATCGACGGGGGCCGGCCCGAGGGTGGAGCCATCCAGATCAACGACCCCACCACGGTCAAGGTGCCCTCCGTCGGCCAGCCGCTGCCGCCCTTCGACACGCCCACCACGAACGATCATCGTGGGGTCAATCCCATCTGCACCCGGCTCACCGGTGGTCCGTGTCCCTTCCATGACATCACCCTCACCGAGGCGTTGCACACCGGCAAGCCCGTGGCCTACATGGTCGGCACGCCGGCCCACTGCCAGTTCGGTACGTGCGCCCCGGGCCTGGAAGCGCTGATCGCCTCCGGCAAACGCCTTGGCGACAGGATCGTGATCGTGCACGCCGATGTGTTCACCGACGACACGGCAACCGTGGCCTCACCAGCCGTCGATGCCTACAACCTCACCTATGAACCAGCAATCTGGCTCGCCGACGCCACCGGCGTGATCCGCTACCGGCTCGATGCCGCCTGGGACGCCACCGAGCTC
Organism: Actinomycetota bacterium; assembly: GCA_009726095.1. Lineage (GTDB taxonomy): Bacteria > Actinomycetota > Acidimicrobiia > Acidimicrobiales > Ilumatobacteraceae > WLMZ01. The sequence continues at coordinate 18,173 of WLMZ01000041.1, forward strand.
GACGAGACGCTTGACGCGCTGCTGCAGTAGCCACCCGGTGGCACAGCGCCAGGTACGGACTGGCTGAAACTGGTCAGCTGAAGCTCTGGCCGCAACCGCAGCTGCGGCTCGCGTTGGGGTTGATGATGTTGAAGCCGGCCTGATTGAGGCCGTCCTTGTAGTCCAACGACGCACCCTGCAGCAACTGTGCCGAGGCGGGATCGACCAGCACGCGCACGCCCTCGCCGAATTCGGCCTGCTCGTCGTCGGCAGCGATGTCGCCATCGAAGAACATCTCGTACGAGAAACCACTGCACCCACCCGGGCGTACAGCAACGCGCAGGGCCAGGTCTGTGGCTCCTTCTGCTGCCAGAAGTTCTTTCACCTTGCTTGCGGCGGTGTCGGTCAACGTGATCATGAGATCCTCCTCGGAGAAACGAATTGGAGGAAACCATATCGGGATTTGCGCTCGACGGCCAGATCCATGCCTCTGCAGGTAAAATTCCTCATGAGCGAGACCCCCCCAGCGGTTCCTACGCGAGACGATGTCTTTGGTCTGCTCGGCGCGGTCATCGACCCAGAACTCGGCACCGACATCGTCACGCTCGGCATGGTGCCCGATGTCGTTGTCTCACCGGCCGATTCCACTGGCGGGGTGGATGTCACGGTGTGGGTGAAGCTCACGATCGGCGGCTGCCCATTGCGCAGCCAGATCAAACGAGATGTCGAGACGCGTGTGGCCCTGCACCCTGCTGTGCGCACAGTGCACATCGAATGGGGCGAGATGACCAGCGACGAACGCAGCGAGGTGATGCTCAAGGCGCGTTGGTCGGCGCGTGAGAACGCCCCCGATACCGCCGTGCCGCAATCGTGCCGCGTGCTCGCCATCGCAAGCGGCAAGGGCGGCGTCGGCAAGAGCTCGGTCACGGTCAACCTGGCCGCAGCTCTCGCTGCACAGGGGCTCACCGTGGGCGTGCTCGACGCCGACATCTGGGGCTTCTCTGTGCCACGCCTGCTGGGCATCTCCGACCGGCTCGAGGCCGAGGCCGTCGAGGGTTCAGATCGGCCCAAGATCATCCCGAACACGCTCAAGGTGGGACGCGGCGAGCTCAAAGTTGTCAGCACCGGGTTCCTGGTCGCTGAAGACACGGCGCTGATGTGGCGCGGCCTCATGCTGACCAAAGCGGTCGAGCAGTTCCTGCGCGATGTCGCCTGGGGCGACATGGACTACCTCCTCATCGACATGCCGCCCGGCACCGGCGACGTACAGATGGGCCTGGCGCGCATGTTGCCGCGCACCGATCTCATCATCGTCACCACGCCCGCTCTGGCCGCGCAGAAGGTGGCCAGCAGGGCCGCCGACATGGCCAAGCGCAGCTTCCTCAGGGTGGCCGGCGTCATCGAGAACATGAGCTCGTTCACGTGCGACCACGGTCAGGAGTACGCACTGTTCGGTAGCGGCGGCGGACAGGCACTGGCCGACGAGATCAACGTGCCATTGCTCGGTCAGGTACCGCTCGAGCCCGCCGTGGGTGCCGGCGGCGATGCCGGTGTGCCGGTGTCGCTGTCACCGTACGGCGGTGCCGCAGCCACGGTGTTCCGTGCCATCGCGCAGCGCATCATCGACGACATCGCCCCGCCGGTGAACATGGCCGGCTGCTCGGCGCGCATGTTGGCCGCCGTCGCTGCCGCCTTCGACAACGCCTGAGTCAGGGCATGTCGTCGTAGCCGGGCTCGCCGGGCAGGACGACCTCGAGCCGCGTGCCGGGTTCGCCCCATTTCACCTTGGGCAAGATGCGTGGCGGCACGCCGATGGACGCTGCAGCCGCCAAGGCCTCATCGGCCGATGTGTGCGGTTCGAGGAAGCGCAGGCACGAGATCGTGGGTGGCAACATCACCAGTTCGCCGGCGCGCTCGCGGGCCAACGCATCGGCGGGGCGTACCCACAGGCTGGCGATGGTCTCACTGTCGTCGTGCAGCGGTTCCTGTGCGTGCGGAGCGCGGGCCAGGAAGAAGCGCGTGTCGAAACGGCGGGGTTCGCCGATCGGCGTGACCCAGTGTGCGGTGTAGCTGATCGAATCGGTCATCAGCCGCAGCCCCTCGGCCTGGCACAGGTCGATCAGGTCGAGCGCACCGTCGTGCACCTGATGCCGGGCCGCAGTAAACCGTTGCGCCCGCTCGGCCTCGTCGAAACGAACCTCGTGGCCGCTGTCTGCCGAGCGGGCGAGCAGCACACCCGCCTCCTCGAAGCACTCGCGGATCGCCGCCACCCAATAGGCCAGCCCACCGAGCGGGATCTGCAGCAGTTCGCTGGCGCGGGCATCGCTGAGACCGTCGCACATCGCCTCCATCGCCGGGCCACCGTCGACATCGTCGAGCCGGCCCCCGGGGAACACGTACATACCGCCGGCGAACACGGCCTGCAGCGTGCGGCGCAGCATGAACACCTCGATGCCCTTCGGGGCGCCCTGGTCCTCGGCCGCATCGCGAACCAGCATCACGGTGGCCGCCGCCTTCACGGGCACGCTGTGGGGATCGAACGGTTCGCTCACTGCTCCAGCTCTCCACGCACCTCGGTCACATCGGTCACGTCGGTCGCGTTGGTCATCGGGCCACCATAGGTTGCCCGGATCACCCGCCCTCCACCGCGGCGGCCGCCGCCCAGACCCTGGCGCTTCATCAGCCACCCGCGCGCCACGGCCCGCGTGGGTGGGAACAGCAACAGCAGACCAACGGCATCGGTGATGAACCCGGGGGCGAGCATGAGCGCACCGGCCGCCAACAACAGCACACCATCGGCGATCTCACGTGACGGCACCTGCCCGGCCTGCACCTGCTCGGTGAAGCGACGCCACACCTTGATGCCCTCACGCTTGACCACCCACGCGCCGACAAGCGCAAGCGCCACGATCAGACCGAGCGAGTTGGCAAAGCCGATGGCGTTGCTCACCTGCACGAACACGAACAGCTCGGCAATGGGTGCAACGATGAAGACCACGAAGAGCACCATCAGCTGGCCCAGAACACCGTCTTGAGTTCGCTGTAGTGGTTCAGTGCCTCCATCGACAGCTCACGTCCGAGACCGCTCTGCTTGAAGCCGCCGAACGGGGTGCTGAATCGCACCGACGAGTTGCTGTTGATCGACAACGTGCCCGTGTCGACCCCGCGGGCCATACGCATTCCACGGCTGGCATCGCGGGTCCACACCGAACCCGACAATCCGTACTGACTGTCGTTGGCCATGGCAATGGCATCGGCTTCGGTATCGAACGGGATCACCACGGCCACCGGCCCGAAGATCTCGTCGCGGGCCAGGGTTGAGTCATTGCCGGCGGCCACGATGTGGCACGGCATCCAGTAGCCGGCACCGGTGGGGGCAGCACCCGTCCACAGACTGTCGGCCCCATGTAGGAAGCCCTGCACCTTGGCCTTGTGAGCGGCGGTGACCAGGGGGCCCATCGCCGTGTCGTCCGAAAGCGGATCGCCAACGGCAAAGCCCTTGGATGCCTCGATGAACAGTTCGACAAAACGGGAATACGCCTGGCGCTGCACGAGCACACGACTGCGCGAACAGCAATCTTGGCCGGAGTTGTCGAACACGGCGCCCGGGGCCGACGCTGCGGCGGCCTCGAGATCGGCATCGGCGAAGACGATGTTGGCGCTCTTGCCGCCAAGCTCCAACGTGACCCGCTTCACCTGATCGGCGCACCCGGCCATGATGCGTTTGCCCACGGCCGTACTGCCGGTGAAACCGACCTTGCGCACGATGGGGTTCTCGACGAAGCGCCAACCCACCTCGGGCCCCGTGCCGACCACCACATTGAGCACACCCTCGGGCAGGCCCGCCTGCAGCGCGAGCTCACCGAGGCGGATCGTGCTGAGCGGGGTGAGCTCACTGGGCTTGATGACCACCGTGTTGCCACAGGCAAGGGCCGGGCCGATCTTCCAGGTGGCGGTGAGGATCGGGAAGTTCCAGGGCGTGATGACACCGACGACGCCGAGTGGTTCGTGGAAGGTCATGGTGACCCCACCGGCCACCGGGATGGTGGAACCGGTGTGCTTGTCGATGCACCCCGCGTAGTAGTGCAGGACATCGGCAGCGGTGTTGGCACACCACCGACTGTTGCCGATGGGCATGCCCATGTTTGCCGTGTCGAGTTGCGCCAGTTCCTCGGCGTGATCGGCAACGGTGTCGGCAAACCGGCGCATCAGCCGGATGCGATCGAGCGGCGCCATCGAGCGCCACGCCGGCAGCGCCGCTGCGGCACGGTCGATGGCCGCATCAGCATCGGCGGCAGTCGCCAACGGCTGGTTCAGGATCAGCGCCTCGGTGGCCGGATTCAGCAGGGCAAGCGTGTCAGACATCGCCTTCAGGCTACTTCTCAGCCCCTCCGCCGCCGCTGTCGGTAACCTGTGCAGATGCTCGTGTGGATGGACCTCGAAATGACCGGCCTCGACGCGACTCGCGACGTCATTGTTGAGATTGCAACGATCGTTACCGACGACGAGCTCAACATCGTGGCCGAGGGACCCGACCTGGTGATCCACCAGAGCGACGACGCCCTGTCGAAGATGGAGCAGATCGTCGTCGACATGCACACCCGCAGCGGCCTGCTCGACGCCATCCGGGCCAGCACCGTCACGCTCGAGGAAGCCGGTGCCGCCACGTTGGCGTTCATCAAGCAGCACGTGCCGGCAGCCAACAGCGTGCCGCTGTGTGGCAACTCCATCGGTATGGATCGCCGCTTCCTCACTGCCTACCTGCCCGACATCGAGAACTGGTTGCACTACCGCAGCATCGACGTGTCGAGCGTGAAAGAACTGGTACGGCGCTGGTACCCGCAGGTGAAGAACGACCTGCCGCACAAGACCGGCACGCACCGCGCCCTCGATGACATCCGCGCCAGCATCGCCGAGCTGCAGTTCTACCGTTCGCGGGTCTTCGTGCCCGTCAACACCGACACCAGCGCGTAACACCACTCGCCGACCGGCGTGACGTGGCAGTACCGTGAACCCATGACCGATCAGGCAGCTCGCCCCCGCAAGCAAGAGCAGGAGCCAGCGTCGGAAGAGATCGTCGAGCTGGCGCCGGGTGTCTTGCGCAGCCAGCTCCCCATCTCCATGCCCGGACTCGGCCATGTGAACTGCTACCTGCTCGAGGACGAGCGTGGCGTTGCCGTGGTGGATCCCGGCCTCCCCAGCAAGGACTCCTACGTCGCCCTCGAGGCCCGGCTCAAGTCTGCTGGATACCCGCTGAAACGGGTGCACACCGTGATCATCACCCACAGCCACCCCGATCACTTCGGTGGTGCGGGTTGGCTGCATGCCCAGACCGGCGCCGAGATCGTGACCCATCGCAAGTTCCGGATGATGTGGGACCCCACCGAGCCGCCCGATGTAGATGTCGAGGACATGGCGCCGACAGATCCAGCCGAGTTGGCACCCGATGAGCCCTTCGAGCATGTGCGGCGCTTCCCCTGGGAGACCACACCGTGGGGTGGCCCCGGCGTGGACATCCCGTTGAAGCGTCGGCTCTGGTTCCGCGCCGCGCGCGCCTTCCCGCAGCTGCGCAAGATGCCGGTTCCCACCGTGCGTCTCGACGAGGCCAACATCATCACCCTCGCCCGGCGCGAGTGGGTGGCAGTGCACACCCCCGGTCACACCGACGACCATCTGTGCCTGTTCGATCCCACCGAGGGATGCATGCTCTGCGGCGATCATGTGCTGCCCACCATCACCCCACACATCGGCGGCATGGGCACCAGCCGCGATCCGCTCGGTGCGTTCTTCCACTCACTCGACAAGGTGGCCACCTACGGCCCACAGGTCAAGATCGCGCTGCCGGCACACGGCCAGCCGTTCGCCGATCTGGCCGGGCGGGCCCAGGAGATCAAGCTGCACCACGAGGGTCGTCTCGAGAAGCTGCGCACCACGTCCATCGAGCTGTCTCGCCCGGCCAGCGTGATGGAGATGTCGACGCACCTGTTCTCACCGCGGGTGCAGGGCGCCATGGCCGACAGCGAGACCTTCGCCCACCTCGAGCACCTCCGCCTAGCGGGCGACATGGAACGGCGCAGCAACGACGGCGTGTTCGAGTACGTGGTCGCCGGATAGCGCCAGCCGTTCGGTCAGTGTGCGGTGGCCCGCACCACGGCGGCCACCCGATCGTGGTCGGTGCTGACCCACAGATCGAAGCCGGTGGCGCGATCGATCACGCTCACCAGCACGCCCGCCCCGGGGTCGATGGCATCGTGATGCTCGAGGGTGATGGTGAGCGGAGCGCGCAACAAGCGCAGTCGGGCCAACTGTTCTTCCACGATGGCCCAGTAGACGCAGTTGTTCATGTGCCCGAGCACATCGAAATCGGCGAACCGCAGCGGCCATTCGGTGATGACCGTCGGCGCTGCCTCATCGGGCCGAGTGGGCAGGTGCAGGCGGGCACTGATGGTACGCCCTGCGGCCGCCTGCCCGAACTGCTCGGCGAAGTCACCGGGCACGGCGATGGGCTTCATCGTGTTCATGTCGATGTGCACCCACAGCGTGGCGGCTTCGATGTGTCCCAAGGGCGCCTGGCCGGCAACGCCGCGATCTGATTCCGTGCTGTCTGCGGTGACCGAGTACCGGCGTTCTGCCCAGCGCTTCCCCAGACCGCCGCACCATGTGCGCATGGTGAGCAGGTCGAGGTAGTCGGGGAAGTGCTCGACCCGCAACACGGTGCGGCGCGCCACCCATGCTGTGGGATTGGGGCTGCCGGCGTCGCGCGAGTCGTCATTGGCGACATCTTGCAGGTAGCGCGCGCACGCATCGAGCCGCAGTCGCCCGCCGGGTGAGGCGTCGCCCAGACGCACCCGGCGCTGGGCGGAATAGACCCGACCCGCAGTCGGGAGCGGCACGAGTTCATCGTGGTCGTCGTGGCTCATCGATGATGACCCTAGTGACGTCCCATGCGGTAAATGGGTTGCATGCGTTGTGGATGTGTGGTTTCCTAGTGCTCGGCTCAGCGCAGTGCTGAGCCCTCGACTCTGCAAGGACCCTTGGTCATGGACCGCACGATGCACGCACCCCACACAGCCGGCGTTGCCGCTGTGACGCGCGCCGGTGCCCAGCAGATGCTCGGTTATCGCTGGCAGCCGGCGGCAGCCTCGTGCACGACCCATGCAGGCGCACACGTCGGTTCCGTTCTCATCGGTTCCACGATGAACGGGTTTGCAACGAACGCCACCTCCAAGCGTTGCCCCCGACGGCTCGGGAAGCGATCGACGTAACACCACGTCGAGCACATCGCTCCGAGGCCGCCGGGATCACTCCCGGCGGCCTTTTGTATTTCCCTGCCGACCCCACCCAACACGACACCAAGCACACCAAGCACACCAAGCACACCAAGCAACGAGAGGACCCGAGATGTACGCCATCACCTTCACCGAACTCGACGACATGTTCGACGATGAACTCGACGACAGGTCCGCGTTCACTGCCGATGCGGCCATCACCCCGGCCCCGCTCGATTGGGGCAGGGCCCGGTGTCGCGATGGCAACGGCACCCTGACCCACCTCTTCTTCTCCGACGAACCCATCGAGACGGCACGCGCCAGGGCCATCTGCGGCAAGTGCCCGCTCTCGGTGGCCTGCCTAGAAGGTGCGCTCGAGCGGGTCGAACCATGGGGCGTGTGGGGCGGCGAATTGCTCGAGTCCGGGCGAATCGTCGCCAACAAGCGCCCCCGCGGGCGTCCACCCAAGCACCCACGTCCGCTCGTTGTCATCAACGAGGACGCCATTGCCGTGCCGGTGCGGGTGGCATAACAGCCACCCGCACCGGGACCGCACATCCCCGAACCCCGATCTCACCGATCCGGTCCGAGGCAACGCCCACCGCTCGCTGCGGCCACGACCCCCCGGTGGCCACAGCGCAGGTGACGAGCGACCCTCGGTCTGCCCCACAGGCGGACCGGTGGACGGCACCCACCCGGGTGTTCAGTTCCACCGGTCCGTCCCGGTTGGGTACATCGGGCCGATGCCGGGTGGTTCCGGTGTGGCATCACCGAGTTACCGACGCGCACCGGCCCGCGCATTGCTGCGCGGGCCGGAACAGAACGGACAGGGCCGGGCGGCTCAGCAGTTCGAAGACTGTGGGTCGCTAGCCCAGGAACGTGTCTGCGGTGGATTGGCGTCATTGGTGACGGTCTCTATCACCCGCATGGTGTCACAGTTGGTTTCGATGTAATGCGTACCGGACGTAGTCGTGTTGTACCAAAAGCCCCCGGCTTCGTATTGCCACTGATACGTGCGCGTGACGATGGTGCACGCCGCCGAATCGCCCTCGAGCCAGACGCCTTGATTCGTCACATCCATAACCAGGTTGGGAGAGACGAAAGACTCAGTAATGACCGGCGCGATGAGGTTGCCGGGTGCTCCCGTGCACGATCCCGCTGTGGTGGTGCTCGTGGTCGGCTCCGTCGTGGTCGTGGTCGGCTCCGTCGTGGTCGTGGTCGGCTCCGTCGTCGTCGTGGTCGGCTCTGTCGTCGTCGTGGTCGGCTCCGTCGTCGTCGTGGTGGTCGGCTCCGTCGTGGTCGTTGTCGGCTCCGTCGTCG
>WLMZ01000042.1 GCA_009726095.1 Actinomycetota bacterium
GCATCCACGCGCCGCAACGGCCACGGGTGGATTCGTGGTCGGGGGCCTGTTCGCCGCGGTACTGCTCTCCCGCTTCGGCGCTGTGCTGGCCGTGGGCTCGGCAACGGCGGTCGTGCTCATTCTGCTCGGGCGGCGCGGCGTGATGCGGTTCCTCAACCGGCGCTTCCTTGTTCCGCTGATTGGCACAACGGCTGTCGCGATTGTTGTGTTGGCGGCATGGTCGAAATATGCCGGCGCCACGGTGCATGACAGCCGGGTGGCATCGGACTGGACCCATTGGCACGTCATTCGCTACACCGTCGGGGCGCTCCCCGAGATCGCCCGGCAGATCGTGGGCGTGCTCGGTTGGCTCGATACGGGACTGCCGTACGGCGCGTATGTGCTGTACGGGTGTTTCACCGTGATGCTGCTCGTCGGCGTGGCGCTCAGCAGGAACAAGCGTCTCATCGTCGCGGCGGCCGCTCTGGTCGCTGCGCTTGCCGTGGTGCCTGTGGTGGTCAACGTCATCAGCGCGCCAACTGCCGGTCTGATCTGGCAGGGTCGTTACTCGGTGCCGTTGTTCCTCGGACTCGGTGTGCTGGGCATGGTCGGATGGGGCGAGTACACCGATCAACCCGAGCGGACGCGATGCATCGTGCCTGTCCGCGTCGTCGCCTGCGTCTGCTTCGCCGGTGCCGAGATCCTTGGTTTCTGGCAGATGCTGCGGCGCTTCACTGTGGGGGCGCACGGCAAGATCTGGCTCACCGGGTCGTTGCCATGGCAACCCTCGATCGCCCCGATGATCCTGATCGCCGCGAACATCGTGTTCGCGGCAGCTCTGTGTGCGGTAGTGCTGTTCGGCACCCGCGGGTTGGATGGTCAGCCGCAGCGGGCCAGCGACGGAAGTGCCGAGGGCATCGTCAACTCGGTAGTGAACATCGCATAGTCGTCCTTGAACTGGTCGATCACCTTGCTGCCGCTGCTTCCGTCGGCACCCATGGTGATGAGCCCGCCGATGGTCAGCGCGTTCTCGCCGAAACCCTGCGCATGCTCGTTGAGCAGCAGCACCAACGCGGCCTGATCTCGCTGGCTCAGCGAACGAGCATCGATGCCGGCCGCAGTGAGCTCGTCGAGGCGGTGTTCGAAGCACACGGTGCCGGCCGCGATGAACTCGTCGCTACCCGACCAGTCGAGTACGGCCTGCAACCGGTCGCGGTAGAGATCGGGGGCCCAGTCGGGGTCGGGAACGAGCAACGGCACGCCACGCTGCGCCGCAACGAACCCCACGGCGAGCCGGCCGCGAGAGAGTTCCATCTTGGTGGTGTAGTACGAGCTGCCGGTCACCAGGCTGCCCGCACTGTGGGCCAGGCTGAGCACGATCAGCGCGGCTGCCACGATCGATGCCCGGTGATCGAGCTGCCGCTGCCCCCACGAAACGCCGAGCATGACGAAGGTGAGCGCCCCGCAGAAGAACAGGTACCGCGATGCGCCGGCCTGCTCGGCGCCGAAGACGGATCGGGACAACGATGCCTGTCCGAAGAACGCCACGACGGAGACGATGATGGAGATGGCGAACCATGCCTGCTGTCGGCCGCGTCCGAACCACAGGCACAGCACGACCAGCAACACATACGAGGCAAGGCCGAGACCGACCAGGCCGGTGATGCCCTCGCCGAGTTTGGCGAGGCCGAACTGCACGTACTCCACGTACAGCGGCAGCCGCCCGAACGCCACGGGCTGTTGCTGTGCGTACGAGCCGCCGGCCAGGGCGCGAACCAGCAGGAACGCCACAGGTGGCACGATCAACGCCAGCGCCGCAGCGATTCGGCGTGAGGTGAACAGCAGGTAGAGCGAGACCCCCACGACCACGGGGAAGCCGTAGCTGCTGGAGAAGATCGCGCCCACGAGGTATGCGGCGGTGATGATGCCGGCGCGCCACTGGGAAGCGTGTGGCTTGAGCATCTCGCGAATGGCCAGTAGGCAGAACACCAGCGTGAACCCGGCAAAGATGATGCTCTGGCCGAACAGCGACTCGAAGCCCTGTCCGAAGAATGCAAGGCTCGCGACCACCAGCAACCGCGCTACCCGTCGTGTGCGCAGGCGGCGCAGGATGTCGTCGGCCAGCCAGAGCGTGCCGATGCGTACCAGGACGTTGGCGATGATGAACGGCCAGTAGTTGTCAATGCCGAACAGGCGCGTGAGCACGATGAACACGCCGAGAGGGATGGCAATGACATGTTCGCCATCGGGGACGAAGAGCTGTTTGAAGAGCCCGTTCGGGCCGTGCGCCGTGGGGATGACGCGCTCGACGACGAGCCGCCACTCATCGAAGAAGTACCACTGATGGCGCCCCACCCGCAGCATCATGATCGCCTCGGCGACGAACACGGCGGCCAGGGTGAGGTGCCACGCCCGATGGCTGGACCGGTAGCGGTTCGCCATGTCGGTGATCCGCTGCGGTGAGATGTCCATCAGGTGGGTTCCTCGTTGGGTGATGTAGCGGTGGATGGCTTGGATCGGGCCAGAAGGGTGAGTTGGTCGATGACGACGTGGGGGCTCAGGATGCCGGCACGCTCGGCATGGGCGTCGGCGGTTCCATGGATGAGCGACACGAAATGTTGCAACTGCAACTGCAGCGGTTCGCCGAGGTAGCGCATGACTGGGATGTCGATGATGGTCTGCTGGCTGTAGCCGGCGTCTTCGTCGAACTCGTTGGCCTGCACGTGGCGGTACACGGTGATGACCTGGCGAAGCAGGTCCACTTCAATGACGCGTTCGAGTTCTGAGATGGTGAGCGTGCGCACCTTGTGTTGGGCAACGCGCGATGCCGACAGTGAAGCGATCTGGCCGCCGCCGAACTGCAGGATCGCGTCGGCAACATCTTCGCTGTCTGGTGCACTGCGCGGTTCGAAGTGGCCGAAGTGACACGACGCCGAGGTGGGCATGCCACCGATGAGGCGCAACACCAGATCGACATCGTGGATGAGCAGATCGCCGGCGACGCCGGTACGGATACGTTCGGCGTAGGGCGAATGGCGCACCGTGGAGACGTGCAGTGGCGCCTTGGCAATCTCGCACGCCGTGCGGACCGCCGGGCTGAACCGTTCGAGCAGCCCGCACATCAGGATGCTGCCGCGGGCCTCGGCGAGATCGATGAGCTCGCGGGTGTGCGCCAGATTGTCGGCGAGCGGCTTCTCCAGCAGCAACGGTTTTCCGGCCCCGATGACCTGCAGGGCGATGGCGTGGTGGAACTGGGTGGGTGCAGCGACGATGACGGCATCGACGCTGTCCAGATCGGGCTCAGGCAACCACTGCGTGCCGTGGCGCTGGGCCAACTGCGCTCCGCGTACCTGATCAGGTTCGGCGACCCAGGCCAGATCGGTGGCATCGCCCGACTTGACGACGCGTGCGTGCAGCGACCCCATGGATCCGGCGCCGATGAGCCCGACCCGCAGTGCAGCGTTACGCGCCACACAGGCCTCGCACGGTGCGGACGATGCGGTCGATTTCGTCAGGGGTGAGATACGGATGCACGGGCAGCGACAGGCACTGCTGTACGACGGTGGCCGCCACGGGCACGTCGTTGATGATCACGCCGGAGTGGTTGCGGTAGCAGTCGTAGTCGAACACCAACTTGGGGTAGTAGATACCGCACCCGATGCCAGCAGCCGTGAGTGCATCGACCATGTCGTCGCGCGTCAGCGGTGAGCCCGGCCCGACCAGCACGGTGTACTGGTGCCACACATGCTCGCGGCCATCGAGCTGTGTCGGGGTGCGCAATCCGGGTAGTCCGGCCAGGCCCTCGTTCAGTCGCTGGGCATTGGCGCGGCGCCGGGTGAGCTGTTCGGGATAGGTGGCCAGTTGCGGCACGCAGAGCGCAGCGTGGATGTCGGTGAGGCGGTAGTTGTTGCCGGCCATCTCGTACTGGTAGCGCTGGCGCATGCCCTGATTGCGCAGCACGCGTAGCCGGTCGGCAATGGCGTCGTCGTTGGTGGAGATCAACCCGCCCTCGCTCGAGGTGAGGTTCTTGGTGGCGTACAGCGAGAAGCAACCGATTCCCCAGCTGCCCGCAGCACGGCCGGCGTCGGTGGCGCAGTGGGCCTGGGCGGCGTCCTCGATGATCTGTAGCCCGTGCTGGTCGGCCAGCGCGCTGATCGGTCCCATGCCGGCGCTCTGCCCGTACAGGTGAACGGGCATGAGCACCTTGGTGCGATCGGTGATGCGGGCAGCGATGGACTCGGCGGTGACGTTGAAGTCGTCGGTGGAGATGTCGGCGAAGCGTGCCGTGGCCCCCGCTTCGAGGATCGCATTGAGCGTTGCGACGAACGTGAACGGGCTGGTGATGACCTCGTCACCGGGTTGGAGATCGAGTACCTGCATCGCGGCGATCAGGGCTGTCGTGCCGTTGTTGACGGCAACAACGTGCTTCACGCCGATCATCGAGGCGAAGGTGTCCTCGAGGCGTTTCACCACCGGCCCCTGCGCGATGACTCCAGAGCGGACCACTTCGAGCAGCAGTTTTTCCACCTCGTCGCCGAGCCGGACTACCGAGATGGGGATGGGATGCGCTTCCGACATGGCCCTCAGACGATAGCCTTCAGGCCGATCGAGACCGGTGATTTGGTCGCTGACCCAGGAAACCCTCCCCATGAACGTCTGCGTTGTTGCATTAGGAAAAATCGGGCTTCCACTGGCGGTGCAGTTCGCTCGAAGCGGCATGTTCGTGGTCGGGGCCGACATCAACGCCACGGCGGTCGAGCAGATCAACGCCGGTGTCGTTCCCTTCCCGGGCGAGGCGCAACTCGACGAATACCTGCACGAAGCGCTGGCCTTCGGTCGGCTGCGGGCCACCACCGACACCTCGGCCGCCGTCTCCGCGGCCGACGTCGTCATCGTGGTCGTGCCGCTCATCGTCGACGCCGACAGGCAGCCCGACTTCCGTGCACTCGATGCGGCGACGCGGGCCATCGCCGCCGGGATCAAGCCGGGTGCGCTGGTCATCTACGAGACCACGCTGCCGGTGGGCACCACCCGCGATCGGTTCGCCCCCATGCTCGCCGATGGCTCGGGCCACCGCTTGGGCGAGCAACTGTTCGTGGCCTTCAGCCCCGAGCGGGTCTACTCCGGGCGCATCTTCGCCGACCTCCGCCGCTACCCGAAGCTGGTCGGAGGTCTGGACAGCGCCAGCACCAAGCGAGCCGTGCGGTTCTATACCGAGGCGTTGCAGTTCGATGATCGTGACGACCTTGCACGACCGAATGGCGTCTGGGACATCGGTACCGCCGAGGCAGCCGAACTCGCCAAGCTGGCCGAGACCACCTACCGCGATCTCAACATTGCATTCGCGAACGAGCTCGCCAAGTTCTCTGATCAGCACGGCATCGACGTGATGCAGGTCATCGACGCTTGCAACAGCCAGCCGTTCAGTCATATCCATCAGCCCGGCATCGCCGTCGGTGGCCACTGCATCCCTGTGTACCCGCGGTTCTACCTGTCGGGCGACCCCGATGCCGTGCTGCCGGCTGCGGCGCGCGACGTGAACGACACCATGCCGCAGTACGCGATCGCCAAGCTGCAGCACGCGATGGGCCCGTTGCGCGGCTTGCGCATCGCAGTGCTCGGAGCGGCCTATCGGGGCGATGTCATGGAGACGGCGTTCTCGGGTGTGTTCCCTCTGGTGGCCGGGCTCACAGCAGCTGGGGCGATCCCGCTGGTGCACGATCCGCTGTACACCGACGACCAGTTGACGGCCTTCGGCTTCGAGGTCTATCACCTCGGCACGGCCTGCGATGCGGCCATCGTGCAGGCCGAACACCACCAGTACCGGACCCTCACGCCGGCCGATCTCGGTGGCGCTCACGTCGTGGTCGATGGTCGCCGTTGCGTGGCGCCGCACCCCGACCTGCAGATCATCACCATTGGCGATGGCAACCGCTGAACCATGGGCGGCATCAACACCAGCGAGCCTCAACCGGCAGCAAGAAGGAACCCCGTGCTCTCTGACGCATCTGTCTTCATCACCGGAGGGGCCGGTTTCATCGGCTCCACGCTTGCCGGGCAACTGGCCGACTCGAACTCGCTCACGTTGTACGACAACTTCGCCCGCGATGCCATCTCTGACACACCGCTGGCGCGGCACCCCAACGTGCGTATCGTTCGCGGAGACATTCTCGATCCGGCAGCGCTGCAGGCCGCGATGGCCGGGCATACCCACGTGGTGCACTGCGCCGCCATCGCCGGCATCGACACGGTGACGAAGAGCCCGGTCACCACCATGCGCGTCAACATGATGGGGTCGGCCAACGTGCTCGAGGCCGCCAACGCGCTCGATGCCTGCCAGCGGGTGGTCTGCTTCTCCACCAGCGAGGTGTTCGGGCAGCGTGCCTTCCGGGTCAGCGAGACCGACAACACCGTGATGGGTGCCGTGGGCGAACCGCGGTGGACCTATGCGGTCAGCAAGCTGGCCGAGGAACACCTCGCCATCGCGTATCACAGCGAGTTCGGCCTTCCGGTTGCCGTGGTGAGGCCCTTCAACGTGTACGGCCCCGGCCAGGTCGGCGAGGGCGCAATGCGCATCTTCATCGAGCGTGCGCTGCGCAACGAACCCATCCAGATCCACGGCGACGGATCGCAAATCCGTTCGTGGTGCTATGTCGACGACATGGTCCGCAGCGTGATGATCGCGCTCGAGCACCCCAACGCCGTGGGCGAGTCGTTCAACATCGGCAACCCGCGGGCCGTCGCAACCATGACCGGGCTTGCGCAGGCAGTGGTGCGCGTCACCAACTCCAGCTCGCAGATCTCGTTCGTGCATCGCGGCGGGGTCGATGTCGAACTGCGTGTCCCCAAGATCGACAAGGCACGTGACCTCATCGGTTTCGAGGCCGAGGTCGACCTCGACGAGGGCATCGAGCGCACAGCGGCCTGGATCGGCCGTCGGGCGGCGGGCTGACATGGCCATGATCCCGCTCACCAGACCGATCCTCGGCGACGAGGAACAGGCGGCGGTTGCCGCAGTGTTGGCATCGGGTTATCTGGTGCAGGGACCTCAGGTCGCCGAGTTCGAACGCCTCGTGGCCGAACACGTCGGCAGCGCTCATGCGGTGGCGGTGACCAACTGCACGGCAGCACTGCACCTGGCGCTGCTGGCGCTTGGCGTGGGCGAGGGTGACCTCGTCATCGTCACCCCGTATTCCTGGGTGGCCACGGCGAATGTGATCGAGCTCTGCGGCGCAACCCCGGTGTTCATCGACATCGACCCGGGCACGTTCAACATCGATGTCGCGCTGGTCGACCAGTACCTCACCACATCGCCCGAGGCCACCCGCGTGAAGGCGATCATGCCGGTGCACACCTTCGGTAATCCGGCGGGCATCTGTGAGCTCATCGAGGTTGCCGCGCATCATGGTGTCCCCGTGGTCGAGGATGCCGCCTGCGCGATCGGCGCCGTCGAGCGCGGCCGGGCAGCCGGGTCGTTCGGTGCGATCTCGTGCTTCAGCTTTCATCCGCGCAAGGTCATCACCACCGGTGAAGGTGGGATGCTGGTCACCGATGATCCCTGGGTGGCTGCGTTCGCCCGCGCCTACCGCAACCACGGTCAGGAACCCATGGATGGCAAGGTCGAGTTCGTCATGCCCGGCGGCAACCTGCGGATCACCGAGATGCAGGGCGCCATCGGTGTGGTGCAGATGCATCGGCTTGCAGGTCTTGTCGAGAGCAGGAGCACGCTCAGCTCGCGCTATGACACGCTCGTCACGCCGTTGGGCTACGTACCCCAACGCCGCTCGCCCGGCGCCGCAGTGCAGTCGTACGTGGTGCTCAGCCCCGAGCACGTGCCAGCGGCATCGGTCATCGCGCACCTGCGGGCCAACGAGGTCGAGGCCACCATCGGCACCAACGCGATCCCGTTCACGCGTTACTACAGCGATCAGTATCAGCTCACCGACACCGACCTGCCGGTCACTGCGATGCTCCGTGACCGGGCCGTCACCTTGCCGCTGTATCCCGGCATGACCGACGCCGAGCAGGATCGCGTGGTGGCCGTGCTGGCCACGGTGTCGCAGTGACGACCCCAGCCGCATCGAGCGACCATCAGGGCAACGCCGTGCCCGAGTGGCACCACCTGCCGCCCAATCCCTACAACCCGCACGCCTGGTTCGTGGGCGACCCCCAGATCGGTGAGGGTTGCTGGATCGGGGCGTTCACCGTCATCGACGGCTCGGGCGGACTACGCATCGGGCGTGGGTGCGACATCTCGGCCGGTGCCCAGATCTACAGCCACTCCACGGTGCGGCGCGTCATCTCCGAACGCGACCAACCGATCGAGCGTGCCGCGACGACCATTGGCGATCACGTGCACATCGGCGCAGGTGCGGTGGTGCTGATGGGCGCCGACATCGGCGACCACTGCGTGATCGCTGCCGGAGCCGTGGTGGCGCAGTTCATGCACGTGCCTGCGTGGAGCGTTGTGGCTGGTGTCCCCGGGGTCGTCCGTGCCGACGCTGCCCGTCGGTATGCAGGAATCAGCGAGGTCGCCGATGGTTGAGAAGCCGGCGATCAGCGTCGTCATCCCCGCCTACAACGAGGCCGAGTCCATCGCCGACACGGTGGCGGCAGTGCTGGCTGCGCTGCCCGAACCCGGGCGCGCCCAGTTGGTGCTGGTCAACGATGGCAGCACCGACGGCACCGTTGACGTGATGCAGGCCATTGCCGACTCGTGCGCAGCGGCTGTCCTCATCGTGCATCGGCCGATCAACGGTGGCATGGGCCAGGCGCTTGCCAGCGGTTTCAGCGTCGCCTCCGGTGATGTGCTCACGTGGATTCCCGGCGACGGCGAATACGACCTCAGCGAGGTGTTGGCAGGGTTGCCGCTGCTCGATCAGGCCGATGTCGTCCTGGTGCGCCGTAATGCCAGGGGCCAGTTGGGGCGCAACATCGTGTCGTCGGTGATGTACGGCTTGATCCGTGTGCTGTTCCGTTTTGATGCGCGCGGCTATTGCGGCATCTTCGTCATCAGCCAGAAGCGTTGGCGTGAACTAGCAGTGGCCTCGCGCGACGTGTTCTTCACGCTCGAGGTGGCGCTGCGATCCAGGCACGTGCGATGGACGATTGCCTTCGTGCCCGCCGAATGGCGGCCCCGGCGTGCGGGTCGTTCGAAGGTGTTCAACGTTCGCACCATCCTACGCAACGTGGGCGAACTGCTCAGCTTCCGGTGGAAGCTGTGGCGGGGTCACTGACACCTGCGGGGCCATTCGCCGGCGTTGCGCTACAGCTTGCCGGCGCAGAGTTCGCACACCAGCGACTCGGGTGGGTTTGATTCGCGGCTGACCACGCTGCCGCACTGACACACCCAGCCGAGATGACGTGCGGGGGTGCCTGCAACCAACTGATGGTCGGCAACATCTCGCGTGACTGTTGCGCCGGCGGCCACCATGCTGAACCGGCCAAGCGTTGTTCCGCACACGATGGTTGCATTTGCACCGATTGACGCACCGGTGAGCACACGGGTGGTGGTGATGGTCCACTCCACGTTGAACGCCCGCGGCACGAGATCATTGGTGAACGTGGCCGATGGACCCACGAACACATCGTCGTCGATGACGACCCCGTGGTACACGCTCACGTTGTTCTGGATCTTGCAGCGATCACCGATGCGGGCCTGGGTGTCGATGTACACGTTCTTGCCGAGCACGCAGTGCTCGCCCACCACAGCACCCGAGCGCACGTGGGCGTGGTGCCACACGCCGGTACCGGCTCCCACGCTCGCGCCGGTCTCGACGATGGCCGTCTGGTGCACGCGGACCGTGGGGTGGATCACGGTTGCAGCGTAGCCCGGCCTGGTTCGCGTGTGCCCAAGGAACGGAGTGGGCGAGTCGGTCGCCCCCTGCGATCGCGGCTGTCGCACTAGCATCACGTGCGATGAAGACGACCCTGGTGGTGATCCCGGCCTTCCGTGAGGAGGCATCGGTCGGCGACATCGTCAGGCGGGTGAGGGCAGCGGGCTTTGCCTGCGTGGTGGTGGACGACGGCTCACCAGATCACACGGCCGCACGTGCGCGTGAGGCCGGAGCAATCGTGTTGCAGCTCCCGGTGAATCTGGGCATCGGGGCAGCGCTGCGCTGTGGGTTCCGGTATGCACTCGCACATGGGTACACGGGTGTGGTGCAGTGCGACGCCGATGGTCAGCATGCGCCAGAGGAGATCCCGCGCCTGGTCGCCGAGGCCGAAGCTCGGGGCTCACACCTGCTCATCGCGTCACGATTCGTTGACGGCTCGGGCGAATACGATCTTCATCGCGCCCGGCGGTTTGCGATGAGTCTGCTGTCGCGGCTGGCCCATCGCCGCGGTGGGGTGAAGGTCCATGACACGTCGTCGGGTTTCCGCGTCATCAACGAGCCGTTGCTCAGTGAGTTCGCACGCGACTATCCCGCTCATTACCTGGGCGACACCTTCGAAGTGCTCGTGGCTTCGGGCAAGGCCGGCTACCGCGTAGACGAGGTGCCTGCAGACTTCATGCAGCGTTCAACGGGCGAACCGTCCAGCGGCACGCTCAGCTCGGTGTTCAAGATCGTGCGCGTGGGTGTGAGCGCGATGGTGGGCATCGGTCCCACCTTCACACCGATCGACCTCGCGGGCGATCGTGTTGACGATCGCCCCGCAGATCGTTCCACAGCATGAGTTGCTTCTCCCGTGCGGGGGTGAAGCGGGCGTGCAACGCGTCGTTGGCCACCTGCAGCACGAGATGCATGCGGACCATCGTCCGGTGACGGGCGGCTCGGGCACTGTGCCGCCAGCCGGTGGCCTTGGCAGCAGTTGCCACCTCGCGGTACAACGCGATCTCCTCGGCAAAGCGGGTGGCGTCGGCCGTGAGCAACGATGTCTGATTCGAAGCGTGACGTCGGTACTCGTACAGCGGTGAGCGGATGCCCCAGAGCTGTCGGCCTGCCAACAACAGCCGGGTGACGTGATCGAGGTCGACCACGAACGACCATCGCGGATCGAAAGGTGCCGTGCCGACGAGCGACGCTCGGTAGCACAGCGTCGGACAGAAGATGTAGTTGTTGGCCAGGACTGATGCCAGATCTGTGTCGCCCGCAACCTGATGATCGCGGCGTGGCCGGTGGGCAAACCGCTTGACGAAATCTGGGAGGGATCGCGCCGGGGCGCCGTCGGACCCGATGATGGATGCGTCGGTGAAGAACGCTGCGGTATCAGGGTGTCGCCCGGCTGCCGACAGCACGGCCGCCCCATAGCCGGGCAGCAGGCGATCGTCGCTGTGCAACAGGGTCACCAGCGCAGTGGTGCTCTGGCGCAGGCACTCGTTCCAGTTGCTGGCCAGACCGAGGTTGGCCTCGTTGCGCAGGTAACGGATGCGGTTGTCGCCAAGTCCGGCGATGATCACCGATGCATCATCGGGTCCGCAGTCGTCGACGATGACAAGCTCCCAGTTGCTGATGGTCTGCGCCCGCACGCTCGCCACTGCCTCGAGGAGGTAGTCGATGTTGCGGTGATACGGGATGGCGAAGGTGATCACCGGAGGGGGAAGCATCGTGTCACGAGGATAACGCGAGCCGTCGGTCGCGTCGCTCGTAAGCTGGGGCCGTGTCGTCATCCCCGCCGAACTCCACTCGCGACGCAGCGTACGCGCATCGCCTGCAGCGGCTCAGTGGCCGGGGTGGCGTGTTGCGGCGGGTGGTCGATCCGCAGCGCCCGTACCGGTGGAACCTGCGGCGCTTGCAGCCCGGGTTCGTGCTCGACATCGGCTGCGGCATCGGTCGCAATCTGGCGCACCTCGACGGTCGTGGTGTGGGCATTGATCACAACACCGAATGCGTCGCCACCTGTCGTGCCAGTGGGCTCGTTGCGTTCGAGCCGCACGAGTTCGCTGCCAGCGAGTACGCCACCGAAGGCCGCTTCGACTCGATGCTGCTCGCTCACGTGATCGAACACCTCAGCGAGGCCGACGCGGACGACCTCGTGATGGCGCACCTCCGCTTCGTGTGCACCGATGGCAGGGTGATTCTGATCACCCCGCAAGAACGCGGTCAGGCCAGCGACCCGACGCACGTGCGCTTCGTGGATGAGCCAGCGGTGCGCCGGATGGCTTCCCGGCTTAACCTGCAGGTCGTGTCGATCAGGTCGTTCCCGTTTCCCCGTCCGGTCGGCCGGCTGTTCACCCACAACGAGACGGTCTCCGTACTCAGCCGTCGGGCACAGGGCTGAACCATGACCGACGCCACACGCGATGCTGCGACCATCGATGCGTTGCGCGCCGAGAACGGGATACTGCGAGCGCGCGTCGAGGCGGCCGAGGCTGCGATTGCCGATCTGCGAGCCGAGGCGCTGCAGCGCCGCCAGCAGGTGCGCGAGCTGGTCGCCGATCTCCCGGTGGCGATGAGCCGCAAGACCCTGCTCCGCCAGGTCCTGCGCGACGGCTTGAAGCATCCTGACAAGCGCGGCGTGGTTACCCGCGCCACCAACAAGGCGCGCCGCGACGCGCGTGACGCCCTGCGTCGCGGGTGAATCGAGTGCGCCCCCCTGTCGGTGCGCCGCCACCAGCAGAACCCACGGCTGCTGTGCCGGTCAACGTGTTCGTTGCCTCCCGCGGCAACGAGTTCATGCGCGACATCGCGGCTGCGTTCGTGGAGGCCGCGTCGGCACTCGGGCGTGCTGCGTCGTTGGTGACCGACCGTCTGCCCCAGCCTGACGGAAGCATCAATCTGGTGGTGGCACCACATGAGTTCTTCGTGCTGTCCGATGCATCTACGGCCGACCTGCAGCGTGCCGCAGCCGCGAGCGTGTGCATCTGCACCGAACAGCCCGGCACACCCTGGTTCCGGCTCTCGATGGAGGCGGCGCGTCGCGGGCTGCTGGCCTTCGACATCAACGAGCACGGCACGGCGGCGCTGCGGTCGGCCGGGGTGAACGCACACCGCCTTCCCTTCGGTGCTGTGGCATCGATGAGCGCCGGGTCATGGCCCTCGCGCGATGTCGATCTGCTGTTCATGGGCAGCCTCGACTCCCGTCGCGGCGCAGCGCTCGCAGGGCTGGCCCCGGTGCTGTGGAACCGTCACAGCGAGCTGCGCCTCTTCCCGTTCGACAAGCCTGTCGGGCCGAACACGCCGGGCGTTGTCTTCGGTGATGCCAAGCATCAGCTGCTGCGGCGGTCCCGACTGCTGCTCAACGTGCATCGTGACCGCAGCACCGAGATGCCGCCGGGTGCCGAGCCACCGGCGTACTTCGAATGGGTTCGCATGGTCGAGGCCATGGCGAACGGGTGCGTGGTCGTGAGCGAGCCATCCGAGGGGCACGCCCCGTTGGAGGCCGGGACGCATTTCATCAGCTCGCCGATCGAGGCACTGGCCGACACCGTGGCACTGCTGCTCGCCGACCCGCAGCGTGTCGATCGGGTCTCGCACGCCGCCCGTCAGGCAGTCACCGTCGATCTGGCCCTGTGCGATGCCCTGCGGCCGGCGCTGGCGCTGGTGGAATCAACGGTGCTCCCGTTGGTTGGTGCGCATGTGGCCAGCGGCGCCTACCGGAGGGGTTCGTGGCGTCTGCAGGAGGGTCGCGCGGGTGGGCCGAGGCGGCTCGGCGTGTTCCGACCGTATGCCGACATCCTCAGCCGGGCCAAGGCCATTGCCCTGGCCGACAGCGATGCCCTGCGCCGTCTGGAGGCCGCTCAGTCGTTGCTGCATCACAATGCACCCCAACACATCGAACGCACCGAGACGCCCGCCTATGCAGCGCAGGTGGCGGCTGGCGAGATCCCAGAGGTGTCGGTGCTCGTCACGTTGTACGACTACGAGCACCTGGTCGCCGAGACGCTCGACAGCATCGTGGCGAGTGTCGGCGTACGGCTGGAGGTGGTGATCGTCGAGGATCACGCAACCGACCACAGCCGAGCAGTGGCTCGCGGCTATCTGGCCAGCCACCCGGGGGAGTGCATGGTGCTGCTGGCCAAGGATGCCAACGAGGGGCTCGCCGCGGCCAGGAACACGGGCCTCGCGGTGTGTAGGGCGCCGATGGTGATGGTGATGGACGCCGACAACCTTGTGTATCCCACCTGCCTACGGCGGTTGGCCGACGCGTTGCAGCGCGATCCCGGGGCAGCCTTTGCCTACTCGGCGCTCGAGGACTTCGGCGCCGGGCGCAATGTGCGCAGCGCCTTTGCGTGGAACCCGGAGTGGTTGTGCGCCGCCAACTACATCGATGCCCAGGCGATGATCCGACGCGATGTGCTACACGCCGTTGGCGGCTACCGCACCGGTGACGCGTTGGTGTTCGGGTGGGAGGATTGGGAGCTGTGGCTGCGCCTCGCCAGTAGCGGCGAGCGTGGTGTGCTGGTGCCCGAGATGCTCGGCCGGTACCGGGTGCAGACCGGCTCGATGATCGGTCTCACCAACCTGTGGATCGATGAATCGCTGGCACAGCTGCGTGCGCTGCACCCCGCCCTGCCGTGGCCCGATCAGGCTGGGTCCTGACCAGACCCGGGCCAGGACCAGACTCGGGCCGGGACCAGACCCGTGCCAGGACCAGAACCGGGCCTCAGGCGGGTCGGTCCTGCTTGTCGAGCTTGGCCGCCTTCTGGGCCTTCTTCCATTCGCGGACCGCGCCGAGCGACTCGGGCGAATCGATGTCGGCCACCGAACGGGCAACGGTGTCGCCGAACTTGCCTGCGGCCTCGCGCCACCCCAGCGGTTGCACTGCCTGGCGCTTGCCCAGCAGGGCGATGAAGATCTTCGCCTTCTCGTCGCCATACCCCGGCAGGGCGCGCAGCCGGGCATACAGGGCGGCGCCGTCGGTGGCGTCTGTCCAGATGCGGTCGGTCTTGCCGGCGTAGTCGGCCACCACGGCAGCACAGAGCTCGTGGATTCGTCGCCCCATCGAGGCGGGAAAGCGGTGGATCGCCGGTTTTTCGCAGCAAACGGACACGAATTCCTCCACGTCCATCGCTGCGATGCGCCGCGGATCGAGGTGGTCGAGGCGGGTCTTGAGCGTGTTCGGCCCCGCAAATGCCCATTCCATGGGCACTTGCTGATCCAGCAGCATGCCGATGAGCAGGGCGGTTCCGTCGGTGTTGAGCAGGCGATCGGCGACGGGGTTCCCGGTGATGTACAGCGATCCGCTGGTTCGAGCCATAGCCGTTGATGGTACTCGGGTGCCTGCACGGTCCGTGGGGCCCCAGTTGATCGTCAAGGCCACTTCAAGAAGCGCAGAGAACGCTCAAGTGAGCCTTGGCACTGGTCGAAGAAGAACGTAGGTCGGGAATACGGATTGAGGAAACTGATGAGGCGAACAACTCGCAATTGGGTGCGGCATGCGGCGGTGCTGCTGTCGGCAGTCCTCGGCGTAGGCGCAACGAACTCCATCGTGTCGGCCGACGCCAACCCGCCGTTCATCCCTCCGGACGCATCGTGGCTCACCACGGTCAACTACTACCGGGCCATGTCGAACCTGGCGCCCGTGAGCGAGAACCCCACGTTCTCGGCGGGGGCATACAACCACTCCTGCTACATGCTGCAGAACGGCATCTCCCACGACGAGATCCCTGGGCTGCCCGGCTATACCGACAGCGGCGATATCGCCGGCAACAGCGGCAACGTCGCCGTGTCGAGCGTGTACGGCATCGAGGCGCGCCAGCACATCGAGTTGTGGATGACCGGCCCGTTCCACACCGTTGGTGTGTTGCGCCCCAACCTGCAAACGGTCGGCTTCGGGCAGTGCGACAACACGGCAACATCGCCGTGGCGCTCCGCTGCCACCCTCGACGTGCTCCGCGGGCTCAGTGGTCCTTCGAACCAGACCGAGCCGATCCTGTTCCCCGGCAACGGCATGACCACCAACCTCAGCCAGTTCATCACCGAGAGCCCCAACCCGCTGACGTTCTGCGGGTGGACCGGTGCAGCCGGGCTGCCAGTGCTGGCGCTGATGCCCGAGGCCCTCACCGGTAACGCTGCGGCAGCGATACGCGGCGCAGCGTCGGGCCAGCTCGATGTGTGTGTGCTCACCCAGTTCAACACCACCGGCGTCGCTTCTCAGATTCTCGCTGCCAACAACGTGGTCGTGGTGATTCCCCGTGCCCGGTTGGCATCGGACACCTACTCGGTGGCGCTGTTCACGCCCAACCGTGCGGTCAATTGGAGCTTCACTGTTGACCCGACCGCCGCCAGCGGCGTGCAACCACTCCCGACCACGACAGCGGTTGGCGACAGTGGTGGACTGCAGCCGGTCGCTCCGACACGCGTGGTCGACACCCGGTTGAACCTCGGCACCTCGCACATCTACGCCGGCCAGCAGCGCCGCATCCAGATCACCGGGCGCGGCGGCGTTCCTGCCGGCGCCGAGGCGATCAGCGCCAACTTCACGGTGGCGGGCCCCGATGCTGGTGGCTACCTGAGCGTGTGGAACTGCTCGGATCGACCCACCGTGTCCACGTTGAACTATGGCGTCGGTCAAGTGGTCCCCAACGGTGCCAGCGTGCCGCTCGATGCCACCGGCGGCATCTGCGTGTTCTCCTCGGCGGGAACCGACCTGATCGTCGATGTGAACGGTTACTACGCATCCACCGCCTCCGGTCGTCTCGCCTCGGTGACGCCCACCCGCTTGATGGACACCAGAGTTCCGCAGGGTGCGCCCGGTCGACTGATGGCTGGGTCCACCACCCCGCTGCGGGTCACCGGCGTTGCCGGCATCCCCGTGGGTGCCAGCGCCGTCATGCTCAATGTGACCAGCATCTTCCCCGACAACCCAGGCTTCGTCACGGTGTACCCGTGCGACGCTGATCGCCCGACGGTGTCGAGCCTGAACCCCGTCCCGTACACGGTGAAGCCGAACAACGTGGTTGCCCCGGTCTCCAAGGACGGCACCGTCTGCCTGTACGTGTCCACCAACGTCGACCTGCTCGTCGATGTGACGGGCTACGTGAAGGCAGCGGCCACCCTGATGTTCACCCCGAGTGCGCCCTTCCGGTTGGTCGATACCCGCGACCGGTTCCGTCCCGAGATGAATGCAGGCACCGGTGGCCAGCCCATCTTGACCGGGCACACCGTGGTGGTGCAGGTCGCCGGCAACCGGGGTATCGCCAGCAACGCCAAGGCTGTCTCGGCCAACTTCACCGTCGTCGGCGCCGCAACGGCGGGGTTCCTGACGGTCTGGCAGTGCGGCGCACGGCCAACGACCTCGAACGTGAACTTCGAAGCCGGTGCGGCCATCGCCAACGGCGCTCAGCTCCCGCTGTCGGCCGCTGGCCAACTGTGTGTGTTCGTGTCGACCGACGCCAACGTGATCATCGACGTCAACGGCTGGTGGAGCTAGTCAGTCTTCGCCGCCGGCCACGCTGGCAGCCAGGATCACGTTGTTGCGGTGCGGGCGGGCGTAGGCCCGTGAGAACGGCGCCCGATTGTGACAGAACACATCGGCGAACAACCGCTCGAGTTCGCTCTCGGTGTAGAACGCCACGGTCGTGTCGCCGCTGATGTAGCGGTCGCTGCCGTAGGCCGCAGCATGTGCGAGGTTGCGCCGGCGCACCCATTCCTTCACGACCACGGTGCCGCCCGGTGCCAGGAGCGAGCGGCACGATTCCAGAAAGCCGCGCCGGTCGGCTGGGGGGATGTGGTGCAATACGTCGGACACCACCACCAGATCGAAACGGCGTCCTTCGCCGACGATGTCGGCAACGTCGGCCTGGCGGAACTCCACGTTTGTGTTGTTCCCGGCGTAGTTGTGCCCCGGGTTGACTGCGATATCGATGCCGAATCCCTGGGCCGTCGGCGCCAGCGCATCGAGCAGCCGGGTCATCAGCGCCCCCTCGCCGCATCCGACCTCGATCACGTTCTCGAACGAGCCGAGGCCGGCGACAGTGGCCGCCACCGTATCGAGATCGACGAACATGCGCCGGTAGGCGTTGGCTGCCACCTGTTCGAGCCGTGGCCCCAGCAGTGTGCGTACCGTCGATCCAATGGTCATCGCGGTGCCGTGACGCAGGGAGCGGACATTGCCCCCAGCGTAGTGCCCGGCTCACGTACCATGAGCTCATGACCGATATCGTGAAGCAGGGCGGCGTCATCTTCGTGTGCGGCGCCGGCATGCTGTTCATCACGGCCAAACTGGCCCATCAGCGCAAGCTGTCGTTCCACTATGCGTCGGGCTGGGTAGCGGTCTCGCTGGCGGTGATCGCCTCGTCGCTGCTCACGCCGTTGGTGAGCCCGATTGCGAAGTGGTTCTCGATGACCGGCACGGCGGTGTTCCTGGTGGTCGCCGTGGCGTTCGTGGTGGCGATGTGTATGCAGCTGTCCATCAGCGTCTCCGGCCTGCACGAACGGATCCGAGATCTGGCCGAGGCCAACGCGCTGTTGCGCGGCGAACTTGATGACCGTGCAGACCTTGATGACCGTCCAGACCTTGATAACCGCGGCGATCTCGATGACCGCGAGGTGGCCGAGACCGCCGGTCAGGCCACCGACGGGTCCGGTGCCTCGGGGTTGATGCCGTAACGCCGGATCGCGTCGGCAACGGCCTGTGCCGATACGGCGCCGGTGGACGCCAGCGCTGACAGGGTGGCAACCACCACGTTGCCAGCGTCGACCTCGAAGTGGTGGCGCAGGGCCTCGCGGGTGTCGGATCGGCCCATGCCGTCGGTGCCGAGCGAGACGAAATGGCGGTCGGGCAGGAACCGGGCGACCTGCTCGGGCACGATCTTCATGAAGTCGGTGGTGGCGATGATCGGGCCGGGGGATGGCGACAGCAGGTTCGCGACCAACGGCATCCGGGCGGGCTCTGCGGGGTGCAGCCGGTTCCACCGCTCGGTGGCCAGCGCCTCTTCGCGCAGCGACTTGTACGACGTGGCCGACCACAGCTCGGCGCCCACGTCGTAGTGGGCGAGCAGGTCGGCGGCGGCCTGGCGCACGGCGCCCTGAGCGGAGCCGGAGAACAACAGCGTTGCCTGAGCGGCAGCGGCCGGGGCGTCCTGGAAGCGATAGAGGCCGCGCACGATCTCTTCGTCGACCCCGTCGCGCGGTGGCGCGGCTGGCATGGCATAGGTCTCGTTGTAGAGCGTGAGGTAATAGAACACGTCGTCGGACTGCGGTCCGTACATGCGATGCAATCCGGCACGCACGATGGCGGCGACCTCGTACGCGAACGCCGGGTCGAACGCCTGGCAGGCCGGAACGGTGCTGGCCAACACCAGGCTGTGTCCGTCCTGATGCTGCAGGCCCTCGCCCATCAGCGTGGTGCGCCCTGCGGTGGCCCCGAGCAGGAAGCCCTTGGTACGCGCATCGGCCGCCTGCCAGATGAGGTCGCCGACGCGCTGGAAGCCGAACATGGAATAGAAGGTGTAGAACGGCACCATTGGCACGCCGCGTGTTGCGTACGCAGTGCCGGCGGCAATGAAGCTGGCGAGCGAGCCGGCCTCGGTGATGCCCTCCTCCAGGATCTGGCCGTCGCTGGACTCGGCGTATGACATGAGCAGGTCGTGATCGACCGGCTGGTACTTCTGGCCCTGTGAGGCGTAGATCTTGAACTCACGGAACAGGCCGTCCATACCAAACGTGCGCGCCTCATCGGGCACGATGGGCACGATGCGCTCGCCGATGTGGGGATCGCGGGCGAGGCTGCGCAACAGGCGGGTGAAGCCCATGGTGGTGCTCACCGCCTGATCGCCCGAGCCGCCGCGCAGTTCGTCGAAGACCTCGTCATCGGGCATCTCGATGGGGCGTCGGCTCTTGGTGACGCGCTTGGGGATGCTGCCGCCGAGCGCCCGGCGGCGCTCCATCATGTACTGGTACTCGATGCTGTCCTCGGCGGGGCGGTAGTACGGCAGCCCGCCGTTGTCGAAGGCGCTGTCGGGGATCTCGTCGTGCAGGAACAACCGGTCGCGCAGGTCGATGAGCTGCGCCTTGGTGAGCTTTTTGATCTGGTGGGTGGCGTTGCGGCCCTCGACGCCGGGCCCGAGCGTCCAGCCCTTGATGGTCTTGCAGAGGATGACCGTGGGGGCCCCGGAGCCGAGGTTGTCGACCGCAGCCTTGTAGGCGGCGTAGAGCTTGCGGTAGTCGTGCCCGCCGCGGGGCAGGTTGAGCAACTCGTCGTCGCTGAGGTGCGAGACCATTTGGCGCAGCCGTGGGTCGGGGCCGAAGAAGTTCTCTCGGATGTAGTTGCCGTTCTCGACCGAGTACCGCTGGAACTCGCCGTCGACGGTGGTGTTCATCTGGTCCAACAGCACGCCGTCGGTGTCCTTGGCGAGCAGGTCGTCCCACTTCGAGCCCCAGATCACCTTGATCACGTTCCAGCCGGCGCCGCGGAACACGGCCTCGAGTTCCTGGATGACCTTGCCGTTGCCGCGGACGGGACCGTCGAGGCGCTGCAGGTTGCAGTTGACCACGAAGACCAGGTTGTCGAGCTTCTCGCGGCTGGCCAGCGAAATCGAGCCCAGGGTCTCGGGCTCGTCGCATTCGCCGTCACCGAGGAACGCCCACACACGGCTCTGGCTGGTGTCGTCGAGGCGGCGGTTGTGCATGTACCGGTTGAAGCGCGCCTGGTACAGCGCGGTGAGCGGTCCAAGGCCCATGCTGACCGTGGGGAACTCCCAGAACTCGGGCATCAGACGGGGGTGGGGATAGCTGCTGAGGCCCTGGCCCTCGCGGCCGATCTCGCGGCGGAAGTGGTCGAGGTCGTCCTCGCTGAAACGACCCTCGAGGAACGCTCGGGCATACACGCCAGGGGCAGCATGGCCCTGGAAGTACACATGGTCGCCGGCGGTGCCGTCGTCTTTGCCGCGGAAGAAGTGGTTGAAGCCGATCTCGTACAGGCTGGCGCTGGAGGCGAACGTGGACAGGTGGCCGCCGACGCCCTCGGCAAAGGTGTTGGCCCGCACGACCATCATCGCTGCGTTCCAGCGGATGAAGGCGCGGACGCGCTGCTCGAGATGGCTGTCGCCCGGGAACCACGGCTCGCGTTCACGCGGGATGGTGTTGACGTACGGGGTGCTGACCGTGGCCGGGAAGCTGACCTGCGAGGCGCGGGCACGCTCGAGCAGCTTGCTGAGCAGGAAGCGGGCGCGGGTCTTGCCGTGCACGTCGATGACGGCATCGAGGCTGTCGAGCCACTCCTGTGTCTCGCCTGGATCGGTGTCGGGGAGCTGGTCGACGAATCCGTCAAAAATCATGGGATCAGTCTGGCAGGGTTACCCGTGGGTAGTGCCCGGTGGTGGCAAACTCGTGCGTGATCCATACGGGTCGTCGTGCGCCGCACGGGACCAGCTGGTGCCAGCAGGTCGAGAACAGAGTGATCGAGGATGTGTGATTGAGGTCTACACCGACGGTGCCTGCGCCGGGAACCCGGGTCCCGGCGGCTGGGCGTGGGCGGTTGCCCCAGATGGCTCGCCCTGTGGTTCTGGGGGAGCCGCGCACTCGACGAACCAGCGCATGGAGGTGCAGGCAGCCCTCGAGGCGCTGCGCGCGTTGCCCGGCGAGATCACCATCGTGTCCGACTCCACCTATGTGGTGAATTGTTTCCACGCCCGATGGTGGGCCAAGTGGGAACGCAACGGCTGGCGCAACTCGCAAAAGCAACCCGTGGCGAACACCGACCTGTGGATCCCGCTGATCGAGTTGGTCAAGGTGCGCCAACCCGTGTTCCGCTGGGTCAAGGGGCACAGCGGCAACCGTATGAACGATCTCGTCGACCAGCTGGCTGTTGCCGCCAGCAAGGGTCCGTTCGGTGCCGAGTCGGTCGACAGCGCCGAGGCCGGCGGTCCGCTCACGCTCTTCTAGGCCCGCTGGAGTCGTCGTCGGTGCCCAGGGTTGCCTAGCCTTGCCCGATGGATCTGAACGGTGTTAGCGCAATTGTCACGGGTGGAGCTTCGGGTATCGGAGCCGCCACCGCTCGTCTGCTCGCCAGCAAGGGCGCCAAGGTGGTCGTGGCCGACCTCCAGGAGGATCGTGGCTCGGCGCTCGCCACCGAGATCGGCGGCGCGTTCTGCAAGGTCGATGTCACCCAGACCGACGACATCATCAACGCCATCGAGATGGCCAAGAGCATGGGCCCGTTGCGCGTGCTCGTGAACTCGGCCGGCATCGGCTGGGCCCAGCGCACCATCGGCAAGGACGGCAGCTACGACTCCGCCGCCAACCTCGATGCGTTCAAGAAGGTCATCGCAATCAACCTCATCGGCACGTTCGACTGCATCCGTCTGGCCGCCACGGCAATGAGCCAGACCGAGCCGCTCGAATACGGCGAGCGTGGCGCAATCGTCAACATCGCCTCCGTCGCTGCATTCGACGGCCAGATCGGCCAGGCCAGCTACTCGGCGTCCAAGGGCGGCGTGGTCGGTATGACCCTGCCGGTCGCACGCGACCTGTCGGCCTCGGGCATCCGGGTCAACACTGTCGCACCCGGCCTGATCGATACCCCGATCTACGGCCAGGGCGAAGGCAGCGAGGCCTTCAAGGCGCAGCTCGAAAAGGGTGTGCTGTTCCCGCACCGTCTCGGCGAGGGCACCGAGTTGGCCAGCATGGTGGTCGAGTGCATCACCAACAGCTACATGAACGCCGAGACCATCCGCGTCGACGGTGGCATCCGTATGCCACCGAAGTGACCGTTGCCTTGGCGGCCGTGGCGCCGCAGGGCCAGCGGTTCAGGTGGTGTAATCGGCGTTGATGTGCACGTAGCCATCGGTGAGGTCGCAACCCCACACGGTGGCAGTGCCATCGGCGATGCCGAGGCTGACATGGATCAGTACCTCGTCGCCGCGTAGGTAGGCGCTGAGTGCCTCGAGCCCGGTCGGGTCGACCTGGCTGGGGAAGCACTCCTGTGTCCCGAAGCGGATGACCACGTTCGATTCGTGGATGTCGGTTTCGTCGCTGCACTTGCCCACGGCCATGGCAACACGGCCCCAATTGGGGTCGGCGCCATGCACCGCCGTCTTCACCAGTGGTGAGTTGACGATGGCCTTGGCGACGCGCTTGGCCTGATCGTGGTCACGCGCCCCATCGACGTGCACCTCGATGAGTTTCTCGGCGCCCTCGCCGTCGCGTGCCACCTGCTTGGTGAGCGACAGCGCCACGTCGTGCAGTGCGGCCTCGAAGGCCACGAGATCGACCGCGCCTGCAGAACCGCTGGCCAACACGATGGCCGTGTCGCTGGTGGAGGTGTCGGTATCGATGGACACGCAGTTGAAGGTGCGCCCGATCACCCGGCGGAAGATGGCATCGAGCACGTGGGCATCGATCTGGGCGTCGGTGAACATGAGCGTGATCAACGTGGCCATGTTCGGCTCGATCATGCCGACACCCTTGGCGACACCGACCACGACGGCGTCGGACCCTGCCACCGCTGCAGTGGCCACCTTGGCAACGGTGTCGGTGGTCATGATGCCGGTGGCGACATCGATGGCAGCGGTGCCGGTGAACGGCGGCGTGAGCGCGGCGAGGCCGGCCCGAACGTGATCCATGGGATATTGCCGACCGATCACACCGGTGGAAGCGATCAGTACATCGCTGGGGGCGCACCCGAGTGCAGCGGCAACGCCTGCGACGACCTCGTTCGCGTTGGACAGGCCCTGTGGGCCGGTGGCGACGTTCGCGTTCTTCGAGATGACCACCACGGCGCGGGCACTGTGATCGGCGATGTGGTCGCGGCTCACCAGCACGCTGGGGCCGGCGAAGCGGCTCTGCGTGAAGACCGCGGCGGCCGCGCACGGACCATCCGCGGCCACCACGACGAAATCGTTGGTGGCGTCCTTGATGCCGATGTTGGCGACATGGCAGTGAAAGCCTGCGGGAAGTGAGCCGGGCGAAGAAAGGGCCATAGTGCCCGACATGCTAGGTGCCAGAGCGGGACTGGCGCCCCAGGCCATCGCCGACGGCCCGGAAGATATCGCCGAGCGCCGTCACCTGTGCAGGCGTGAGGCGGTCGATGAGGTGCGTGCGGACGCTGCGGACGTGATCGGGGACTGCGCGCTGGAGGGCGTGCCTGCCCTCGGAGGTGATGGAGGCGTACATGACCCGTCGATCGCTGGTGCCCTGTGTGCGGGCCACGTAGTCGGCCTTCACCAGACCATCAAGCCGGCGGGTGAGGCCACTGGGCGACAGGCCGAGTTCATTGGACAGGTCGCACATGCGGAGCCGGCCGTCGACGGATTCGCTGAGGATGACCAGCACCTCGTAGTCGCCCAACGACAGCCCGTGCGGCACGAGGTCGGCCTCGAGCGCCGCGCGCAGATGGTCGATGGTCTCGGCGTAGGCCCGCCAGGCCCGCATCTCGGTCGCCGTGAGACGTCCTGAAGTCATCCGAAAAGCCTACAGGAGTTTGTGGGGGGCAATAGTTGTGAGCAGATATATTTGCGCTTACAATCATTGAGAGCACAAACAAATACACGAGGAGACCCGAAATGTCCGCACTGTCAACCGCCATCCCATCCGTCCTCACCCCCGGCGTCTGGGCCGTCGACCCGTCGCACTCCAGCGTCAGCTTCGCTGTTCGTCATCTCATGGTGTCAAAGGTCCGCGGCCGCTTCGGTGCGTTCACCGGCACCCTCACGGTGGGCGAGAACGTGGCGGACGCCCGGCTCGAGGCCAGCGTCGAGATGGCATCGATCACCACCGGCGATCAGGGGCGCGACGCCCACCTGACCGGCGCTGAGTTCTTCGACGTGGAGCAGTTCCCCTCGATGACCTTCAACAGCACGGCACTGACGGTCGCGGGCGACGGATACGCGCTCGCCGGCGACCTCACGATCAAGGGTGTGGTGCGACCCGTGACCTTCGCACTCGAGTTCGAAGGCGTGAGCACCGATCCGTGGGGCAACACCAAGGCCGGATTCAGCGCCGAGGCCGAGATCAATCGCAAGGAGTGGGGACTCGAGTGGAACGTGGCCCTGGAGACCGGCGGCGTGCTCATCGGCGAAAAGGTGAAGATCCAGTTGGACATTGAGGCCGCCAGAGTCTGAGCATTCCGGTACTCCATCGCCAGAGCAGGGTCGCCCGGACGAGGGCGACCCCGCCGGCGGTCCTCAGTCGATGTCGATCAGGTGATCGAGCACGGCCTCAGCGCAACGACGGCCGGAGAACAGCGCTCCCTGGATGGAGCCTGTGTCGCGGTGATCGCCGCACACGAACATGCCGCGACCGAGCGCAACTCGCTGTTTCGGGGCGAATGGCGGCGACTGGTCGGGCTGGCCATGGGCGATGCGGTAGGTGCGCAGGTGTCGCCATGCATCTACCTGCTCGCCCCACCAGCCGCGCAACTGGGCGCGTACCAGCGACTCGAGATCGCCGTCGGTGACGCCGGGCAGCGCCGCAGCGATGAGGTGTTGACCCGGTGGCGCATATGTGGGCGCCACGTTGCTCATCACCGCCACGTTCAGGGCAGGTCCTGAGTTGCGGCCATCGAGCACGATGAACCGCTTGTCGGTCGGAGCGACGGGAGCCGCGAAATACACGCAACCGGCCGAGCGTGATCCCACCTCGGGCAACGACAGCAGTCGGCTTGCGGCGGGCCCCTCGGCGGCGACGATGATGGCGGTGGCGCGGTGCACCGTGCCGTCGACCAAGGTGACGCTGCCCGGGGCAACTGCCTGCACCGGGCTGTCGAGATGGATGGCGCCGTCGGGGAGGGCTGCGGCCAACTGCTGCGGGATGGCTTGCATGCCGAGCGCCGGCACCGCAGAGTCACCTTCGGACAACGACCGGAAAATGATCTCGAACATCCGGTTCGAGGTCTGCAGCGATGGGTCGAGCTGGATGCCCCCGACGAGCGGCCGGAAGAACCGCTCGACCATTCGAGTGGAGAAGCCCATCGAGACGAGGGCGGTCATCGTGGGCAGGTCGGCGCCGCGCAGCAGACGTGACGCTTTACCGCGGCGCACACGGTGCCGCAGGCCGGCCACGCGGAGCTTGTCGAACACCGAGCCGATGGGTGCAAATGCGGTGCTGAATGCCTGGCCGGGTCGCCGGAACGGGTCGCTGACGATGTGGCCCCTGGTGCCCATCCACACCAGTGCGCCCGGTTCGAAGCGTTGCAGGTCGAGGGCTTCGACATCGAGTTGCCGGGCCAGTTCGGGGTACGCCGTGAGCAGGACCTGAAAGCCACGGTCGAGCCGAAAGCCGTCGACGAGGTCGGTGCGGACGCGTCCACCGATGCCATCGGACGCTTCGAGGACCATCACCGACTTGCCGGCGCGTGACAGGGTGCGGGCTGCTGCGAGGCCAGCCAACCCGGCGCCAACGATGATGGCGTCGGTCATGCGGCCGGTCGGTCGAGCAGGCTGCGCAGGGCGGGCTCGAGCGTGTCGTGGTGGAAGGTGTAGCCACTTGCCGTCAACACCCGCGGGAGCACCTTTTGCCCCGTGAACAACAGCGCATCGGCCAGTTCGCCGCCCAGCAGCAGCTTGGGGCCGAACGAGGGGATGGGCATGAACGTGGGCCGGTGCAGGACGCGGCCCAGGGTCCTGGTGAACTCGCTCTGGGTCGTCGGGTTCGGCGCAGTGAGGTTGACCGGGCCGCGCACATCGCCAGAGAGCAGATGGATGATCGCGCCGACCTCGTCGTTGAGTGTGATCCAGCTCTGCCATTGCCGGCCGTTGCCGAACTTGCCCCCGAGACCGAACTTGAACAGGGGCAGCTGCTTGGCCAACGCGCCACCCGTTGGTGACAGCACGATGCCGGTGCGCAGGTGCGCAACGC
>WLMZ01000043.1 GCA_009726095.1 Actinomycetota bacterium
AAACATCGCCAACGCAGCCCCGCTCTGCCCCAGACACAACCGCTGGAAAACCCGCGGCTACACCACCACCCGCGACACCAACGGCAACTGGCACACCCACCGACCCAACGGCACCGAAATCACCTGACCCTCGTCACCTGACACCCTCGACAATCAGGATCACGCCGAACACCACGAAGGTGATCGCCGCACCGATCTTGACGGTGCGCTCGGGCAGGCGGGCACCGAGTTGCTGGCCGACCACGATGGCCAGCGCATCAGCAGCGACCATGCCAAGGGTGGAGCCCACCCAGGTGCCGACCAGGCCGTTCTTGGTGGCCAGTGTGATGGTGGCGAGCATGGTCTTGTCGCCCAGCTCGGCCAGAAAGAACGCTGCGGCGACGGTGAGCAGGACCGAGCGTGTGCTCTTGGCGGCCTGGGCCTGCTCGTCGTCGGACAGCTTGTCGCCGCGCAGCGTCCATGCCGCAAAGACCAAAAAGGCGACGCCGGCAACGATGGAGATCGTCTTGGTGGGCATGGCCACACCGAGTGCGGCACCGATGAGCACGCTGAACAAATGAACACATGCGGTTGCCGCCGTGATGGCGATGAGGATCGTCGACGCCTTGTAGCGGGCGGCAAAGGTCATTGCCATCAATTGGCTCTTGTCGCCGAGTTCGGCGACGAAGATGATGCCAAAACTGATCAAAAAGGCTTGCACGACGTCCTCGGGGTTCGGCACACGACGCTACCGGGCGGGCACGTCAACGAACCAGAAGTCGGCTCACGGTGGTGAAGGTGCACAGGTACACATCGCGATCGAATCCGGGGGCCGGGAACAACACCGACTGTGCGGGGCTGCCCGAATCGGCCCGCAACAACTCGTTGCCGGTGGTGATGTCGAGCACCACGAACTGATCCATGAACCGGGTGGGGTCGTGATCGTTGGTGACCAATTCTCCCGAATCGGCGAACATCATCATGTGGCAGGCATGGTTCTGCTCGCGACTCCACAACGGCGTCAACACGCCGGCATCGTCGAACGAGAACGCTGCCATCACACCATTGCCGCTGTCGTAGCCAACGGCAATCTGCCGCCGAGGGTCGATGAGTGGCGGGTTGACGATGAGGCCGTTCGGCAGGCCGCAGATCTCGGTGAGCGTGACCGCACCCGTGACCAGATCGATGCGCACGAGATGCAAGGGCGCCTCAGAGATCCCAGCGCCGCGCATCGTGCCCGCGTAGCGCGTACCGCCCTCACCGTTGTCGAGGAACCATGCTGCGCTTGCGGCAATCACCGGATCCCAGCCGTATGTCTGCCCCGGCAGCGTGCGATACCGAACGTTGAAGTCGTCATCGAGCGTCAGCGCACCGTTCCACTTGATGCGCATGAGGCTGTACTCACCGACCACGTAGATGTCGTCGCTGGCCATCGAGATCCGCGCGATCGAGGCCTCGGGCA
Organism: Actinomycetota bacterium; assembly: GCA_009726095.1. GTDB lineage: Bacteria > Actinomycetota > Acidimicrobiia > Acidimicrobiales > Ilumatobacteraceae > WLMZ01. The sequence goes on from WLMZ01000043.1 coordinate 1,442, forward strand.
GCTCGAGGCGGGCCACGATCTCGAGCTCGTCAGGCTCGAGGATCAGGAGTTCCGAGTTCGATGGAACATCGGTCTCGGCGTTCGCCAGCGGACGCTCGCCGGCGAAGTCCTTGGTGGCAATGTGCCCGTCGGGCATGATCGCAAAACTGTTGTACGGCCGATCGCGGGGCAGCTCGCGCGTGGCCAGCACCTCGAGTTCGGGCGAGAGCCGGTGGGCGTAGCGGCCGAACACCACGTACAGCGACCCATTGGCGTGGGCGGCCATGCCACCGGGCCACATCGGCCCACCCGGGAGATCGGGCGAACGACGAATCGGCTCGAGTGTCTCGGGGTCGATCTGCTCGACCCACGACACGGTGTCGACGCCCATCGTGTGACGCAGCAAGTACACCTCACCGGGTTCGCGCAGCACCACCATGGTCGAGGCCATTGCGTCGCGTGACGTGACCGTTGCCTGTGAGCCGGGCCGGATGTCGAGCCCAGGCCCGAACAGGGGCACCTGTTGACGGCGCGGGCCGCCGTCCTCGCCCGGCCACCGGCTGTGCCAGTAGGCGCTCACACCGGCGCAATCAGTGGCATGTGCGGCGTATGCACCGGCGGCTGGCTGTCCCAGAGATCGGCCAGCAGATCGCTGCGCGTTGCGGCATGAGCGGGGTTGTCCCACAGGTTGTTGCGTTGGAACGGATCCTCGGTGAGGTTGTACAGCTCGCCCTCGCTGCCATCGTGCACGTACCCGGGCTTGTAGGCGGTACAAACCCACCCACCGCGGGTGATGGTGCGCAGGTGCACGGCCACGCCGAACAGTTCACTGTCCCATTCGGTGAGCACCTTGTCGTGGCCGCGGGCGTCAGCATCGGTGTCGTGCACGGGCAACGGCTTGCCCTGCATCCACGGAGCCGGCTCCAGACCGGCAATCGTGCAGAACGTGGGTGCAAGATCCACCAGGCCAACGGGCCGCGACACCACCGACGGGGTGAGGCCGGCCGACTTGGCGGGACGCCAGATCAGCGGCAGGCGCATGAGGCCATCGACGTGGTACGGCCCCTTGAACATCAGCCCGAAGTCGCCGCCGAGTTCGCCGTGATCGGTGGTGAAGATGACGTCGACATCGTCGCCCCAACCACGGGCAGCGATCGCCGCCATCACGCGCCCCAGCGCCTCGTCGATGAGCTCGCACTCCACGGCGTTCAGGGCGGTGACCTCGCGGAGCTGATCGGTGGTGAGCGTGGCCGGCACCCAGTGCTTGGGCGCTTCATAGTTCGACACGAGTTCGCCGTCGTACCACATGCGCCAGTGGCGCGGCTTGGCATCGAGGATGGCTTCACGCTCGGCAGCGGTGGTGGGGTAGTTGGCGGGCAGATCGACATCGCGCCAGTTGATGCGAGCGGTCTCGGCTGCGGGCGGATCCCAGGGATGATGGGGATCGGGGAAGCTCATCCAGCAGAACCAGTCGTCGTCGGCCTGCAACGAGTCGAGCCAGGAGATGGTGCGATCGGCCACCCAGTCGGTGTGGTACCACTCCTTGGGCATCGGGTTGATATGCACCTGAGGTGCGCCCGTCTCGCCGCCACCCGTCGCATTGACCTCGAACGTTGAATCGAGCACCGGATAGAACATGCCGATGGCTTCGGGGTGATTGGCCATCAGCCAGCGGGCGTAGTGCAGTTGTCCGGCACCGCCATGGGTGGAGAACTCGAGGTGCTCGAAACCGCGGTGGGGTCCGGTGGTGCCATCGAACCACGGCTGGTTCTCCGCGGTCTCGCGACCCTGGCCCGCCAACACGTTCTCGGTGAACTTGCCGAAGGGATCGAGGAACGGCTCGAAGTGCGGCTTGCCCACCAGCGCGGTGCGATACCCGGCGCGGTACAGCAACGCTGCCACCGAGGGCGCGTCCACGGGCAACGGCACGCCGTTCATCCAGACGCCGTGCGTGCTGGGGTACTGTCCGGTGAGCATGGTGGAGCGCGACGGCATGCACACCACGGATTGCGGTACGGCGCGCTCGTAGCGCACACCGTCGGCGGCGAGCGCATCGACCACAGGGGTGCGCGCGATGTTGCCGCCGTTGCAGCCGAGCGTGTCGTAGCGCTGCTGGTCGGTGGTGACGAAGAGAATCTTGCGGCCCATCAGACCCTTCCTCCCATGACTGGGCTGCCGGCAGCAGCCACGGCATCGAGCGCTGGCCCGACACCTGATTCGAATTGCCGACGGAGTTCCTCGAGTGCGCCGGTGGTGGCACCGCCGATGACCAGTGCCATCACGGCCGGGTCGGCATCGGTGGAATACACGACCACACATGTGCCGTCATCAAGGTCGATCACGTCGATCGTGGCCAGGTGCTGCTTGAACAATGGCGACGTGATGTGGTACTGAAATCGGCGCTGCAGCGAGTCGTTCGTGACGATCTCCTCGGGCATCGGTACACCCGAGCCAAGGACGATGACGCGCACGTTGCCGGTGACGGTGCAACTGGCCACACCCGGAAACCACAGATGCAGGATCTCCGGGCGGCCGACCACCTTCCAGACCTCGCTCGCCGGACGATGAATGCGAATCTCTCGACGCAGTGTTGCCATGTGAGCGGTGTCCCCTTGGATCAGGTAGTGGCTGGATCAGGTAATGGCGATGAAGTCGATGATGACCTGAGCCAATTCTGGCCCCTTGTCCTCCTGCAGGAAGTGTCCTGCGCCGACGATGGTGGTGTGCGGTTGGCCGGCAGCACCGGGCACGTTGCGGATGAAGATGGACTCGCCGCCCTTGGTGACCGCATCCTGATCGCTGAACGCACACAGGAACGGCCTGTCGAAGCGGGCCAGCACCTCCCATGCGGCGACGTTGTCGGGATGCGCTGGATCGTCGACCGACTTCGGGACCAGTGATGGGAAGATGCGCGCCCCAGCCTTGTAGGTGTCGTCGGGGAACGGTGCGTCGTAGGCCGCGATGACCGCATCGGACATGGGGTTGGCCACGCCACCGCTGACGATCTTGCCGATGTTGAACGTCGGCGATTCCTGCGAGAACTTCTGCCATGCCAAGAACGCCTCGCTGAGCGTGCGCCCGGCGATGGGCAGACCCGTGTTGCCGACCACGACCCGGGCAAATCGTTCGGGCTGGGCGGCGACCAGGCGCAGGCCGATGAGCCCACCCCAGTCCTGACCGAAGTAGGTGATGTCGTGCAGATCGAGCTGGTCGAACAACACATCGGCCATCCAGCCCACATGGCGGGCGTAGGTGTAGTCGGTGGTCGCGGTGGGCTTGTCGGAGCGGCCGAAGCCGACCAGATCGGGGGCGACCACCCGATGGCCCGCGGCGACGAGCGAGGGGATCATGTGTCGGTACAGGAACGACCACGATGGCTCGCCGTGCAGGAGCAGCACGGGTGCCGCATCGCGTGGGCCTTCATCGATGTAGTGCACGCGCAGCGTGCCACCTTCGCCATCGGCGATCTCCACGTAGTGCGGCTCGAATGCGTAGTCGGGAAGATCGACGAACCGGTCGTCGGGGGTGCGCAGCGTCTTCATGCCACCACCATCACAGCTCGACCGAGGTCAGGTCGTCACCGAGCACGATGTTGCCGGTGAAGTGCGCGGCGGCGAGAGCACGCCATTCGTCGTCGGCGCCGGGGGCGATGCCGGGCACATAGTGGGTGAGCACCAACGTGCTGACTCCTGCGCGGGTTGCCGTCTGTGCGGCCTGCTCGACAGTGGAGTGGTAATCGAGGATGTCCTGGAATCGCTGGCTGGGGATCATCTTGACCAGGTCCTCACGGATGACGGTCTGTACGTAGGCATCGGCGCCCTGACAGAGCGCATCGAGGGCGGCGCAGGGAATGCCGTCGCCACCGAGCACGACCGAATGCGTGCCGTCGTCCAAGCGGAACGCGACGGTGGGTTCCACGGGGCGATGGTCGGTTGCGCCAACGGTGACGCTGACGGAGCCGATGCTGAACTCGTCACCGGGAACGACCTCGGTCACCTCGACCCACGGACCCTGCGTGAGGTCGGTGTGATGGTCGAGCCGGTACCCGATGTCTGGCGCCAGACCAGTGAGGGTGGCATCCACGAACGCCTTGGTGCCAACGGGGCCGAAGATGCGCAACAGGTTCGGGCCGGGGCTCATCACCCACTGCATGGTGATGACGTCGTTCAGGTCGGTGAGGTGGTCGCTGTGCAGATGGGTGACCAGCACGGCGCTGATCATGCCGGGCATGGCGCCAGCACCCATCATCCGCATCAGGACACCGCGACCGCAATCGATCAGCACCGTGGAACCGCCGGCGCGTACCAGAGTGGAGGGTCCGGCCCGCCGTGGATCGGGAATGGGGTTACCGGTGCCGAGCAAGGTGATCTGCATCGTGCCAACATATCAATTGGCAGTACGAATGCCAAGAGTTTTTTCGTTGCGCATTCGCCCAGTAGGTTTCGGGCATGCGTCGACTTCTTGACACTTCGAGCCCCCGGGACCTGCGATGAAGCGGGTGGCGCTGATTACAGGCGGCGCTCGTGGCCTCGGCTTTGCTTGTGCCGAACGTCTGGCTCGTGACGGTCTCTCGGTGATGCTCGCCGGCCCCCACCAGGATGGCCTCGACGACGCAGCAGCGACCCTCGACGCCGACGGTGCCACCGTCGCCACAGTGCTCACCGACATCCGTACGCAGGACGCGTGCCGCGCCGCGGTCGCTGCGACCATCGAGCAGTTCGGCCGTCTCGACGTGCTGGTGAACGCGGCCGGCGTCTACCCCCGCCGCCCGGTGCTCGAGATCACCGCCGACGATTGGCACCACTCGCTCGACGTCAACGTGCTCGGCACCTACTTCATGATGGTCGAGGCCATCGCTGAAATGCGCCAGCACGGACGCGGCCACATCGTGAACGTCACCTCCATCGACGCATTCAAGGCCCATCCGGCAAACGCCCACTACGCCGCCACCAAAGCCGCCGTGGTCAGCCTGACCCGGTCACTCGCGCTCGAGGTTGCTCCACTGGGCATCATCATCAACTCGGTGGCACCGGGGCCGATGGCGACCGAGGCTGCGAAGAAGACCGACTGGTACGCACCGATGGTGGAACAGCTCCCCACCCGCCGACCCATCGAACCACACGAGGTCGCCAACCTGGTGGCCTACCTCAGCCATCCCGACAACGTGAGCATCGCCGGCGAGAACGTGGTCGTCAGCGGCGCCGCCGTCATCGTCTAGAGAGGGACACCCATGACCACCCCCTACAACAGTGCGCTGGTGACCGGGGCGTCACGCGGTATCGGCGAGGCGATCGTGCGTCGCTTCCGCGCACGAGACATGGTGGTGCATGCCGCTGCCCTTCCCGATCAGGCGCTGCTGGACATGGCCACTGAGACCGGTGCCATTGCGCACGGCATCGACCTGCGCGACACCGCTGCGCTGGCAGCGATGATGGACGGCCTCGAGGTGGACGTGTTGGTCAACAACGCCGGCATCCTCCCCGAGTTGCAGCCGTTCGCGGCGAGCACCCCGGCAACCATCGACGCGCTTCTCGATGTCAACCTGCGCGCCGCGCTGCACGTGACCAACCTGGCGCTGCCGGGAATGATCGCTCGCGATCGCGGGCACATCTTCTTCATGGGCTCGATCGCCGGCAAACACCCGACGCCCAACACCGCCACCTACGGCGCCACCAAAGCAGCGCTGCAGGCGTTCGCCGAAGGACTGCGCTGCGACCTGCTCGGCTCGTCCATCCGGGTGACCGTGCTCATGCCCGGACGCGTGCAAACCCGTCTGTACGACGGCATCTTCGGTGGCAACGACAAGGCCACCGAGGCGTTGTACGACGACTTCGACGCGATCCAGCCCGACGACATCGCCACCGTCATCACCCACGCACTGGACCTGCCGGCGCGCGTTGACCTGACCACCATCGAGGTCTTGCCGACCAAGCAGATCTTTGGCGGCAGCACCATCTCGCGGAACCGATAGGGCTACTTCAGCGTGGTGCTGGTCGTTGCATCGGCGGGGGTGACAATCAGTTTGGCCACCATGCCCTTGGCGACATGGCTGACCTTGTCGGCGCCGATGACATCGCAATAGAGCTCGTAGGTTCCCGGTGCGAGCACGCCGAGGTCGAGCGTGGTGGACTCGCCGCGGTTGAGGTTGCGCGAGATCTTCACGCCACGCACTCCGATGTTGTGGGGCAGACCGCCGACGTTGGTGGCCACGATGCGCGCCGGACCGGCAGGCACCGTCAGGTTGCCGGTAATAGCGTAGTCGGACAATGACAACGTCACGGTAGAGCCGGCGTAGGCGGGTGTGGACGACGAGTCATCGCCCCCACCCGCGAGCGCGACGATGAGCACCACGACAGCGGCGACCACCACGACCACGGCCGCGATGCGCAGGATCAGGCCACGGCGCGCCTTGGCCTGCTGATGACGGTGCCGCTCGGCCCGACGCGAATACGTGGGGGCATCTCCTGGTGACTTCTGCGCTGATCCCACGTGGACTCCCGTTCGGTCAGGTGCTGGCTTCAGATGTGCCCTCAGCTCTGGGGGCTCGTGACCATCATTGCAGAACTGCGGGGAAGCCATCCGCTCGCAAATCGGTGCCGAGGGCATCCTCGAGCAGCTTCACGACCTGGCTCGACCATGCCTCGCCGCCGTACTGCGCGCGAGAACGGATGAAGGTCTGCTCCACCAGGCCGGCGAGCTCGAGCGGTACTCCGAACTGGCGCCCGAACTGGGTGGCGAAGCCGAGGTCCTTGCAGGCCAGGTCCATGGTGAAGCCGATGTTGTAGCTGCCGTTGAGGATGACCTGACCCTCGGTCTCGTGCACGAAGCTGTTGCCGGAGCTCTCCTTGATGGCCTCGAAGGACTTGGCGAGATCGAGCCCGCCACGCTTGGCCAGCATCAACGCCTCGCCGACGGCAACCAGGTTGATGAAGGCGAGCATGTTGGTGATGACCTTGATGACCGCGGCACTGCCGAGCGGACCCATGTACAGGATCGGGCTGCCGACGGCGCTGAGCAGGTCGCGGTGCGACTCGAACACCGCCTCGTCGCCCCCGACGAGCACGGTGATGTCGCCCTCGGCGGCCTTGTGTACACCGCCGGTCACCGGGCACTCGAGCATCTGCACTCCCACTTCAGCCGCCAGCGCTGCAAGCCGCAGGGTTTCGTCGCGATCGTTGGTGCTCATGTCGATCCAGGTTCCCCCGGGCCGCAGGCCGGCCAGGACACCGTTGGGCCCGCTGACCACAACGCTCACGGCCGCCGGCGAGGGCAGACACGTGAAGACCACATCGGACGCCTCGGCGGTTGCCTGCGCCGAGTCGGCCCACGTGGCGCCGGCAGCGACGAGCCCGTCGGCCGCACTGCGGTTGAGGTCGGTGACGGTCACGTGGTGGCCGTTGCGAACCAGGCTCGATGCCAGATACACACCGAGGTGCCCCAGTCCGATGAACCCGACATTCCTCTTCTCAGACACAGAGATCTCCCTCGTTCGCTGCCAGGGATCACACCTGGCCAATTCGCCGCACAACCGTACCACCCACTCCCTGATCGGGATCGGTGCGGCCCTTGGGCGTACGCTTGATGCATGGCACAGCTGGTCTATTCCGAAGCCGAGCTCATGAGCGATCATCCCTTCGAGCGACCACACACCGTCGATGGACGGCGGATGCACGGAGGGTTCACCTCCAGCGGCACCTACCAACCACCACGTGCGCTCGTTCGCGAACCAGCACTCTTGGCATGGACCGACGCGCTGCGCGCACGCGGCGGCGAACTCCTCGATGCCGATGCATCGCTGCTCAACGGCGAACGCGTGCCGGGCGTAGAGCAGAGCCGCATCCTGTTGCGTCACGGCCTGGGTCAGACCTTCTGGAACAGCCTCACCATCACCGGCAAGATCGAGGCCAAGGGCCGCCTGCTCGCCGAGATGGCCTTTCCCGACCTGCAACCCTTCATCGTCGAGGACATCTCCCAGATGGCCATCGGCCATCTCAACAAGGGCCTGCTCAAGGCACACGGTCTCGACGAGGGGGGCCTGCCCGACGAGGGGATCGGTGGCCACGACGTGATGTGGTTCGTGGCCCGCGACCTCGCATTCGGTCGCGGCGCCTACCCCGATGTGGAGCCTCCCGAGAACATCGCCCGGCCCGAAGCCACCAAGCGGTGGATGCCCGAGGTCAGCCAGATGGCCGAGGGCCTGATCTCGCTGCTGATGAACCTGTTGGTCATCGAGTTCCGTGCCGAGATCGGTTTCGCTGCCAGTCAGGCCATCCTGCGCACACCCGATCTGTTCCCCGGCCATCGCGACCAGGCCGAGGAAGCCGCCGAGATCATCGGCCGCATCCGCACCGACGAAGAGATCCACGTCAGCTCGCTGCGCCTGTATCTGGGCGAGCTCGCATCGGTCACGTTCCGCACCACCGACGGCGGCACCATTGCCGGGCGCGAGCTGATCAAACGCTTCTGGGATGGGCTGGTGCACTGGGCCACCGTCGAACAACCACCACTCGCCGCCGTACAACAGCGCGAGCTGATCGAGGCCCGCATCAGCGTCCATGCCGACGCCACGCAGATCCTGGCCGAGTTCACCGCCGCCGGCCCCGACTGACCGGACGCCACACGGCTAACGTCGCCGCCATGTCTGGACTGGCAATCGTTACGGGTGGAGCACGCGGAATCGGGGCAGCCATTGCTGCAGCCCTCTTGGCCGACGGCGAGGTGGATGAGGTTGCTGCGTTCGATCTCGACATCAACGGGGCCGAGGCTCCTGCAGGGGTGACCCTGCACCAATGCGACGTGACCGATGAGGCCCAGGTGCGCGCCGTGGTGGCATCGCTGGGTCGTCAGGCAACCGTGCTGGTCAACAACGCCGGTGGCGGCAAGGCCCATCCCGAACGCACCGACAACGCTCCCGGTGACCCGTTCGGTCCCGTCGACCTGTTTCGTGAATCGGTCGATCTCAACCTGACCAGTGCGCATGTGGTCACCCGTGTGGTCGGCCCGGGCATGGCCAGGGGGTCGGCGATCTGCAACACAGCGTCGATTGCTGGGCTGATGCCCAATGCGTTGTTCGCCTACGGCGCTGCCAAAGCGGGGCTGATCCACTGGACGAAGTGCATGGCATTGGCACTGGCCCCACGTGGCATCCGCGTGAACGCCGTGGCGCCGGGGTTCATCTACACCCGCCTGTGGGAGCAGACGCTGCCGCGCCAGATGTTCGATCAGATGGTCGGCGTTGCGGTGCCAATGGCCAGCGAGCAGACCCCTGCGCAGATTGCAGACAGCGTGGCGTTCCTGTGCTCGCAGCGAGCAGCACAGATCACCGGTCAGGTGATCGCCATCGATGGTGGCAGCCTGCTCGGCCGGGCGCATTGAGTCTCAGCAATCTCAGCTGAGGATGGCCGTGACCGCATCGCGTAATGCATCGGCGGCGCGGTCGATGGACAGGTCCTGATCGGCCCGCAACAACTCGGCCACCTCGAACGAGCACAACACGTCGAGCACCGCCAGCGTCGAGGCGGCGCGGGTCTTGGACATCGCTGACAGTTCGGGGGCGAAGAGGCGCTTCACCTGCACCCGCAGGAACAGGCGGCTACGGGTGAGTTCGTCCTGGAGAATGGGTTGCAGGGGAGCGAGCGACCGGGTGAGTCGGGCCACCGGGGCAATGGCGTCGTACAACGCCAGCCGACGCTGCACGAGCAGATCGATCCGATCAGCCAGTGCGCGGTCGGGATCGACCTCGATCGCCACCATCGGGATGACAGCGGCTTCCTGACGTTCGATGGAGGTGCGCGCCAGTTCGTCCTTGTCGGCAAAGTAACGGAACACCGAGCGGTGCGACACCCCCGACCGTTCGGCCACGTCGGCGACGCTGGGGCGCGGGTTGCCCTCGCGAATCAACTCGAGATAGGCATCGACCACGGCGATCTTGTTGCGATCACGGCGGGCACGGCGACCGTCTTGGGTTTCGAGATCATCAGAGTGATCCATGTCGGCCGACGGCATCGACCCAGCTTAGACGCATGCACACCGAATCAATTGACACTACTAATGACAGTACGTAGGGTTGCTGCCATGGAGAACGCGATCACGCTGGCGAGCGACATCCCGGTGATGCACACCCCCACGGGCGGTTGGCACGGGGACATGCCGGAGCCGGTACTTGCCCGCTGCAACGAACCGCTGGTTCCCGGCGCGCCCGACCTGCGCGGCACCTGGCGAGTGGTGGGAGTGGAACGTGGCGGGCAGGCCGCACCGGCCGACGACCCGGTGTACGGCCATATTCAGCGCATCGAGCAGGCCGGCAACCGGCTGGTGGTCACCGCCGGTCACATCATCCACGACATGGTCGTGGACGGCACAGAGGACAACGGCGTGCACGACGTTGCCGAGTTCGATCTGAAGACGCCGATCGTGGTGGTGGCCACGTACGAAGATGGTGTCCACGTACTGCGCCCGGTGGGCTTCCCCATCGAGGTCACCCGCCGACTCGATGGCGAGCACATGATCTGGCAGTATCTCGATTTCGTCGCTCGGCTCGAGCGAATCCATTCGTAACGTTCACTGGGAGTATTGATCATGCAGGACACACGACGCGTTGCAGTGGTGGCCGGTGCCGGCTTCTACGTGGGCCCACCGCTGGCCCGCATCCTGGCCGAGCGCGGCCACGATCTGGTGTTGGGCGATCCCGACCCGGCGCTGGTGGACGAGCTCACCGCCGGGGGCACGAAGGTCGAGGTGGTCACGGGCGTACGCGATCTGGTCAAGCGCGAGTCATCACAGCGTCTGGTCGATGCGGCGATGAACCGGTTCGGCAGAATCGATTCCGCCACGGGCTTCTCGGGGCTCATCGTGACCGGCAGGTTCATGAACGCCGATGTCTCCGATCTCGAATCGGTGATGCAGGGCTGCATGGTGGCACCGTTCCACTTCATGCAGACGATGTTGGCGCCGATGATCGAACAGGGCGACGGCCAGATCCTGGTGATCACCAGTGCCAGCGGTGCCCGCGTCACCCCTGAGGCCCCGCTGTATTCGTCCGCTCGCGCCGGTGCCACGCACATGGTGCGCAACGTTGCCGGCGAGGTCGCCCGACACCGCGTGCAGGTCAACGCCGTGGGCACCAACTACATGGACTTCCCCGAGTTCCGTCGTGCCACCGGCGCCGACGATCCCGCCATCCGGGCCAAGATCGAAAGCCGCGTGCCGCTCGGTCGGCTGGGCACGATGGACGAGTTCGCCTACTTCTGCGCACCGTTCGTGGATGGCACCAGCCGCTTCACCACCGGCCAGTTCGTCTCGTATTCTGGAGGCTGGTCATGAGCAGCTCGACATCGGACACGACACCCATCAGCCTGACCCTGGATTCGCTGCAGCGGCGCATGCGCGCGATGCACTCGCTGTACTACCAGGCCGTCGACTCGATGGATGCCGACCACGTGAACCACTTCGAGCGCGACGGCGTGTTGCCCATCGCCTTCTGCCTGTTTCACTACACCAACATGCAGGACGCGTCGTTCATGATGCTCACCGGCATCCCGCCGGTGTGGAGCACCGACTGGCAGACCCGGGTGCAGATGACCATCAACGATCACGGCAAGCACAAGACCGTCGACGAGATGACCTACCAGCGCATCGGCGACTACGAGGCATTCAAGGAGTACATGCGCACCGTGTTCGACCGCACCGAGGCCTATCTCGACGCGCTCGACCCTGCCGATCTGACGCGAGTGGTCATCCCCCATCCCTTCCCGCCACAGATCGCCAGCACCTATAGCGCCCGCGTCGCCGGACCACAGGGCATCACCGTGCTCGACGGCTTCGAGTGCTGGTTGTACCAGCACGGCCTGCGGCACATGGGTGAGATCGAGCTGGCGCGCGGCCTGGTGGGCCTTGGCGGTATGACCAGCTGAACCCGGCGGGGTCAGCCGATCACGATGTGGCGCGGGTGCGCCGCAGCAAGGGATCAGCGATGGCCAGCGCACGATCGGCGATGCGCATCACCCGGCCAGCGGCGCCGGGTGTTTCGTTGTCGACCAGATTGCCCATGACCGCCAGCGTGATGTCGGCCGTGGCCTGGGTACCCACCGCGATGCGGAGCCCCGTGCGCAGCAACAGGGGGTGACCGATGAGGAAGCTGAAGCGGCGGCCTGTGCGCAAGAACGCATCGAACCGCTCACCGACCAGGCGGTCGTAGGTCTCGGGGGCCGTGGCCGGATTGGCGAGGAACTGTTCGGTGGCCAGCATGCCGCTCTCGAGGCCGTAGTCGATGCCCTCGCCGTTCATCGGGTTCACGAACCCAGCCGCATCACCCACAGCAACCCAGCCCGGACCGTGGCGGCGCACGCTGCTCATCGGCAGACGCCATGCACGCGGTTTGTCGATGTACTCACCGAGCGACCACGGCTCGCGAACGATGGCCGTGTATTGATCGAGCAGGGTGTTGAGGTTGAGCTTCTTGAAACCCTGCATGGTGCTGAGCGCACCCACACCGATGTTGACTGTGCCGTCGCCGGCCGGGAACATCCAGCCGTAGCCCGGCACGGGTGTGCCGTGCTCGTCGCGCAGCGACAGGCACGCCTCGAGATGACGCTCGGCGTGACGCGGTGTGGCGGCGTAGGCACGAATGGCCAAACCGAAGGGCTCATCGGGATCGCGCTCGGCACCGAGCATCTTCGCCGCAGCGCCCTGCGCGCCGGCGGCCAGAATCGTGAACGGCGCGCTGAAAGTCTCGCCACCGGCGCTCACCCCGACGACGCGATCGCCCTCCATCACCGGCAGGGCCTCGGAGTCGAAGCGCACCTCGGCGCCAGCGGCGATGGCGGCGTCGATCAAGAAGGTGTCGAAGCGTCGGCGGGGCCACACGGCGCCATGGTTCGGGAAGCGCGGCGATGTCGGCCATGCGAGCTCGCGCACCTTCTTGCCGGCGATCATCCGCAGCCCGTCGATGCGGTGCGCGTCATCGAGCGCAAGATCGAGCTGCTGCATCGCAGCGACCGCACGCGGGGTGAGGCCATCGCCGCACACCTTGTCGCGCCCATGTGGGCCCTTTTCGAACACGGTCACTCGCACACCGGCGCGCGCCGCACGAATGGCTGCGGCAGCGCCGGCGGGACCACCGCCGATGACGAGCAGATCACGTTGATTCACCCCCCAAGCCTGCCAGCCCTCGGCGCCGTTCCCTCTGCCAGAACCGTCACACCGGCGCAGAGCAAGGCCACGGTCACCGCTTGAGCGGCTCGGACCACAGCGTGCTCACCACGATGACGCCGAGCATCACCAACCAGCCGACAGCTGGGAAGGGTTCCATCTGCAGCAGCCGGGCAAAGGGCCCCACGTACACGCTTGCCACCGTGACGCCCACGATGACAAGCAGCGCACCGGCCAGTTGACGCGTCGGCCGCAAGCCGGTCCGCCAGATCGGGGCGTGTGGCGAACGCTCGACGATCAACAAGAAGGCCTGGCTGGCGAGCAGTGTGGCGAAACCGAGCCCCCGCGCCTGTTCGGTGCTCCACCCCCGGTGCAGCGCACCGAGGTACAGCGCCAGAATGCCCAGCGCCAGCACCACGCCCACGGCATACGGCCGCCAGAGCGCATGCCACCCCAGACCGCTGCTGGCGGGCAACGGATCGCGCGTCATCACGTCGGCGTCGGCGGGGTCTGCCTGGAACACCAGCGACACCACGGGATGCAACAGCAACTCCAACAGGATCAACTGCACCGGCAACAGCAACAGCGGTTTGCCCGCAAGCGGCACCACCAGCGCAGCGATGAGCAACGGGGCGTGGAAGGCAACCAGATACCCGAAGGCCCTGGCGAGGTTGTCGTAGATGCGTCGGCCGTTACGCACCGCGGCCACGATCGTGGCGAAGTTGTCATCGAGCAGGACGATGGTCGCTGCCTCACGTGCCACCTCGGTACCGCGCCTGCCCATGGCAACGCCGATGTCGGCGGCACGTAACGCGGGCGCGTCGTTGGTGCCGTCGCCGGTCATCGCCACCACCTCGCCCTGACGACGGAGCGCCACGACCAGCCGATGTTTGTGCTCGGGCCGACTACGTGCGAACACATTCGCCGACGCAGCCAGCGCGTCGAACTCGGCATCGGTGGCTGCGTCAAGGTCATCGCCCGTGGCGATCAGGTCGCCGTCTTGTCCATCGTGGGGCAGGTTCAAGCCCTCGGCCACCGCGTGGGCTGTGGCGGGGTGATCGCCGGTGATCATGATCACCCTGATCCCGGCCGTGCGGCATTGTTCGAGCGCCTCAGCGACGCCATCACGCACCGGGTCGCTGAACCCGACCAGGCCGACGTACGACAGGGACACCTCGTCGCGCTGGCGGTCGCCACTGGGGCCCGCGCTGGGACCGCCAGCGACTGCAACCATGCGCATCCCGAGTTCGGCGAGAGACGTGTGCGCAGATTGCGCAATACGGTCGATCTCTCCACCGATCGGCGTGCCGGCGTGACGCATCACGCCCTCGATCGACCCCTTGGCGACGACGCGGTGGGTGCCATCGGGCAGGTGCCAGAGGTGCGTGATGTAGTTGTCGTTCTGGTCGAATGGCCAATCGGCCACGAGCGCAGCACGATGCAGGGCGTCGACATCGATTCCTGCCCGACGGGCATGATCCACGATCGCCCGGTCGAGGGGATCGTAGGGATCTGGTTCGCAGGCCAGCACGGCATCGTCGAGCAGGGCCCGCAGCGCTGGCGTCATCTCAGCGGCGAGCAGGGTGGCATCGTGAACGGCGCCATCGCTCGTGACCAACGATGCAACGTCCAGACGCCCGAACGTGAGGGTGCCGGTCTTGTCGGTGCAAATGACGGTCGTCGAACCAAGGGTCTCCACTCCCGGGAGCCGGCGCACCAGGGCGTCGCCCCGCGCCAACTCCCACGCTCCAAGTGCCAGATACAGGGCATAGACCATCGAGAACTCTTCAGGCATCGCCGCGATGGCCAGGCTGACCCCGGCAATCACGGCCTCGCCCATCCCCCGGCCGCGGACCAGTTCGGCGGCCATCACCGCCGCGCAGACCAGCGCTGCGACCACGGCGAGCACGCGAACCAGCCGGCCGAGCGCTCGCTGCAACGGCGTCTTCGGTGGGCGAACCCCCGCCACCAGCACACCGATGCGGCCATAGTGTGTGCGCGGGCCCGTGGCCGTCACCCGCGCCACGGCGCGACCCGCCAACACCGTGGTGCCCGCCCAGGCCGAACGTTCGTCGTCGGTACCGTGCAATGACTTACTGGCAGGGAGCGATTCACCGGACAGCGCTGATTCGTCCACCTGGAACTGGGTGAGGTCGATCAGCACGGCATCGGCGGGAACGATGTCGCCCTCGTGCAGTGCAATGACGTCGTCAACCACGATGTCGTCGGTGGACACAACGACGAACTGCCCATCGCGCAACGCCGTCGCGGTCGGTGCGATCAGGCCACGCAGCTTCTCGAGCGTGCGCTCGGCACGCGCCTCGAGCAGCCAACCCACGCCGGCGATGGGGACCAGTGCGACGAACACCACGATCGCATCGGTCTTCTGGCCGATCAGCAGGTAGGTGGGGGCGGCCACCAGCAGCAGCACCACCATCGGATCGGCGAACGGGCCGAGCCAACGCTTCCATCGCCCGCGAGCGCTGGCAGCAACCAACTGATTCGGCCCGTCGGCAGCCAGACGTTGACGAGACTCGTCGGTGCTCAGGCCCTCGACGCCCACCGGAACCTGAAAGCGGGTGACGTCCATCCAAGACGATGGTACGAGGGCGAACAGACCCCCAATAGTGCCGTTCGGCCCCAATCGGGGGCGATCAGGACAGCGCTGCCACAACCGGTGCGGTGCGAGCCACGCCCTAGGGGCCCGGCAGTTCGGCCTGCGCCCGAAACCAGACCGCAAGTCGGCGCAACCCTTCGTCCACCGACACCGTCGGCTCCCACTGCAGGTCGTCACGGGCAGGACGTGGATCGAACCAATGGGCCGTGCCGAGTTGCTCGGCAAGGAACCGGGTGAGTGGCGGTTCGGTCGTGGCACGCCGCAGCCGCCACAGCCGCTCGATGGCCCCACCGGCAAACAGTGCCACGCGGCGCGGCACCTCGCGCGGTGTCACATCGACACCAGCGGCGTTGCAGATGCCGATGATCAGCTCGCGGATGGGGCGAGGTTCACCGTTGGCCACCACATAGGCACGGCCGACACAGCGTGCACCCGGCACCGCTGCATCGAGCGCTGCCACCAACGCGCTGGAAGCGCAATCGATGTAGGTGGTGTCGATCAGCGCAGCACCGTGACCCACCAACGCCAGCCGACCGGCGCGGGCCCGCTCGACGATGCGCCCGACCAGTTGCGTGTCGCCGGGTCCCCACACCAGATGTGGCCGGATGGCGACGACGGCCAGTTCGTCGCCAGCGGCGGCGATTGCCTGTTGCTCGGCAATCGCCTTCGATTCTGCGTACCACGCACCGACACGTCCGGTGACGGGCTCATCCGCACCGGCACCCACGATGGCATGGCCCGAATGGGCGACCGACGGTGTTGACACATGCACGACGCGAGACACGCCGTGCCGGCGCGCCGCAGCAATGACAGCGGCCGTGCCATCGACGTTGATACTGCGATAGTCCTCCCACGCACCGATCACGCCCACCTTCGCTGCGGCATGGATGATCGCATCACAGCCCTGCGCGGCGCCGGCGACCAGATCGGCATCGCGGATGTCGCCCAACACCTGTGCGGTCTCGAGTGGGGCGGGGTGACGCTGCAGGCACACGACGTCGTCGCCACGGGCCAGCAGCGCTTCGGCCGTGCGCCGGGCCAGCAGGCTGGTGGCGCCGGTGACGAGCACCTTCACCAGGTCACGCGCGCCCGGTCGCCGGCCAGCAGCGCCGTTGCCCACACAGCCACAGCGGTGCGATCGATCTTGGTGTTGTGCCGGATGTCCACCGGCAGGGCGCGCACCGTGGCCACAGCGGCAACGGGGTGCTTCACCACGCTGCGCACGCGTTCGGCCAGCACGTCGTCGGCAAGGCCGGCGTTGCGCTGAGCGTGCTCGACCACCACGACCAGCTGTTGACACCCGAGCGGGCCGACGCCCACTGCGGCCGCCTTGCTGATGCCCTCGAGCCCTTCAACGGCCACCTCCACCGGAACCGGGGTGATCGCACCGGCATCGGCGTGGATGACATGCACGCTGCGACCCTCGATCCACAACCGACCCTGTGTATCGAGATGGCCGACATCGCCGGTGCGATGCCACACCCGACCATCGGCCGTGCGCGGTCGGGCATCATGTTCGGTACGCCACAACTGGTTGTAGCCCTCGGACACCCACGGCGCGCGCACCAATACCTCACCCGCGAGAACCGGGCCAACGAGAGCGTCAGCAACGCCGACCACCACACGATCGGCATCGAAGCCGAGTGGAGCGATCATCACCGCGACGCCGGGCACGGGAGCTCCCACGCACACGCCGTCGCCGTCGCCGGCCGTATCGATGCCAGCGAGGTCGATATCGGCGACCGGCAGGCATTCGGTCATGCCATAGGGCGTGTGCAGTTCGGCGCTCGGGCACAGTGCCGCCGTGGCACGCAGCGTGG
This sequence comes from Actinomycetota bacterium, assembly GCA_009726095.1. Classification (GTDB taxonomy): domain Bacteria; phylum Actinomycetota; class Acidimicrobiia; order Acidimicrobiales; family Ilumatobacteraceae; genus WLMZ01. The sequence goes on from WLMZ01000043.1 coordinate 19,007, forward strand.
CAATGGGCACCGGGGCGCCGGCCGACAGCACCAGCCGCAGATTGGCCAGTTGTGGTTGTGGGCCGTGTGCAGTGCGGTTCACGTTGGCCAGGGCGGCGGGCGACGCGAACACGATGGTGGCCTCGACCGAGCCAACCGCCGCACCGAGCGCAGCGGCCGTGAGCGTGCCGGGTGCTGCCACGTCGACATCGGGAATGGTGGAGGCAATACCGAGCGCCGGCCCGTAGAGCGCAAACGGTGCAAAGGCCGCCACCAGCCGGTCCGTCGAGGTGATGCCGTAGGTCTGCGCCAGCACGTCGCGTTGGGCCGACATCTGAGCGTGGCGATACCGCACTCCCTTGGCCGGACCTGTGGCACCCGATGTGTACAGCACTGCCGCAGGATCGTCGGGGCCCGGGGGCGTTGGTGCCGGGGCTCCCGACGCCGCCAACTGGTCGAGCGTGCAGGCCGCACCGAGCACGGACCGGGCGCCCACCGCAATGGCCGTGGCACCTGGAGCCCATCGCAGCAAACGCGCTGCTGCGATGGCTTTCGGCGGTCCGATGACCCAGGAGACATCGGCCGCACGCACGGCAGCGCCGAGGCCGCGCAGGCCAAGCCCGCGATCGGCGATGACGGTGACAGCGCCGGCTCGCCAGCACGCATACACCGTGGCCAGTAGATCGACACTGGGTGGCACCAGCACGCCCACGCGGTCGCCGGGCTGCACCCCCAGCTGAGCAAGACCGCCGGCGATACCCAGTACGCGATTGTGCAGGTCGACGAACGAAGTGGATGTACCGGTGGCGCCGTCGACAAATGCCGTTGCGGTATCGGCACGCCGCGCATCGAGCGCGGCCCACACCGGCGGGGCCGCGGGGACCACTGGGACCACGGGGTCAGGCGCGGGCGCTCGGTGAGGTATCACTCGTTCGGCCAACCACGCGTCGACCAGGCCGGCCACGTCGGTTTCCTCCACCACCAGATGGCCCATGCCCGCGTAGCGGTGGCGATCGGCGTGCGGCACGCGTTCGCCCAAATCGAGTGCGAAGTCGTCGTTGAACACCGGGTCGCGCGCGCCCCAGGCCAGCAGCGTGGGCACGCGCAAGCTGCGCAGGCCCTCGGCCACGGCTTCGATTGCCGCCGCTGACGGGTGCTTCGGAGTGAAGGGCACGTCGGCTACGAACTCTGCAATCGCGTGGCGATCTCTGGCATGCCGGTACGGAGCGCGATACCCCTCACGCGCCACCGGCGCCACGCGCTGGCCCGACAACATCAGCGTTCCATCCACAAAGATGCGCGTGCGATGACCGACGAGATCGGTCATCGGCCCCGCTGCGGCGAGGCGGATGAGTGCTGGCGCCCTGCGCCCTGCGGGCACGGCCACGCCCGTGTTGCACAACACCACACCGGCCAACTGATCACCTGCGGCGAGCGCCCAACCCAACGAGATCGGTCCACCCCAGTCGTAGGCCGCCGTGATGACCGGGCCCTCGACCTGCAACGCCCGGAGCACATCGCCGAGGTCGGTCACACGGTCGGCAAAGCGACGGCGTTCGGTGCGTTCGGAGAAACCCATGCCCAGTTGATCGACCGCAATCACCCGGTACCGATCGCCGAGGCGCTCGTGGAAACTCCGCCAGTGATACGACCAGGTCGGGTTGCCGTGCACGCAGACGATGGTGGCCACGGGCGCTGGCGGGGTGCGATCGAGCACGTGCCATGTGCGTGCTACGCCATCGGAACCAGGCACCGTGACAAGTTGTGACCAACCGGGGTCGACCCCCCAACGCTGGAACTGTGCGGCCGAGGGACGCTGCGGTACCCAGCCCGAACGACCCTGCCCACTCACCACACGATCTCGGTGAAGCTCGTGTTCAACCCCGAACCAATGCCCATGCACAGCACGCGCTCGCCTGTGGTGAGCAACGGCGCCACGCCGGCGAGTGTGATTGGGATGGCAGCGGGGCCGACATTGCCGTACTTCGGGTAGGTCAACGGCACACGCGCCGGATCGATGGCGAGCCGCTCGCACAGCAACCGGGTGTGCACGGAACTGACCTGGTGCACGATGTAGCGATCCATGCCCTGGTGCCAGTCGTAACGATCTTTGGCGTCGGCCCAGCAGGCCTCGCCGAGATCAAGGCCGGCCTCCAGCAGACGGCGTGTGTCGGTGGTCATCCGTTCCAGGTCGCCGACGCACAGATTGTGGTGCTGCGTACCGGCGCGGACCACCCCACCCACCAGCCGGTGGGCATCGGGATGTTGCTCCATGTTGCCCATCACCATCGCCGCGGCACCAGAGCCAAGCGTGAGCGAGGCGAACTCGTCGAACACATCGACCGCCGTGGCGTGCTCGCTCTGCAGGCGCTTGATCGTGGCCAACTGCGTCTGGCGGCTGCCCTCGCCATCCACGATGAGCGCGTACTTGATGTGGCCGGCGTCGATGGCGGTGGCCGCCAGATGCATGGCACTGACAAAGCCGAGGCATGCGTTGGCGAGGTCGAAGTTGGTGCACGAGGTCGGCAGGCCCAAGGCGTGATGCACCGAGCATGCAACGGACGGTTCGAGGTGGTGCTTGCACACCGAGGTGGAGATCATCAGGCCGATCTCGGCGGGATCGACCCCGGAGGCATCGATGGCCTTGCGACCGGCCAGCGCAGCCGCCTGATCGAAGGTGACACCCTCGGGCCACCACCGGCGCTCCTTGATGCCGGCCAATTCGGCCAGCAGCCCGGGGCGAAGACCGCAGCGGTCATAGGTGGTGGTCAGCTGTGCGTCGATCCAATCTGAGGTGATGACCTCTGGAGCCTCGACGGCTTCGACGGAGATGACACCTGCCTGTCGATGACTGTAGTTCGCATTCCCGCTCACGGTGGGTGCTCCGATCTTCACTCTGAAGGCACCAGCATGCTGCCTGAGGACCCGATTTACTCGCCACGAGCCACTTCTGCGGCGTGCCCGGCGAGGTCGTATTGTTCCTGCATGGCTTCCATGAAGGCGCTCGTACGTCGGCCCGGTCCGAGATTACCGGAGGGCCTCGTCACCCATGTTCACCGGGTGCCCGTCGACCTCGCCAGGGCACACCGCCAATGGCAGGACTATGTCGAGATCCTGCAGTGGGCGGGTTGGGAAACCATCGAGGTGCCCGAGGCCGGCGACTGTCCTGATGCGGTGTTCATCGAGGACACCATGGTCGTCTACAAAAACGTCGCAGTCATCGCCCGGCCCGGCGCCGAGTCACGCCGGCCCGAGATCATCGATGCCGAGAAGACTGTCGAGTCGCTCGGTTACTCGATCAATCGCATTCGTCCGCCCGGCACGCTCGATGGTGGCGACGTGCTGAAGGTCGGCGACACCGTGTACGTCGCTCGCGGCGGGCGCACCAATGCCGAGGGCATCAGCCAACTCCGCGCCATTCTCGAACCCATCGGTGCCACGGTGGTGGCCGTGCCACTCACCAAGGTGCTGCACCTCAAGAGCGCAGTCACCGCCCTGCCCGACGGCACCGTGGTGGGGTGGCCACCAGCGGTCGACGACCCCCGGTTGTTCCCACGATTCCTGGCCACGCCCGAGGAATCAGGGGCCCACGTAGTGCTGCTCGGCAACGACCGACTGCTGATGTCGGCCGACTGCCCACAGAGTGCGGCGCTCTACGCCAGCCTCGGCTACGAACCCGTCATCGTCGACATCGGCGAGTTCATCAAGCTCGAGGGCTGTGTCACCTGCCTGTCCGTTCGCCTACGGGGGTTGCACCACAAATGAGCGTCGTCCTGACCGAGATCGCCGATGGCATCGCCACCATCACCCTCAACCGACCCGAGGCGCGCAACGCCCTGAATCCAGCGCTCGCCGCTGCGTTCCCGGCCGCCATCACCGAATGCGACCAGCGCGACGACGTGCTGGCCATCATCCTCACCGGTGCCGATCCCGCCTTCTGCGCCGGGTTCGACCTGCGCGAGCTGTCCACCCGCGAACGCGGCAGCGAACCCAACCCACCACCGCCCTACCGCGCCGCCATCCCACCGCACCGCACGCCGGTGATCGGCGCGATCAACGGTGCGGCCGTCACCGGTGGTTTCGAGATCGCGCTGGCATGCGACTTCCTGATCGCATCAGACCGGGCACGCTTCGCCGATACCCACGCCCGGGTCGGCCTGCTGCCGGGCTGGGGTCTCACGGTCATGCTCCCCGAGGCAATCGGCATCCGCCGAGCCAAGCAGCTCAGCCTGTCGGGAGCGTTCCTCGATGCCCGCACCGCACTCGACTGGGGTCTGGTCAACGAGGTGGTCGAGCACCATCTCCTGCTCCACAGGGCCCGCGAGATCGCGGCACAGATCGTGGCCAATCCGTCCGCATCCGTGCAGGCCGTGATGGCGTTGTACGACGAGGTCGCCGAGTTGGCCCCGCCGCAGGCCTGGACGCTGGAGAACGAACGCGCCCGGGTATGGATCGCCGGACGATTCGATCGTGCCGGCCTGGCCGAACGCCGCGAGGGCATCGTCGAGACCGGTCGCCGGTTGGCCGGCACCGAGCACACCCATGATGGTCCGTACAGCGTCAGCGACCAGGACGACGATCAGAACGGCGGCGGCTAGACATGCGCGTGTACGCCGGGATGTCCGATCGGGTGTCGTTGCGCGACACCATCGCCTACGCACAGCGCGTCGAGGCCCTGGGCTACAACGGGTTGCACGTGCCCGAGACCGTGCACGATGGCCTCGCCGCGTCGCTGCTGGCGCTCGAGCACACCACCGCGCTCACCGTGCGCACCAGCGTCATCGTGGCCTTCCCACGTAGCCCCATGCTCACCGCCTACGCCGCATGGGATCTGGCGGCCTTCTCCTCGGGACGCTTCCAACTCGGTCTCGGTACACAGATCAAGCCGAACATCGAGGGTCGCTACTCGGTGCCGTGGACCGAACCCGTCACCCGTATGCGCGACTATGTCGGTGCGTTACGCGCCATCTGGCGGTCGTTCCAAGAGGGCGTACCACTGGCATACGAGACCACGAACTACCGCTTCAGCCGGCTGCAGCCCTTCTTCAACCCCGGCCCGCTCAACGTGACCCCCCCAACAATCTGGCTGGGTGGGGTGAACGAGGGCATGGTCCGCCTGGCCGGATCGCACGCCGACGGCATCGTGACGCATCCCACCAACTCCAATCCCCGCTACCTGCGCGAGATCTGCCTGCCAGCACTCCGCGAGGGCGAGGCACTGACGGGCCGCGCCCGTGACAGCGTCGAGATCGTCAGCGGCAGCCAGTACATCACCGGGCCCACCGCTGCCGACGTGGACCGCAACCGCGAGCACCACCGCCGCCTGCTCGCCTTCCTGTATTCCACCCCGGCGTACCGGCGCACGCTCACGCTGCACGGCTGGGAGGATCTCGGCGAGCGGTTGCAGACCATCACCCGCACACAGCAGTGGGACACCCTGCATCAGCACGTCACCGACGAGGTCATCGACGCACTGGTGCCGCAGGGCACCTGGGATCAACTCCCCGAGGTGATCGCACAGTGCTTTGGTGACCTCGCCGACGGTGTCATCCTGACGCTGCCCGAGGATCCCGCCAACGACGCCAGGTTCCGTGAGGTCATCGCCGCCGTGCAGGCCATTCCCCCGCGCCACTGATTGAGGGCGAAAGCCTCTAGTGGTCGGTCACCCCACGACCACAAAGTAGATCATGAAACGACGTGCGCTTCTCCTGACGATCGCTCTGCTGACAACAGCTTGTTCCAGTGGCAACAACCCGCCCAACAGCAGCGCCGCCGCCACGACATCAACGAACCCGACCAACACCACGGCGCCGGTGACAACCACGACCCCCCCGACAAGCACGACGAGCCCGACGACCACGACCACGACCGCCGCGCCGGCCACCACGACCACGACCGCGGCACCCGCCACGACCACACCGGCCACCACGACACCGGCCACCACCGCCTCGACATGTCAGCCGCGTGGCAACACGCTGGCAGCGAAGAAGAACTTCCCCGAGCAGCTCAGCGCCCTGATCGGCAAAGACATTCGTGTCGGTACGCACGACTGCTTCGAACGGGTGGTCATCGAGTTGCAGCCGGGTGTTGCGCCGATCCCGTCGCCGTTCCCCGGGTACTGGGTGCGCTACGCAACTGGGCCGATCACCCTCAGCCCCAGCGACCTGCCTGTCACGATCACCGGCAACGCAGTACTGCTCATCTCGATGGGTTCGTGGATGCAGACCATGGAGGGCGCCGGCTATCAGGGCCCCCAGCAGATCTTCCCGACCAACGTCAGTCACATCCGCGAGCTGCGCATGATCGAGAACTATGAGGGCATGATGCAGTGGGCCGTCGGCCTGGATGCCCCGCGCAACTTCGTGGTGGCAACCCTGTCGAATCCGCCACGCTTGGTGATCGACATCCAGACCTCACCCTGAGATGGCTGCCCGGAGTGACAACCCCGGTATCAAGCGAGGTACTCGAACAGCGCACCGGTGATGGCATGGAGCGCACCGGCAGTATCGGCGACCGCGGCCACGTAGCGGTCGGGCCGCACCACCACGACGGCGGCGTTGGCCAGGAACATCGCCGCCATGATATGGCCCGGGACCACCACCAGACGGGCCCCGACTGACTGCCATTGGGTCAACGTCTCCGGTGGCACGCTTGCCGAATCGCCAGTGAGCAACGCAAAGCCGGCGCCCAGGGCCGTGTCCAACGGTTCGTCGTCGAGCGTCGGCTGGGGTAACTGCCGGCCGACGAAGGGGTGAGTGCCCGCCAGCATGCCGGCGCTCAGATGGGGGAAGGGTCGGCCACCGCCATAGGCCGCGTCGATCGAGGTAGTCGGATCGGTTCGCCCGGACAGCTGATCGATCAGCCGGCCGACATCAGCTGCGTGCGCGACCACGCCAGTGGCGTGCACACGTCGTTCGCCATCGTAGGTATCGAGCAGGGCACTCCCCGCCCGGCCGGCGGCCACCAACTGGAGCTTCCACGACAGGTTGGCAGCGTCGCGGATGCCGCTGCAGAGGCCCTGACCGAGAAACGGCGGCATCTGATGCGCGGCATCACCAACCAACAGGACTGCGCCGCTCCGCATCGACGATGCCACCGTGGCATGAAAGCGGTAGACCACGGATCGAACCAGCCGGGCGTCGTGCGGCGTGATCCACGGCGCCAGCAGGGCCCACACCCGGGCGGGATCGACCATGTCGTCGCGGCGTTCACCGGGCTGCAACTGGAACTCCCACCGACGAAAGCGCGCATGCCCGGGAACGAAGGTGGTGGGCCGCTCGGGATCACAGATCTGCTGCACGAGTGCGGGCAGTTCGACATCGTCACGGAGCAGTTCGGTATCAACCACCAGCCAGTCCTGATCGAATCCGAGGTTGTCGAGGGAGATCCCCAGGCCCTTGCGGATCGGGCTCGAGGCGCCGTCGGCCGCCACCACCCAACGCGCCGAGACGACCTCGTCTGCCCCGCCAGCGAGGGGCCGCAACGTGACCACCGCGCCGGTACTGCCCGCTGTCTCGTCAC
>WLMZ01000044.1 GCA_009726095.1 Actinomycetota bacterium
GCTGGGCTGGCTCTTGCTGGGCTGGCGCCCACGCATCGTCGTCCATGGACGACGAGCTGGCCACATCGGCCTGCGCATCGGCCGAGAACGGCTCTGCAACAGGTAACGGCGCAACAGGTAACGGCTGGGGTCCAGCGGCGAGCGTGGACGTGCGGTAGCGAATGGGCACGAACCGAGCGAACACGAAGATCAACACAATGCCGAGCAGCGTGAGCAAATAGGCGAAGTAGTCGGTGAGCGTGCGGGCGAAGTGCATGTGCACGTGCTTGGACGTGGGGATGACCACCATCAGGTTGGGCGCCACGCGATAGGGGCCCTGCGCTCCGTCGGCCTCCCAGTTCGGGAAGTAGCTCACCTTCACGAGTACCGGCACGCCGATCTGGTCGACATCGAAGTCGACTGTCTCGTTGCCCATCTTCACGTTCGACACGGTGACGGCCGCAAGCTTGACGGGGGTGATGGTCTCGACCGGCTTCAGTACATCGACTCGGTTCGCCGTGATCTGGCTCTGATCGACCTCGGACGTGATGTGCTGCCAGGCCTTCGGACCATCGGCGGCTGGGAGCGCCGCCCACTTCGTCGGGTTCTGGAACCAACTGGAGCCCAACTCGAGCCAGCGCTCGCGCTGGTCGCCGGGCCGTTGTTGCACCACGACGGGCTGCACAGCAAGCGGCACCACGATGTCGCTGTCGGCAACCTGGTAGATGTGCCACGGTCCGCTGGTGACGATGAGCGTGAGGCCTGCCTGCACCTCGGCCTTGGCGACGGCTTTCTCGGTCCATGCCATGTAATAGCGGATGCCGAGCTTTTGCAGGTACGGCACGCCGACCGCTGGGTCATTGTCGATATAGCGCAGCTGGCGCACGGGGTCCGAGCTGCTGGCCGACATCGCTGCGGCGGTGAGGAAGTGATACGGAGTGGTACCGGACGCCTCGAAGAACAGACCCTCGCTGCTGCCGATGCATCCATCGGTCCAGTGCGGCAGGAGCATGAGCGCCATCGTGGTGCCGTACTTGCCGTTCTCGCCGTTGTTCTCCCACAGCGCTCTACCGCAACCGAGCTTGGGGTCCTTGCCGATGGCGTCCATCGCCTGTACCAGCGACTGGTATTCGCCGTAGGCGCCCTTCGATTCATACCCGGTGAAGTTGTAGCGCGACCAGCTGTCGCTGAGCCCGCGCCCGTCGGTACTGCGCTTCTGATACAGCACCAGTTGGTCGCCGTTGTCCGAACCCACCGTGAGCGCGTAGCGGCCGTTGACGCGTCCGCTACCCCACCAATCGACCTCGAACTCCACCGACAGGATGGCACCGACGACCAGCAGCGCCAGCAGCGCGGTGACCGCTCCGCCGATGAAATACGACTTGCCGGTGGGCGACGCAACGCCAGCACCGGTGCGGCCTCTGCGCCGCTCGACCGCAACTGCCCGCCCGAGCCTGACCATGTTGCAGGTCCACACGACTCCCCGGCCGACCTCGGCGACGCCGACCATCATCAGCAGATAGCGCAACAGGTAGATGAACGGCAGCACGCGGGGGTTCCACAACAGACCGATGACCGGCAACGAGTTTTCGGCCAGACGCGTGAGCACGCACAACGACAAGATGGTGACACCCAGCCATGTGCCCACGCGGTGCCGGCGGGCGATGGCGCCGATCAAGCCGATCGCAGCCAACACGAAGATGATGCGGTCGAACGTGACGTCGAGGTTGAAGAACATCTTCCAGTACGAGTCGCTGGCTCCCTCGGGACGCTTGCCGTACTTCATGTCGGTCATGTACGGCGTGCCGCGAACAAAGGGGATGATCCAGAATGCAGAGAGCAGCGCTGCTGGCAACAGCGTGGTGACGCCGTACTTGAAGCGCTCCCAGTCGAGCGAGATCAACCACATCAGGCCGACCGCGACCACCACGAAGATGGCGACGATGCCGTGACTCAGTACGGCCAACGCAAGGATGACCGCCGTTCGGCCGCGGTACTTGCCCGTCTCGAGTCCCTGCGCAAACAGGCCCAGGCCGAGGATGGCGAACGACAGCGCAATGCTGAACGAGAACTCGCCCGCCATCGTGCTCTTCACGTTGCCGCCGTAGATACTGAAACTCTCGTCGAGCAGGAATACCAGTGCGCCAAGGGCGAACAGTTCGGGAATCGGGAAGACGAACTTGCTGAAGCGACCGAACGCCCAGCAGCACACCGGCAACGACAAGATGCCGAGCACGGCGACAAGCTTGAACGCCACCCCGTAGGGCACGATCACGTTGACGAGGATGATCATCAGCGCCGGGATGACCATGTAGAAGCGGTATATCGGGAAGCCGTCGTACCAGTTCGGGTTCCACCCCGAGAGGCGCAGGTTGGGCAACAGGTGGTCGCGCAGATAGGCGGGGCCCAGCACGTGTGCGCCCATATCGCCGCCGGTGGGCGTGTTGTTGGTGGTGATGAGGTCCCAGTGCATCACGTTGAGCGTGATGATGAAGATGACGAGCAAGAACACGAACGCCGTGCCGGTACGCACGACGCGCTCGAAGGTCCACGGTGTGTCGATCCAGTTCAGCGGGCGCCGGACGAGGGCACGAATGGCCCGACGCATGGCACCGACGGGCGCCTCGTGCTCCGTGGCCACATCGACCATCACGACGTTCTCGTCAGCCACCGGGGCGTCGACCAATGCAAGATCGAGCGGGACGATGACGGACGAATCGGACTCGGCGGGTTCAAACGGTTCCGTCATGCGGGCGACAGTCTGCCATTTCGCTGGCACAAACTCATGTCAGACATCATTTGGTCAGCGCGCCACCAGCGCGAGCGCTGTTGCATTGAACGCCATGTGGGCGACGATCCCCATGCCGAGCCGGTTGGTGGCGATGCCGCAGAGGCCCAGTACGAGGCCGAAGGCGAACAAGCCGGGATACTCCACCGGACGGAAATGGATGAGCGCGAAGAACATTGCGACGCCCACCACTGCGACAGCGGGGCTGAGCCGTCGACGCGCAGCGCCCTGCAAGAGGCCGCGGTAGACGAGCTCTTCCACGAACGGCGCCCCGACGACGATCACGAGCACCAGCACCACCATCCACACACCGTGGGCAGTGTCGTAGAGGCCGCGCGCGTTCTTTTCGAGTTGGCTGTCGCCGAAGGTGTCGGGCCACGCCACCTGCAACGGCCAGTAGACCAGGCGCAGCAGGACGAGCTGGCTCAGGGCACCAACGGGAACGCCCACCAGGTCGAGTGGACGGAAGCGGAGCGCATAGGTGCCGCTGAACCGACCGGTGGCAAGGCGCCGCCCCACGTAGAACAGCGCAGCGATCTGGGGGAGCCACAGCGCCGCGGCCATCGACGCGCTGAGCCACACCGGGCGCTCGGCCACGTCGATCTTTGCCTTGCCGGAAGCCGACAGCACCACGCTGCCAGCGATGTTGCCGAGGAACCAGCCCACCATCCAGGTGAGCCCGGCGATACCAATGGTGATGGCCCGCGCTGCGTCGATGGGTGCGCCAAGCACACCAGATGAGCCAACACCAGATCGCGCAGCGCCCGCACCGCGGGAGGATGGTGGTTTGGGCACGGGTTCCACGGTAGTACGCGGCGACGAAGTTGCGTTCCTCGCTCGCGCGAGAGCCATTCCATGGGCCGCTGGTGACAGGTCGCCTACCACGCCGATGCCCGGTCGCGGGAGGTGCAGATCAGCCCGCGGCGGCGTAGACCAGCTGGCTGAGCGAGCGGCGGTCCTCGAGGCGCCAGCCGTGCGGCACCGACAGCCGGGCGCCGTGGCGCTGGCAGAGATCGTAGGCATGCGGGTCGCGTTCGGGGGCGAGGTCATCGAGCCACACGGCCGAACGGGCATATTGGTAGGTGAAGGTCACGACGGCTGTTTCTGCACACCCGGACCGAGAACACTGACGCTGCACACGACAGAAAATATCCGACCGACGAGCGGTGGTGGTGGATGCGGCCCGAGCGCTGTGGCACCGTTCACTTGGGTCCCGACGGTTCCACCATGCTGGATTGCACGTAGCATGGTTTCATGAGCAACCTGCCCCCGCCCCCACCGCCGCCTCCCCCCGGTCGCGCACCTGGTGGACGCGGACCCAACGGCCCCGCCCCACACGGTCAGGGTCAGGGTCAGGGTCAGGGACAGGGTCAGGGTCAGGGACAGGGTCAGGGACAGGGCGCCAAGAAGACGCCACCCGGCCTGCCCAAGTGGAGCATTGCACTGCTGGTGCTGGTGGTCGTCGGTGCACTCGTTGCCACCAAGTTCTGGCCCGCCCCCGCCGGCGAGAAGCTCAAATGGAGCGAGTTCCTCACGCAGGTCGACAACGGCACCGTGAAGTCGATCACCATCGACAACAGCAGCCGCGCGATCAACGGCGAGTTCAAGGACGTCAACGGCCAGCCCGGCGGCAAGTTCTCCACCACCGCCGACACACAGATCACCGATGGCGTCATCGCCAAGTTCGACAAGAGCGGCATCGTCTACGACTACAAGGCACCGAGCAACAACTGGTGGGCCGGCCTGCTCACCCTGCTGTTGCCGTTCGCGCTCATCATCGGATTCCTCATCTGGATGCAGCGACGTGCCGCGGGCCAGATGGGCAACGTCATGTCCGTCGGACGTAGCCGGGCCAAGACCTACAACGCCGACAAACCCTCCACCACCTTCGCTGACATCGCCGGCTACGAGGGCGTGAAGCAGGAGATCCGCGAGGTGGTCGACTTCCTGCGCATGCCTGAGCGCTTCCGCGAGATCGGCGCCCGCGTACCCAAGGGCATGCTGCTGGTCGGCCCTCCCGGAACCGGCAAGACATTGTTCGCCCGCGCCGTTGCCGGCGAGGCCGGCGTCGGGTTCCTCTCGGTCACCGGTAGTGACTTCATGGAGATGTTCGTCGGTGTCGGCGCCAGCCGCGTACGCGACCTGTTCCAGCAGGCCCGCAAAATGGGCCGTGCCATCATCTTCGTCGACGAGATTGACTCCATCGGCCGCAAGCGTGGCGCCGGCCTGGGCGGCGGTCACGACGAGCGCGAACAGACCCTGAACCAGATGCTGTCCGAGATGGACGGCTTCGAGACCAGCGAGGGCATCGTCATCCTGGCGGCCACCAACCGCCCGGACATCCTCGACCCCGCGCTGTTGCGCCCGGGTCGCTTCGACCGTCAGATCGTGGTCCCGCTGCCCGAGTCCGAGGAGCGCCTTGCCATCTTGAAGGTGCACAGCCGCGACAAGCGCATCGGCACCGACGTGGACCTGGACGTCATGGCCAAGGCCACCCCCGGCATGAGCGGTGCCGACCTGGCCAACCTGGTCAACGAGGCCGCGCTCGTGGCCGTGCGCCGCGGGTCGAAAGAGATCGAGCGCATCGACTTCGAGAACGCCCGCGACCGCGTGGTGCTGGGTGCGCTGCGTGAGAGCATGGTGCTGTCACCAGAGGAGAAGCGGGCTACCGCCTATCACGAGGGCGGCCACGCCATCCTCGCCACGGTGCTCCCCCACGGCGATCCGTTGCACAAGGTCACCATCTTGCCCCGCGGCATGGCACTGGGTGTCACGTGGAGCCTGCCGCAGGAGCGCCACACGTACTCCAAGGAGTACTTCGAGGACACCATCTGCAAGGCCATGGGCGGCCGCGTTGCCGAGATGATCGTGTTCGGCCACCTCAACAGCGGCGCCGCGAACGACCTCGAGCAGGCCACCAACATCGCTCGCCACATGGTGCGCGAGTGGGGTATGAGCGAGCGCATCGGGCCGATGGCATGGGGCAGCCAGCAGCACGTGTTCCTAGGTGAGGACCTGATGAGCAGCGGTCGCGAATACAGCGACCAGACCGCTCGCATCCTCGACGAGGAAATCTCCACCATGTTGCACTTCCAGCAGGAACGCGCTCGGGAGTTGTTGATGAAGCACCGCGTTGGCCTCGATCTCGTCGCCCAGGCGCTCCTCGACCACGAGACCATCGACGGTCCCGAGGTGGCCCGGTTGGTGCAGCAGGGCCTCGGCGAGCGCACACCTTCGAGCGCGCTCGAGGGCGCAACAGCCGCAGTGGCCCCAGCCGACACGCTGGACTAACCGCACCTGCCATCGCCAAAGGCGCCCGGGCACACAGGACCGTTCAGCGCTGCTGGCCCAGATCGGGCTCGGGCGAGCTACCCGGGTTGCGCGCCTCGGCACATGCCGCCCACAAGTCCGTGGCGGTGACCGGACCGAGGAAGCTCTTGCGCACGACGCCATCGCCATCGGCGATCACCAACGTCGGCACGGCATCGATGTTGTAGCGCTCGTGCAGGGCACGTTGCGTTGCGTAATCGACATCGACCACGCTGACCTCGCCACTGGCCAGGACGGCTGCTTTGCGCTTCACGTCGGCGCAGGTCTGGCACGACGAGGACGTGAAGGTCACCACCAGCCACTCCCCCGACGCCTGGGCGAAGTCGCCACGATCGAGCTGTGCCGGCACCTGCCAACGATTCTGGGTGGGCGGATCGACGGACCGTTTGCGCTGGAGCAGCAGGGCCACGCCCGCCACCACCACTACAAGGACGGCGGCGATGAGAAGTTGCATGGTCCACACTCCGGTAATGCCCACGACCCCGAACGCCCGCGCAGGTCGTGCCCGCGAGACAGCATCCGCTCGACGAGCAGGCGCTGAGCGGACTCGATGACCAGGGAGCGGCCGAACACGCTGGGATCGGTGAGATCGATGGTGATGACGCCTGCAGCGGGCAGGGCGATATCGGTGAGACTCGGCACGGCCACCTCACCGCCCGGCCCGATGGCCTTCACGGTGACGGTGGTGTCGACGCCGTCGACGTTGTAGACGACCAGCGCCTTTTCGGTTGCCGCATCGACGCCGATCGGCAGGTACCAGCGCGGCACCACGTATTCGGCTGTTGTGCCCATCACCACGGTGGTGGCGATCTTGTCGCCGGCCGGTTTGGTGAGCACGCGTTCGATCACCACAGACGGCGCAGCGAGCGTGGAGAACACCATGGCATGAACGCCCGGCGGCAGGCCGGTGATCGTGGTGGTGTCGAACGTGACGACCTCGCCGGCCGGGACAGGGATGGACGGTGGCGCGGAGAAGGCCGAGGTCAACGGCAGTCCGAGCACGGTGACATCGACCGTGGCATCCTGCGCTGTGGGGTTGAACATGACGTACTGCTCGGTGATGCCGGTGCCGCTCTCGCCGCCGACGAACCAGACCTGCTCCGATGGTGCGGGGGCACCGAGACCGAGCGAGTAGCCAAGACGGTGGCCGCCGAAGTAGTGCTGGGCGCGGCCGACGATGAGCTGGCCACGGCTGGCGATGACCTGCACAGCGATGACCGATTCGTCCTTCAACCCGTTGTCGGCGACCGAGACCACTTTCACCGAGTGCGGCGGCACGGAGTCGCCCTGAAATGCTGAGGGCTCCCGTTTGCCGGAGGCAGTGATGAACGCCATGTCGACGCTGGCGGTGTCCGACGATGGGTTGGTCAGGATGATCTGATCGGTGCTGCCGTCGACGGTGAACCCATCGGCGAAGTACCAGGTGGGCGAGGTCTGCGTGGTGCACGACGCCACCGCATTGCCGGCGGGGAACAACGCCCGTTGCTCGACCATGCCCTCGCCACCATCGAGTTCGACCATCGCGGACACGAACGTGGCCTGCACAGCCTTGCCCACTGAGAGGGTAAAGGTCTGGCGGGCGGCCACCGTGATGTCCTGCACGATGGGCGCAATGCCGTCGGAGGCGAACAGCGTGATGCGACCCTCGAGCGGTATTGACGACGGATTGGGCACCACGATGTCGCCACCCACCGTGGAATCGCCGGCAGGTACGCCCGGGCAATACCACGTGGTGGTGATCGGCGTGCGATGCGACGCGTACGGTCGGCTGGCGAAGGGCACGGCACCAAAGCGCGCCGTGGTGGCAGCGGGGCTGGTTCGCCCGGCCGCCACGGTTGCCGCGAGCCCGGCCACCACAACCGCAGAGACGATCGAACTGCGCACGTTCACTGGTGGGCCTCGATCGCCGGATCGGGGGTCTGGTCAGCGGCGTCGGCCGCAACCACCACTTGGGGGACGTCGCCCAGCACCAACAACGGCCCATCATCGGTCACGATGTCGGATCGGCGGCGGCGCAGCCAGTCCCAGCGCATCTGGCTGGCAAGCACGCACAGGGCCAACCATGCGGCGGCCTGCGCGAGCACTGCGAGGTAGTGGGTGACATCGGTGTGGTAGGCCAACGTGGCATCACCCGCAGCGGGGATGTCGAATGCCATGGTGGCCCCGAACGCGATGTGCGGCGAGACGGTGGCGCCACCAACGCGCAACTGCCAGTGGTCGTCGAAGGGAACCGCCACATGGAACGTGCCCGCTTGAAGCGTCCCCTTGCCCGGGCCGCTGCTGCGCATGCCCACCATCGCGGGCTGCGAACCAGCGATGTCGACCTTGGCGAGCACGTCGGGCCCGGCCTGTTGGCTCGCCACAGCAGCAGCAGGACCCAACATGCTGTGCGTGGGGATCCATGCGACGTTCTCGAACGCGATGTAGTTCGGCGGGGTGTAGAGCCTCCGGAGGTCGAGCTGCGTGGTGAGGCCCTCTACCAACCCGGTGGGAGTGGGCAGCGGGTTGGTCGACGTGGAGTCGAGACCGTTGACGAGCGGGATCACGATGTACCGAATGGAGTACGGCGCGAGCAGACGCCCCACCCGGGTCGTGGAGTTTGTCCCGATGAGCTGCATGACCGTGCTGACGTTCCGTTCGGCCACCGTGGCCACACCCGCCCAGTGCTGGCCGATGGACAACGGGCCATCATCGACGATGGCGAACGACACGCCGCTGGCACCCGCTGAGTCGAAACGCCAGCCAGCGAACGGCATGATCCGGCCGTCGCCGATGAACAATGTGCGGTAATCGCCCTCGGGCGGATCAGTGGCGAACTGCTGTGAGGGTTGCAGCAACACGGTGGCCGGCGTGTCCCAGTGACCGTTGGCGCTCGCAGCGAGCGCCGGCACCACACCAAGCGCAATGGCCACTCCGCTGAGGACCGCCAGTGGCTGGCGCCATCCAAAGCTGCCGCCCTGTACGTCCTGCTCGAACGCCGCCGCCGCACACGCAGCGGACATTGCCAGCCCGAGCGCTGCGGGCGCCAGGAGCAAACCCATCTCGGGAAGCCGGAACGGCAGGGCATCATGGGCACCAACGACGGCGAGCGCCACGAACGAAACGGCCAGCACACCGCCGCGACTGGCCCAGGTGAGCCGCCACCCGCGGGCCAGCAACGGAGCCACGATCACCGGCAGCCACAGCGCAATCGCGAGTTCGCCGAGCTGAGTTGGCCCGACGCCGAAACCAAGGATGCGCACGAGGTCGGTCGCGCCCGACGTTGGCGTTGGCGAACCAACGAATGCATCCCACCCATGCGCGGCCATCAGCGACGAGATCCATGGCAGGTTCACGATGAGCGCGATGACAGCAGCAATCACCGCTCCGGCGACCAGGGCGAGGGCCGCTCGTGCCCGACCACGTGCCACGACGGTGGCAATCGCCAGCGCCGTTCCCATCAGCGCCACGATGCCGGCAAAGGCCGGGGCGAACGCCGCGACCACTGCGGTGAGCAGGGCGAGTTGCGCCAGCACACGAACCTGCTCGCGACGATCCGTCTTCGCGAACGCATCGGCGACATCGTCATCGGCGCGCGCCGTCAGCGCTGGCTCGATGCTGGCAAAGCGGCGCAGCAGATGCAGCACCCACGGCGCAGCGCCATAGGCGGCCACCACGCTCCACCGACCGGCCCCGAGCGCGCTATAGGGCAGCGGAACGGCCGCGTAGACCACCAGGCCGACGATGCGCGCCCGCGACGACGGGAAGATGGACATCAGGCGCCAGGCGCCGTAGTAGCCGATCGGGAGCCAGGCCAGCACCGCAACCGTGTGCAGCAGGCCGAGGTGGCCGAGGCTGACGGCGCCCGCGACGCCGAGCAGCCCGATGCCGGTGGGAGCGGGGGCGCCACCACCGAGCCCGTGCCCCCACCAGCCCGACCAGTACTGACCCAGCAAGGTGCGCGCGCTCGCTGGATAGCGCAGGAACTCCCCGACCGCTGGGACGCCGTGCAGGATGAAACTGCGGCTGCCGATCAGGGCAAGCACGGTGATGGCAAGCCACGCAGCCAACTGCCCGCCGGTGTTGCGCGTGAACCGGTGCGACCCGACCGCACTGTGGTCGATGGCCATGTGTTGCTGCTCGCGGGTCCGCAGGTAGGAGGCCAACCTGGCGCTCCCGCGGATCTGCAGGCCGGCCACCTCGCGGTAGGGGACCTGACGCAACTCGGCGACCTCGCGCCTGCGCCGGATGATGGCCGGGATGCGTGGGACGAGCCCGACCGTGGCCCGCAGCGAAGCGAACGCCTCGCCGAGATGGCCGGTGAAGAGGCCCACCACCAGTTCGAGCAGTGCCAAGAGCAGCATCTGCAACAGCACCACGGGCAACGCGAGTCGGCCGGTGAGCGTGGCAACGGTGCGCACACGATGCTGGGCGGCCATCAGGCCGTGGGCCAGGTCGGGACGCCGTTCGCCCAGACCCTCGCGGTGACGGCCCAGCGCCGCTGGGACCACTACAACGCGGGCACCGCTGAGATGCGCGCGCCAGCACAGGTCGACGTCTTCGCCGTGGAATCCAGCCGAGGCATCGAAACCGCCGAGCGCGCGGAAGAGATCGGCGCGCACCAGCAGGCACGCCGATGGCAGGGCAAAGACATCACGCACGGCGTCGTGTTGCTCCTGATCGACCTCACCGGGTTCGACGAGCGGGTCGATCTCGCCGAAGCGGTCCACGCCGAGCCCGACGTGTTGCAGCACGTTGGGGTCGTCCCACAACACCAGCTTCGGTCCAACGATGCCGGCGTTCGAACGGTACAGCTCCTCGACCATCAGGCGCGTCGCCCCGGGATCGAGCGCCACGTCGTCATGCATCAGGAGCAAGAACCCATTGTCACCGTCGACCAGATGCAGGGCCTCGTTGGCGGCGGCGCCGTATCCGGGGTTATCGACCACGGCGCGCACAAAGGCACCCGGCACCCGCTCGCGAATCCGCGAGGGCAGGCCGTCAGGATCTCCGGCAACCAGGAACAACCAGCGCAGGTTCGGATAATCCTGACCGGCGAGCGCTTCGAGAACCTCGTCGAAACCGTCCTCGGGCTCGTGGACGACCACAACGGCCACGACGGGCGGTGCAAGTTCGGTATTGGTGTCCACGAGCAGCCGAGGCTAGCGGGGATGCGCTCCCGAGGGAGGGCAGCCACGCGCGAGCACCGTCACTCCGTTGCCGCTACTGTTCATTCACCGCCCGGACCGGCGGTCAGGCACCCGTGCGGTCCTGCCGGCTCATCACGCCCCAAGGAGCAATCGCATGGCGATCGCCTCGTTCCCCACCATGCCATCGGTCGACCTCAGTGGGTTCGACGTGTCGAAGATTCAGCTCCCCCGGTTCGACCTCCCGACGATCGACTCCGAGGCCGTTGCCAGCGCAGCCAAGGACGCTGCGTATGTCACCGTTGGGCTGGCCGTG
The DNA here is from genome assembly GCA_009726095.1 of Actinomycetota bacterium. Taxonomy (GTDB): domain Bacteria; phylum Actinomycetota; class Acidimicrobiia; order Acidimicrobiales; family Ilumatobacteraceae; genus WLMZ01. Next base: position 11,540 of record WLMZ01000044.1, read on the forward strand.
CTCGGCCTGCAAAAGCTCCAGGTGCGCCGCCGCGAGTTGGCCCGGTCGATCGGTCGCGACACGCACGTCGGCAGGTCTCCGATCGGCGATCTCGTCGGCGCTGTCGAGGCTCGCCTCGCGAGCATCGACTCCCGCCTGGAGTCGCTCGAGGACAAACTCGACACAGCGATCGTCGATCTGGAACGGCGTCTGCCCGAGCGCGCCGGCGTGGTCTTGGGCCAGGCCCACGACCTCGCCAAGGTGGCCCGACAGCAGCTACGCAGCCTCGTCGTCGCCTGAGCCTGACCCCTCCGCCGAAGCGGAACTGGCCGTAGACGTGAGCCCTGCAGGGCACGAATCTGCTGCCAGAACGAAGGGCCGCTGATCAGCTGGCGCCGTACCATCCGCTGACATCGATGACCATGTCCATGGCCACGTTCGGCTTCAGACACCAACGTCCGAACCCGTCAACGATGCCGGCCACCGTCGTGGCCGCCACCGAGTTGGCGAAGTTGCGGACCATGGACAGATTGGGCACCGCCGCCATGCAGGGATGCACGGTGATGTATCCAGCCTGGGTTGCACCCGTCTCGGTAATTTCTGCGGCTACCGCCGCCACACCCGAGCCGGGCACCGATCCGGCGCCGATGACGGTGACCGCGCGGTTCTGATTGGCGGCGAATGCTCCCGACAATCCAACAGCTGCCCGGGTGTCAAGGACCCGCTGCGGCGTGACGGCGTGGAACACCGTGGACGCCGTGGGGCCGAACCAACCGCTGAGGTCGAGCACCAGGTGCATCGCGTTGGAGGCGAACAGGCACACCCCGCCGTAGCCGTCGAGGCCCACCTGGGCGTGGTTCGTGACGGCAGAACCCGTTGTTGCGTTGAGAATCGATGTCGTCGGGCGGGTGACGCCACATGGCCAGATGGTGACGAAGCCGGGGCCGAGGGCATCGGTGCTGTGCACGGTCACCGCGGCAGCGGTTGCACCGGCAGGCACCCCCTGGCGCCCGGCGATCTGCACGCGCACCACCGCACCGATGGGTAGCACCGGCCCCGAGCGCGAATCAAAGCTGCGCACGGGGTTGATCGGCTGGAACGCCTGCCCGCCGCCGATCTGGTAAACGCCCGTGAGGTCCACCACGAGATCGGTGGACGTGGACGAAAAGACGCAGAACGTGCCATCGGCGCTGAGCGGCACCACGGCGGTTCCGGGAACGATGCGACCGGCCACGGAGGGCACGATGGAGGCCAGCGGCCGAGCGGCCCCGCAGGGGTACGCCGTGAGGAATCCATTCACCTGTGCGCCGACCGAGGTGACGTTGACCACGACGGCCGTGGCATCAGCAGGTACCCCGGGCTGAATGGTGAGCGTGCACCCCCCGGCGAGCGGTACGGCCGCTGTGCCGAATCCACTACGCGTGTCGATCAGGCGGATGGGCGTGAGCGCAGTGAAACGACTGGCAACGGAGTTGGCGCCCGCACCGGGAACCGTGCTCGGGTAACGCCCCGAGCAGGGGTCCGCCGGTGGCGGCGGGGGCGGCGGCGTTTCGGCGCCGCGGATCTGGAACAGGGCCGACTTCAGCCCGACGGCGAGCCGGAACGCGCTGCCCGACAGGTTCACCGAGCCGGCGGACCCGCTGACGGTGATGGTGGCCACCCGGCCACCCCATTCACCGCCGCCGTCGCGGGAGGTGACCTGCAACCCCGAGAAGGTTCCGATCGAGGGCCATGCGGCCTGGATCGTGGATGGGTCGAGCGTGACGGTCCAGGAGTGAGCGTTGTTGCCGGCGACCGCATCGCCGTCGTCGACCACCGGCGTGAAGCCGAGCGTGTTCGCTGCCGTGAAGCCGCCCGACGACGACGAGAACATCGTGTAGGCAACGGCACCGCTCTCGGAACCGTACCGACGCACCACCCCGGCCGTTGCGGCGACCGCTGCGTCGGTGGGCCCGAACTCCTGCGCCACCAACGGACTCCCCACGGAGGGCCGATAGGCGGCGCCCCGATAGGTCTGGCAGATGTTGTCGCAGGTCCTTGCGTAGGTGTCCTTGTTCTCCGCCAGGCCGTAGCTACGCGCCGCAACGGCCTGCGCCTGCAGGGCCTGCGCTCCCTTGCCCTGGCCCATCGCCGCCCAGCCGTAGGACACCTCGCCGCCGACCACCGAGCGCAGGTACTGCTCGAGCGGCACCTGGCTGACGGTGCGGTTGGCGCCGAGGCTGCTGTTGATGGCGCGGATCGCTCCGCGGTAGTAGCGCACACGGCCCGTGGTGGGCTCGCACAGGCCGAGCAGATCGCCAACGTCGGTGCTGGCGCTGGTGTCGGCCTGTGGTCGGAACGTGACCGACGTGGCCTGATCGGGGATGACCACGGTCCAACCGTTGGCCGAATTGTCGAGGTCGAGCGAGGTACCCGGACATGCCGTCGTGTCGTTACGCCCCCATACCCGGTAATGGCCCTCGCTGATCTCACGAGCCACCAGCGATCGCCAGACCACAGGCTGACCCGCCGGTGGGGCGAAGCCGTTGATCACGATGGTGCCCTTGTCGTGGACGACTGCTGTCTGCAGGCCGTCGAGCAGGGTCAACCGGACGGTGATGTCGATGTTCGGTGCGGTGGAGGCAACCGTGCCGCCGTAGTAGTGATCGAGAATCTGGGCGGCGCTCCAGCTGGAGTTGATGGCGTAGCCGAGCGCCCCCCACTGGCTCAACCCGATGCCGTGCCCCCATCCGTGCCCGTCAATGGTGAGGGGCCCGGCGACCGCCACCCGCCTGCCGCCATCGAGAACAGGCCCGGCGACCACAGGCGCCTCGGCAACGGCAACGCCAACCGCACCGGCGAGCGGGCAGATCATGGCCATGACAAGGTTGGCAACGAACAGTCGACGAAACGTCACACCGGCCACGAGACACCACCTCTCATTGGAATTCGGCGCGCAGCAGCGCGCCGGTTCCGCCTGAGTAGAAAATATAGGCCTTCCGAGCTTCGCAATCAACGCGATGCAGCGCTGCCGCCCATCCGGTCGTCGCTGGTGCGGCATGCCCGGACTTGGCCGCCCAGCGGCGCTAGCCTTGAAAATCTTGGCTAGACGCGACGATCAACCCTCGGCTCTACAGCGCCTCCCCCTTCCCGAAGGAACCCTTCCGGTTGGCGTGGGCCTGCTCGTGGCGGGCATCTCCAGTTACGCCTTTTTCAAGGTGGGTGTGAAGGCGCTGGGCGAGGACGGCTTCAAGCCAATCAGCAGCCTGTGGTTCGCCACCTTCTTCTTGGCACCGGGCTTCTTTTTGCCCCTCGAGCAGGAACTCGGTCGAGCGTTGGCACAACGCCTGGGACTCGGCCACGGCGGACGCCCCGTGGTGCGGCGCGTGCTCCCGCTCGCCGGTGCGCTCACGGCCATCGTGTGTATCGCGATCCTGGCTGCGTCGGGTTCGATCACTGCGAAGTTCTTCGATGGCGACTGGGTCGTCACTGCTGCGCTGCTGGTCGGCTTCATCTCGTATGCGCCCGCCCATCTCGCTCGGGGTATCTGCTCGGGTCACGCAAGGTTCGCGTCGTACGGCATCGTGATGGGCGCCGACGGAGCATCGCGCATCATCGGCTGCGTCGTGTTGTGGATGGCCGGCGTAACCAACACCGGTGCGTACGCATTCACCGTTGCGCTCGCGCCGCTGGTCGGCGTCGCCGTGGTGCTTGCACGCGGCGACCTCAAGACCACCGCCGGCCCACCCGCTCCGTGGGCAGAGGTCACGCCCAACCTCGGCTGGTTGCTGCTCGGCTCGGTGTTCGCCGCCGGCCTGGTCAATGCGGGCCCCATCGCCGTCGATCTCCTCAAGGGCAACAACTCCAAGGAGTACGTGACCAAGTTCAGCTATGGCGTGTTGCTCGGTCGAGTGCCGTTGTTCTTGTTCCAGGCCGTGCAGGCAGCGTTGCTCCCGCGGCTCGCTCGTCTGGCCGTACGCGGCGAGATCACAGAGTTCAAACAGGGCTTCCGCAAGCTGATGATGGTGGTGCTCGGTGTCGGCGCTCTCGGCGTCGCCGGCTCGGCCCTGCTTGGCCCGTTCATGTTGCAGAAGGTGTACGGCGCCGCCCTCAGCCACCGCACCATCACGATGCTCGTGTTCGGCACGGCCGTGTACATGGTGGCGCTCAGCATCGCGCAAGCAGTCATCGCCCTGCACGGCCATGCACTGGTCGCGCTGGGGTGGGGCCTCGGCATGCTCACCTTCGTACTGGTGAGCTGGTTGAGCTCCAGCGATACCTACCTGCGCGTCGAGCTCGGCCTGGTGACCTCATCGCTTGTGGCGACGGTGGCGTTCTGGTTCGCCCTCTCGCAGCGACTCCGTGTCGGCGTGGTGCCGAGCGAATCGTCGATGATGGAAGCCGCCATCGACATGCCCTTCGAGACCTGAGTCCTCCACCCGGGCGCCGCCTTACTGCGGGCACCCACGAGCGATGCTCCAGATCAGCCCGGCAGGGCGAGGCCGGCCTTGCGCGACTCGAACACCAGGTCGTGCGCCACCATCATGCTGACGAGCTCGGCGAAGTCGACTTCGGGGGTCCAACCCAACACGGTGTTGGCCTTGGTGGCGTCACCGATGAGCAGATCGACCTCTGCCGGCCGGAAGAACTTGGGGTCTTGGCGCACACGTGACTGCCAATCGTCGACGCCGATCTCGGCAAAAGCCCGCTGCACGAGATCCTCGATGCTGTGGGTGTTGCCGGTGGCGATCACGTAATCGTCGGGCTCGGGCTGCTGCAGCATCAGCCACATCGCCTTCACATAGTCGCCCGCATACCCCCAGTCGCGCTTGCTGTCGAGGTTGCCGAGCACGATCTCGTCCTGCAGGCCCAGTTTGATCCGGGCCACTGCGTTGGTGACCTTACGGGTGACGAACTCGAGGCCGCGCCGCGGACCCTCATGGTTGAACAGGATGCCGCTGCATGCGAACATGCCGTAGCTCTCGCGGTAGTTCACGGTGATGTCATGCCCGAACGCCTTCGCGCAGCCGTACGGGCTGCGCGGGTGGAACGGGGTGAGCTCGGTCTGGGGCGTTTCGCGTACCTGACCGAACATCTCTGACGACGACGCCTGATAGAAGCGAATGGGGTTGTTCTCGTTCCCGCCGACCATGCGAATGGCCTCGAGCATGCGCAGCACACCCAATCCGGTGATGTTGGCGGTGAGCTCGGCCTGATTGAAGCTCATCGCCACGAACGAGATGGCCCCGAGGTTGTAGACCTCGTCGGGCTGGGCGTGCGACATGGCCTTCACCAACGAGGGGAGATCGGCCAGATCGCCAGGGACGATCTCGACGAACGGCAGTTCGTCGCGCAGATAATCGGCTTTGGGGTTGTTCTGACCGGTGACCATGCCGAACACCTCGTAGCCCTTGGCGTGGAGGAACTCGGCGAGATGGCGGCCATCTTGGCCTGTGATACCGGTGATAAACGCGCGGGGCATGATGAGATCCTGAAAGCGGTGGGGCCCGCAACTATTGGAGGGTTCACCGAGTCTACGCCGTTCCGGTTGGCGCACGACGTCAACACCAACCGCAGAACTAGGCTTGCGGCGGTGACGGCTGAACCACATTCCGCGGATCGTTCGGCCCCGCTCACCGTTGCGATCGATGTCGGGCCCCTCCTCGGAGCGCTCACGGGCGTCGGTGCTGCGGTTCGCCAAATGGTCGCTGCGCTGGGCGAGGAACCCCAGATCGCACTGGCGCCCTACGCCTGCAGCTTCCGTGGCGCCCTGCAACCGGGCACCACGCGCCTACCCCTGCCGGCCGCTGTCGCCCAGCGCCTGTGGGCCCACCTGCCGGGTCCTCGGATGGACCATTGGCTGCGACCCGCCGAGGTGATCCACGGCACCAACTACACCGTTCCACCCAGCCACCTCCCGCGGGTGGTCAGCGTGTACGACTGCTGGTTCCTGCGACACCCCACCCAGGCCGGTGGTGACGTGGTGCGCGCCGGCCAGGTGCTGCGCCGAGCCGTCGACAGTGGCGCAACGGTGCACGCCAGCAGCAACGCCACCGCTGACGCGGTGCGTGAGATCCTGGGCACCGAACGGGTGGAGGTCATCCACCTCGCCGCCCTGCCGATCACCCCTGATGCCCCGGGTTCGGCGCCGCCGATCACCGGGCCGATCACCGGGCCGATCACCGGGCTGATCGGCCTGCCCTTCGTGCTCGCCGTGGGCACGCTCGAACGACGCAAGAACCTGCCCCGCTTGGTGGAGGCGTTCGAACGCATCGCCACGGATGTGCCCGATCTTCGTCTGGTGCTGGCCGGCGCAGACGGCGACGACCGCGGGGCGGTCGACGCAGCCATCAATCGGCTCCACCCATCCATCCGCCACCGGGTCGTGCTCACCGGCCGCATTGACGAGGGCTCCAAGCGCTGGCTGCTGGGCCATGCTCAGCTGCTGGCCTATCCCTCGCTGGACGAAGGCTTTGGATTTCCGTTGCTGGAGGCAATGGCCTACGACCTGCCCGTCGTTGCTTCACGCGCCGGCTCGATTCCCGAGGTCGCCGGCGATGCCGCCGTGCTGGTTCCTGCAGACGACATCGATGACATCGCCGCAGCCATGCACCGGGTACTGTCCGATTCGGCAACGCGCAGCAGGCTTGTCGTGCTCGGCCGCGACCGCCTCCAGCATTTCTCATGGCCCCGCACGGCCGCTCAGTTGGCCACGTTGTACCGACGACTGGCCCAGGAAGGAACCCGATGATCACCGTTCTTGCAGGCGGGGTGGGCGCTGCCCGGTTCCTCCGCGGGCTGATGCAGGTGGTGCCACCCACCGACATCACCGCCATCGTCAACACTGCCGACGACACGGTGATGCATGGGCTGCACATCAGCCCCGATCTCGACACGGTCACCTACACGCTCGCCGGGGCCATCGATCCCGAACGCGGCTGGGGCCTGCGCGACGAGAGTTGGCGCGCCATGGAGGCGCTCGCCCGGTTCGTCCCGGTGCGCCCGCCGCGCTCGAGCGCGGCGCCCACCTGGTTCAACCTCGGCGATCAGGATCTGGCCACCCACTTCTACCGTACGGCCCGCCTCGCCGAGGGCGCCTCGCTCAGCGAGGTCACCGGCGAGATCTCGCATGCGTTCGGCCTGCACGTACGCCTGCTTCCGATGTGCGACGAACGCGTCGAAACCCGTGTCACCGTGGTGGGCGAGGGCGAGATCAGCTTCCAGGAGTACTTCGTGCAACGCCACCACGACGTGCCGGTCAGCGCAGTGCGTTTCGTCGGCGCCGACGAAGCCGTGCTCACCGGCAGCGCCGCCCGGGCACTGATGGGTGCCGATGCCATCGTCATCGCACCGTCGAACCCGTTGGTGTCCATCGGGCCGCTTCGGGCACTCGCCGGGGTCGATACGGCGCTCAGCGCCCGGCGTCAGTCGGTGGTGGCCGTCTCACCCATTGTCGGTGGCGCGGCGCTGAAGGGCCCCGCAGACCGGATGATGCTCGAGCTCGGCCACGAGCCAACGGTTGTCGGCGTGGCCCGCCTGTACGCCCCCATTGCCTCCTCGCTGGTCATCGATCCGGTCGATGCACATCTGGCCGATCAGGTCGAAGCCACCGGGATGCGCGCCATCGTGGTGCCCTCGGTCATGACCACCCCTGAGATCTCCGCAGCCCTGGCTCGAGCCACGCTGAGGGCTGCCGGCGTCGCCTGACGGCCCGGTACAGCGAGCCCGAGCACCGCTAGGCGGTGTTCGCTGCGGCGTAGAAGGGCAGCGTCGAACCAAGACCGGACGCGAGCTCGGTCCAGGGTGACCACTGCAGGTGAATGCGGGCCCGGGTCGGTGACACAGCCACCCGGGTGAGGTCACCATGGCGACGCGTCTGGTGCACCACAGGGGCGTGGGGGCCTACCAGCGCAACGAGGTCGCGGATGGCTGTTTGCACACCGGTACCGACGTTGATCACCAGCCCGCTGCCGCGTTGTCCGGCGCGGAACAAGGCGTCGACAGCATCGTCGACATACAACAGATCGCGCGTCTGGCGGCCGTCGCCCTGCAGCACGAACGGCTCACCCTGTGCCAATGCCACCGCGAAGGCCGCCACGACGCCATCACCGGGCCGCTGACGCGGGCCGTACACCGAGGTCATCGCCAGAGCCGTGTATTCCACGGCGTGCTCGTCGCGGTAGACCGCCAGGAGTTCGGCGACCGTGCGGGCCAGAACACCGCGCACCCCAACCGGTTCGAACGGCCGGCTTTCCTTCACGGGCAGTTCCCGGGTGGGGACCTCGCCGTACAGCGACCCTGCGGGCAGGGCCACCACCACCTTGCCGACGCCATGCTGACGAGCCGCCTCGAGCACTGCGAGCACGTTGGCGACGGCGGCGCCATCGGCCTCGCGTTCGGTGTTGCCCGGCACCAGCAGCCCGAGGTGATAGATCACATCGGGCCGGCGCATACCGACCAGCGAGCCGAACTCGACGGCGCGCACATCGAGCGTGTGGATCTTCAGGGAACCCCCGGCGCTGCGAGCATCGGCGAGGTTTGCGAGCGAGCCCGTGGAGAGATCGTCGACGACATCGGTGGCAAAGCCCTCGGCCAGCAGCCGATCGACCAGATGACTCCCGAGGAACCCTGCTCCACCGACCACCATCGGGGTCATACCGGGCGTCTCGGTCATGGCGCTGCCGTCATCTCGTCTGGCCCGCTGCGCTGCGGTCAGGCACTGGGGTCGGGGATGCGCTCGTCGGCGTGCCGTGCCCCATCGGCGATCACCACGTCGGCTCCGATGACACAGTTGGACACCATGGCCCGAGCCCCGACGCGGCCCATGACAACGCTGTGCCGCACGTGCGCACCGGCACCCACATGCGATCCGGCGAGCAGCACCGAATCGCTGATGTCAGCACCAGCATCGATGGACGCCCCGTTGGCCACCACGGTGTCTGACAGCGCCACGCCGGCGCCGATGACTGCGCCATCGGCGATGCCGTGCGCCCAACTGCGCTCGGCGCGTCGCCGGGTGATGATGTCGAGATTGGCCTTCAGGTACAGGTCGGGTTGGCCGGTATCGATCCAGTAATCATCGGTGGGTACGGCCCACAGCGTGTGGTCGGCGGCGAGCAGCGGAAAGATCTCGCGCTCGATCGACACCTTGCGGCCGCCGGGAATGCGGTCGATGACCGAGGGTTCGAACACATACGTGCCGGCGTTGATGAGGTTGCTCGGGGCAGTACCGGCGGGAGGTTTTTCGATGAACCGGCGGACCAGGCCGCGCTCGTCGCTGTCGACCACACCGAACGCCGAGGGGTCCTCGACCGGGGTGAGGTGCAGCGTTGCCTCGGCGTGACGTGATCGGTGGAACTCGACCAGTGCGGCGATGTCGAGGTCGGTGAGAACGTCGCCGTTGGCCACGACGAACGTGGAGTCGATACCCGAGTACTGCGCCGCAAAACGAATGGCACCGCCGGTATCGAGCGGTTCGGGCTCGACGGCGTAGGTCAGCCGGGCACCTGCACAGGTGCCCTCGGGGAAGGCGGCCATGAACGGCTCGGGCCTGAAGCCGAGAGCGAGCGTGACATCGGTGACGCCACCCCGTGCGAGGTTGTCGATCAGCCGCTCGATGATGGGTACGTGACCCACGGGCAACATCGGCTTGGGGACGCTATAGGTCAATGGTCGCAGCCGGGTGCCGAAGCCCCCCACCAATACGACCGCGCGCATCAGCCGCCCGTGGTGGTGGTCACGGCAACCGTGCTGGAGCCCGGCACCGTGGTGGCGGGCACCGTGGTCGCCCCCGGCACCGTCGTGGCACCCGGGACCGTGGTCTCGCCCGGCACCGTCGTGGCACCCGGCACCGTGGTGGTTGTGGCAGCTGACCCGCCATCGGAGGCACCGAGGGTGGGGAGTTCTGCGGTCCAATCGGGGGCCTTGGGCTTCACGTCATCAGGCACAAAGGCGAGCATGAACACCATGCCGTCGTTCTTGATACGGACATCACCCAAATTGGTGGTGTAGATCTGCGGATCAGCCGTGGCTGCCGTTGCGTAGCTGTCCCAGACCCACAGCTTCAACGACGCCGGCTTGTCCTTGCCGTCGACCATGCACTTCGTCTTGCCCTCTTCGAAGGTCTGGCCGCCCTGGGTCTTGGGGAGCACGAGCTTGGTGTTGGTCACCTTGATGTCGTAGTTGTCGAAGAAGACGCCGAGCTTGGCGTTGGTTCCGGTGGCAGCGCCGCTGGCGGCCGGATGCCAGTGCAGGATGCCATCGCCGTGGGAGTGGATACCGGTGCGCACGAACTTGGTGCTGATGGGTTGACCGGTGGCGTCGGTCTCTTCGAGCGTGCCGGTGATCTTGGGCAGCGTCTGCAGGCCCTTGGCATCGCAGATGTACATGCCGAATGCGGCGTGCCAGTGGTCGTTGGCGGTGGGTGCACCAACGCCTGCGCCGGGGCGCGATTCGCGCGCATAGACGATGAGAGCCAGACCAAGCAGGGTCACAATGGTGACGACGAGCGGGAAGACGGTGCCGCCTTGGAAGCGCACCTTCTTGCCTTTGCCCTTCTGAGCGAGCTTGGCGACTTTTTTGGCAGACGAAGAGGGAGCCACGAGTATGCGAGGTTACAGGCTTCAACCCCCGAAACTCCGGTCACTCGTCTCAGCGGCGCCCGAGTTCTCGGAACAACTGCTCATATGCACCGGCCACAGCGGCCGGCGAAGCGGCCTGCTGCACCCACTCACGACCGCGCCGACCCATGTCGAGGCAGGCCTGGGGATCGTCGAGCAGCTTGTCGAGCGCTGCGGTAAAGGCCTGCGGATCATCGGGAGGCACCGCCACCCCGGCACGGGCTGCGTCGAGGATGCGCGGCACCTCGGTGCCGGGATCGATCGCCGCGAGCACCGGGCGACCCGCTGCGAGGATGGAGTAGGTCTTGGAGGGCACGCTCACCCGGCCGAGCCCGGTCTTCAGCGGCACGAGGTGAATGTCGCCGGTGGCGAGCACCTCGGGCAGGCGGGACATCGGCTGATAACTGCCGAAGCGGACGTTCTCCAGACCAGCGGCTTGGGCAACCAGCGCCGAACGTGCGCCGCCTTCACCGTTGATGACGAAGGTGACGTCGGGACGCGTGCGGGCCGCGTGCAGCACGAGGTCGAGCGATTGGGAGAACCCGACATTGCCGGCGTACATCACGACGACCTCGTTACCGATGCCCAATTCGTGGCGGTAGGCTGTGAGCCGGTCGAGCGGACGGATCTCGTCGGTGAGCACGAAGTTGGGGATGACCCGCACCTGGCTGGCGAACGACGGCTTCACCTTGGACACCACGTTGTCGCGCAGATCGTCGCTGAGCACCGTGACAGCGTCGGCGCGGTGGTAGCTGACCCGCTCGAGCCACCGCGCAACGGCGATCATGCGCCTGTTCGTCAGCGCACCCGTCTCGATGGCCGCATCAGGAAACACATCTTGGATGTTGAAGACCAACGGGCCGCGGCGCACGAGCTTCATCGCCCAGCCGAGCAGGCCGTTGGTGAGCGGCGGCGACATGGACAACACGCCATCGACACGACCACCACGCACGCCACACATCAGCGCAAGCGCGCTGAACCCGACGAAACCCATTGCCCGACGCAACAGGTTGGTCTTGTCTGTGCCGGGGAAGGGGTGCAGACGCGTGATGGATCCCCACGGCGTGACCTCGCGGCGAATCCAACGACCCTGCCAACCCGGCTCGATGGCGTGTTGGCGGTACCAGGGCAACGCCGTGATGACATGGACCTCATGACCGAGCGCAGCGAGTTCGTGGACGATGCGCGTGATCACCGCACCGGTGGGAGCCGTGTCGGGTTCGAAGTGCGGGCAGAGCACCGCCAGGCGAAGCCGACCCGGTGTTGCGGTGACGCCTCCCGGGACGAGGATCGCGGCTCCGGTCATGACAGCGCCAGATCATACGCAGACACCAGCGCCTGCGCCGAGGCCGCTGTGGTGAACGCTGCGGCACGGACGCGCCCGGCGCGAACGAGTTCGTCACGACGCAAGGTCAGCACGTCGAGTGCGCCGGCCCAGGCATCGGCGCGCAGCGGCAGCACCAACGCCGCACCACCGGCCACCTCTGGCACGCAGGCCCGGTCCGAGCAGATCACTGGCGTACCAAGCGCCATCGCCTCGATGATGGGCGCACCGAAGCCCTCGTACTCGCTGGGAAACACCATCGCTGTGGCCAAGCTGATCAGGCCGTCGCGGTCGGCGGCGCTGACGCGTCCGGCGCGAACGACGCGATCCCCCAGGCCAAGGCGATCGATGGCGGCGGCAACAGCATCGTCCGCGGCACCACGGCCGCCAGTGAGCACCAACCGCAGCGACGGGTCGGTCCAGTGCGACGCGAGCAGGTCCAGCAGGAACAGGTGGCCCTTGTGCGGGTGGGTCACCGCTGGCAGGACGATGACAGGACCATCGCCCAGACCGAACCGACGCCGCAACACCTCCTCGTCGGTGGCTTCGATGCCGAGACCCGGCTCGATCCCATGTGGCACCACCAGCACCCGATCAAACGAGATGTTGTAGGCCTCGATGACCGTGCGGCGCACGAACTCGGTAGGCACTGCAATGACATCGGCCCGGCGGGCCGAACGGGGCATCGCCCATTGCAAATAGGCACGCTTGGACCGACTGAAGTACTGCGGGTAGGCCAGGTACTGCAGATCATGAATGGTGAGCACCGTCGGGCGCTTGCCGCGGGCGGGCACCGTGCCCCCACCGTGATGCACCAGAGCGCTTGCCCTGGTCTGCTCCGCGAGCCACCCATGCTCGGCGAGTACCCGCCGGGCCCTGTTGGTGCCGTCGATCGGTGCGACCACCAGGCGGAACCTGGACGCCAACTCGGGATGGGCGGCGGCGAAGCCGGGCAGCACGTACAGGACCGGGGAGTAGGGCGACTCGATCTCGCTGAGGCCGATCATCTGACGGACCAGGTATTCCTCGCTCCCCCCGACCCGACCCGGCAGGCACCACAGCAGGTTGACGGCCACATCGATACCCACCTCGGTTGGTCCGGTTGGATGCACCACGAGCCCCTACACGAGCTCGCGATACGCGGCGGCGGTCAGGTCGGCGGTCTGCTTCCACGTGGCCCGCGCCGCTCGGCGATGGCCGAGCACACCCAGTTCGACGCGGCGCGAAATCGCTTCGCTGATACCGCGGGCGATATCGCTGGGATCGGTGGGGTCCACCAGTACGGCGGCTCCCCCGGCGGCCTCCTCGGTGGCGGTATCGGAGCTGGTGACCACGGCCGTGCCCTGCGCCATCGCCTCGAGAACGGGAAGCCCGTACCCCTCGAGCTCGCTCGGGTAGCAGAACACGTACGCGCCCTTGTAGAGCGCAGCGAGGTCCTCGTTGGGCACATAGCCGAGGAACTGCACATCGCCGTCGAGATCGGCCCCGGCGTCACCCCACCCATCGGCACCGGCAACCACCAACGGCAGCGGTTCGTCCAGCATCGCAATGGCTTCGGCCAGGCCGCGTAGGTTCTTGCGCGGCTCAACCGTTCCGACGAACAGCAGGTACCGCTCGGGCAGGCGGTACAGCGCCCTGACGCGGGTGACGTCGTGCTCGGCCGCCAGCTCGATGTCGACGCCGAGCGGCACATGGCGCAATCGGTCGATGCCGATACCGGCGCTGAGACAGTCGTCGATGGTTGCCTGCGAGCAGCACAGCACCAGGTCGGCGTGCCGTCGGATCAGCTCGAGGCTGCGGGTGAACAGCCGAACACCGTGTGCCGTGAACTGCTCGGGGCGGTGCAGGAAGGCGAGATCGTGCAGCGTGACCACCAGCGGACGGCGCGTCGGGCACGGGATCAGCGTGGTGGCATGGACCACGTCGACGTGTCCGGTGACGGTCTCGGGGCGGGGCCAACGAAGGTAGAGCCAGGATTCGTACAACCACGGCGCGGCGATGGGCAGCTGCACCCACGGGATCGGCGGCGTCCAGTCGTGCCCGGGAGCGTGGCGGTGCCGGCCGGCCACACCGATCAGCTCCACGTCGGCCACACCCTCCAGGGCCTCGGCGGTGCGCAGCGCCGCAACCCCGGTTCCACCCGGCACGCGGTGCCAGCACTGTTCGAGTGTGTAAGCAACGCGCACACCCTCCATCATGCCTGCTCGACGCGTAGCATCGATGCTCATGAGCGCAACATGGAGCGGAAAGACGGTCGTGGTCACGGGGGGATCTGGCTTTCTCGGCCGCGTCGTGGTCGCCAAGCTCCGCGGTCTCGGTGCCGAGGTCTTCTCACCGCGCAGCGTCGACTACGACCTCACGGTGCACGGGGCAGCCGAGCGCCTGCTCGCCGATCACTCCCCCTCGCACGTCGTGCATCTTGCTGCCCGGGTCGGCGGCATCGGGTACAACCAGGTCGCCCCGGCGCCGTTGTACCTCGACAACCTGCTGATGGGCACCTACATGATCGAGGCGGCGCGGGCATCGGCGACGGTCGAGAAGACCACGCTCGTCGGCACGGTGTGCTCGTACCCGAAGTTCACTCCCGTGCCCTTCCAGGAGGCCAGTCTGTGGGACGGCTACCCAGAAGAGACCAATGCGCCATACGGCATCGCCAAGAAGGCCCACCTCATCCACGCCCAGGTCAACGCCATCCAGTACGGCCAACGCTTCGCCTACCTCATCCCCACCAACC
>WLMZ01000045.1 GCA_009726095.1 Actinomycetota bacterium
GCAGCACGAGTCCGCAGCACGGGGCACGCAGCACGAGTTCGCAGCACGGGGCACGGTTCGCAGCACGCAGCACGAGTTCGCAGCACAGGGCGCTGGCGCTGGAGGGGGCGCTGGGAACGAAAAATGGAACGATCCGAACCACAAGGTTCGGATCGTTGCGATATCTCGGACATCAATGCTGGCGGAGAGGGTGGGATTTGAACCCACGGATGGCCGAAACCATCAACACCTTAGCAGGGTGCCCCATTCGGCCGCTCTGGCACCTCTCCGTTGATCAGCCTAACGGGTACAGGCACCAGACTCCATCGGCAATTCTCGCCGAATTCGCGGAACCGGCGAAAGGCTACGACGCCGGGAGAATCTCGAAGTGGGCCTCGGTCGGGGCCTTGCTGTTGATCAGCAGGATGTCCTGCGGGCAGGCCGACATGACCGCCACGCAATCGAGCACCGCTCGCAGGACGACATAGTCGCCCGGCTTGCTGAGCGCTGGATCGAACGACAGACCACCCTCGGGCGTCCAGGGGATGTTCATGAACAGGTTCAGCGAACCCGGCGTACACGACACCTGCATGCCCAGTTCGGCCAGTGCCGCATGCATGTTGTCGCGGCAGTTGTCGTGGTAGTCGGTGCAACCGAGCAGCCCATAGCGCTCGTTGTCGCAAGGAGCCATGAGCGTGTCGTGGCGCCCGGGCGAGGTGTCCTCCTCGAGCATCAGCAACGGCCGACGACGGTTTGTGTACAGCGCCGTCCCGGTACGAGGGAACAGATGGGTCCAGGTGGCCCGGCTCTGTTCCATGCCGACGTACTCGGTCTGCAGACCGGCAACGAAGGCCCAGAAATCAACGACCTGCGTGCCGTGCGTGTTGATGATCTTGATGGCCTCGCCGGCCTGGAGCCGGACTGCCTTGCCACGACGGGCGGGAATGGTCTGGAGCATGACGGGCCTTCCTTTGCGAACGACTTCGATACTGAGCGACGCTACACGCAGCATTGCGCGGTGGTGAGGTGCAGCTTCGGGAATGCCGCTTCCTTCTGCAGAGCCGACCGCTAGCCTGTCGGGCGGAACGATGGCAGAGTGGCCAAATGCATCCGCCTTGAAAGCGGAAGCCTCGCAAGGGGCCGGGGGTTCAAATCCCTCTCGTTCCGCTGCTGGTCAGAGCATGTTTCTGACTCCAATTGCGTGACACCTGCAGGATGCTGAGCAGCCGAGGCGGGGCGAACACCCAGCCTTCTTTTGCGCCTGTGGTCTCAACGATCAGCCCCCGATCGACGAGACGCTTCGCGGCGGACCCGCCAACATGGTCGTGTCGCTCTGCGGGGGGGTGGACAGACGCCGCCACAGATAGTCAGAAAATGTCTCAAGTCTTGACGGAAGCGTTCCGATAGATATTTCCGTGACGACAGAACAGAGCCTCAAGAACTGGCCAGACCACCAACCGGAATCACCGGTCAGCGTGCCACCCACATCCACCTCCGTCCCGGCGGATCTGCGGGCGGTGTGGCTGGGTGAGTCCCGCCGAGTGGGGCAGATCCTCGAGCAGATGGGTGTCATCGGGGCGACCGACGTGCTGCTGGCTCGCTACGAGCAGGACTTCGGTGACCCTCGTCGCATGGGCGAGATCCTCGTGGCGCAAGAGATGGCCACGCAGGTTCAAGTGGATGAGGCACTGGAGATACAGCAGCGCTCCAGCGTGTACGCCCAGGCGCGCAGCACGGAGGCGGCTCGCGTGGCCGATCCGCGGGTGCGGTTGCTGCGCAACGTGCAGTCCGTCCTCACGTTCGCACTTGCGATCTGCGGCATGGTCGCCATCACGTTGGTCGGCAAGGGAACCGGCACGTTGTACGGGTTCGCTGCGGTTGGACTGCTGGCGCTGAAGCTGATCGGCTCGGCGATGTACCGTCCACAGCTCGCTGAGGCGCCGTCCGGCGTCAGGGTCGCGGTGATCGCCGCGTTCTACAACGAGGACCCCGTGGCCTTCGCTCGCTGCCTGGAGTCGATCCAGGCGCAGACCCGCCAGGCCGACGAGATCTGGGTGATCGACGACGGCTCGACGAACGACACGTGCGTGAACATCGCCCGCCAGGTGCTGGCGCACGTGCCCGGCGTGGTGGTCCACCGGTTGGACAAGAACCAGGGCAAGCGGCACGCGCAGGGCTACGCGTTCTCTCGCACGACGGCAGACATCGTGGTGACCATCGACTCGGACACAGTGCTCGACAAGTCGGCGATCGCCGAGGGCCTGCGTCCGTTCAGCGACCCGAAGGTCATGGGCGTGACCGCGAACGTCCGTGCACTCAACCATCGCCGCAACCTGCTGACCCGCCTCATCGACCTGCGCTACGCGAACGCCTTCCTGTTCGAGCGCGCCGCATACTCCACGGTCGGCTCGGTCGTGTGTTGCTGCGGCAGCCTGGCGTTCTTCCGCACGTCGATCGTGAAGGAAAACCTCCAGGACTTCCTGCACCAGACGTACTTCGGCGTGAACGTGCAGTACGGCGACGATCGCCGCCTCACGCAGTACGCGCTCCAAAAGGGCAAGGTGCAGTTGCAGGACACTGCGGTGGCCTACACGCTGGTGCCCGAGCGGCTCGACCACTATCGCCGTCAGCAGTTGCGGTGGAACAAGAGCTTCTTCCGCGAGTCGATGTGGGCGATCAAGCGTTTCGGGCCGCGCCGTTGGCCGTTCTGGATCAGCATCATCGAGCTGGCCGTGTGGCTGACGTTCTCGGTCAGCCTCATGGCGGCGATCTACGTGCGGCCGATCGTCAGCGGGCATCTGATCCCATGGCAGTTCGTGGCCTTCGCTGTCGTGATGTCGTACGCCCGCAACGTGCGCTACTTCGGCCGCCCCGACATGACCGTGCGCGAGCAGTGCGCCACCTTCGCGCTGGCGCCGGTCTACACGGTGATGCACGTGGCGCTGCTGACCCCACTCCGCATCTGGTCGCTGCTGACGCTGCGCTCGGGCGGCTGGGGCACGCGCGACGAGGTCGAGGTTCGCAGCGTGTGATGGACTGATCAGCGCCTGATCCAATCCTGAGATACCGCTCAACGCGAGTGGTCGGCTCGCATCGGGTTGATGACCTGCTCGACGAAACGAAGCACCGGTTCGGTGGACTGCGGGTGGCCGAAATCCATCACGAAGTGGCTCACGCCGAGTCCGGCAAGATGTTCGAGCTGCTCACGAATCTCAGCGGACGCCGCATCAGTCTCGGGCAACGGCCGCTCGAGGGTCATGCTGATCTCGATGTCGTGCGGATGCCGGCCAGCACGTTCGGCCGATGCCCGCACGATGTCGCGCTTGCGGATCCAATCGGCTTCCTTGCGCATGAAGCCGTTCCACATGTCGGCCAGTCGGCCCACCATCGGCAGCCCGATCTGCTCGCCCGAGGCGCCGATGCAGATGGGCGGGATCGGATGGGGCAGCGGCGGAGCGGAGGCTTCGGTGATGGTGAAGTACCTGCCCGAGAAACTCGGCAGGTCCTGCGTCCACATCGCGCGACAGATGTGGATGACCTCTTCCAACTGGGCGAAACGAACCGATGGCTTCGGGAAGTCGTAGCCATACGCCCGGTATTCGTCCTCGCGCCAACCCGCCCCGATACCGAGGATGAACCGACCGCCCGACAGCGTCTGCAGCGTTGCGGCCATCTTCGCTGTGAGGGCCGGTTGCCGATAGCCCTGGCCGAGCACGTGATGGCAGAGCAACACATCGGGGAACTTTGCCGCCAACCAGGTGAGCGTGGTCCACGCCTCCAGGAACGGGTCGGTCTTGGCGTCGAACCCATAGAAGTGATCGGCGATCCACAGCGAATCGAAGTGCGCCAGGGCGGTGGGCAGGATGTGCCGCTCCTGATACATCACGATCGGTTGATGATCGCTCCACTGGTTCCCGATCACGGGAGAGAGCCATCCGAACTTCACAGCAGCTGTCGGGGAGTCATGCACCCTCGTGAATGTAGACGACCCGGCTTTACCAAACCTTGGCCGTAGGTGAACCCAGGGCCGGCCCGTCATCTTGCATACTGGACTCGGGCGTTGAGCAGAGGAATGAATTCATGCATGTTCTCCCCGCCCCCTTGCGCCGACTCATCCCCGTAGCGTTCGTCGCACTCACCGCGGTCTCGCTGCACCCTCTGTCGGGAGCGACAGCGCAGGCAGCGACCGCCCCACAGGCAGCGTTCGTGCCCGTGCAACCGTGCCGGCTCGCCGACACCCGCCCCGGTTCGGCCGGCGGCTACACCCGCGTCGACCCGCTCACGATCAGCATCTCCACGCGGGGACGCTGCGGAATCCCGGCAGGAGCAACATCGCTGGCCGTGACGCTCGGCGCCCTGCAGTCGCAGAATCCCGGGTTCCTCACCGCGTTTGCGGCCGATCAGACCCGGCCGACGGTTTCGAACCTCAACTATCTCGCTGGTCAGATACGGGCGAACGGATCGATTGTCAAGACCGATGCGAACGGTGCGTTGCGCATCTTCACCTCGGTGCCTGCCGACGTGATCGTCGATGTCGTTGGCGCCTTCGTGCCCAGCAACGCCGCGTCAGCCGGGCGGTTCGTGCCGAGACCGTCGGCGCGATTGTTCGATTCAAGGTCGGGGCAGATCGTGGCCCCCGGTGGCTCCATCACCATCCCACTACCGACGGGCATCCCTGTCGACGCCGTTGCGCTGGCGCTCAATGTCACTGTCACCGGTTCCACCCTGCCCGGCTTCGTCACTGCGTTCCCGGCCGGCACGACGCAACCCTTCGCATCGATGCTCAACCTCGACACCACCCAGCAAACGCGGGCCGCTGGCGGCATCGTTGCTGTCTCTCGATTGGGCATCACGGTATTCCTCTCGGGTGGCGGTCATGTGATCGTCGACTTCTCCGGCTACTTCACCGGCCCCACTGCTGCGGCGGGTTCCGACGGCCTGTTCACCGCGGTCGAACCGACCCGCGCGCTCGACACACGTCTTGCCAGCCCGCTGGGCGTCAACGTACCGATCTACCCGCTCAGCGGCGTCGAGTTCGCAACGGCACGGACCGGGGCGATGGCCTACAACGTGACGTCGGTCGATGGCGACCCAGGCTTCATCCGGGCGTTCCCCGCCGGAACCGCACAGCCCACCACCTCAACGATCAACGCAGTCGGCGGCGGCGACGTGGTGGCCAATTTCGCGATCACGCAGACATCCGATCGGGGTATCGATGTGTGGAGCCAGCCGCGTACGCATCTACTGGTCGATGTACAGGGCTGGTTCTCGGGTCCGTCGCTGGTGGCCAGCATCCCGCCGCCGAGCAACATCGCACCGCCCGTGTCGAGCGTGACGTATTCCCCGTGCACCAACGGCGGGCTCGATCGCGTGAACGCCGAGCGCATGCGGGTTGGCGTCGCGCAGCTCGCCGTGAACCCTGCAGCCCAAGCATTTGCGTGCCTGTGGGCGTTGCATCTTGCCCAGATCGGCGGCGCCCTTTCTCACTCTGACTCGCCCACCCGCGCTGCTGCCGTGGGGTGCTCGACCGGCGAGAACGTGGCCTATGCGAGCGGCACTTCCACCGCACTGTTGATGGACCTCTGGTTCCGCTCGGCACCGCACTACGCCAACATCATCTACCCAACCTATGTCGGCATCGGATTGGGGTACGTGACCCGTTACGACCCCGTCAACGGCACGATCACCTACGGCTCCACCGTGTTCAGCCTCTGTTAGAGAGGTGGCAACTCCGGTGGATCTGTTCGGGCAGCGCTTAGGCCTTCTTGGGTGGCCGCGGCACGAACGGGCTGGTACGCGCCACGTACTCGACGTACCCCTCGCGCCGTTTCACCAACGACTTCTCCAGCAGCGTCACACCAGACACCCGACGTAAGAGCACCGTCATCAGCAGCGACCCGATGAGACCCCATGCGCCGCTGCCGGTCTCGGCGGCGACAATGCCGATGCCCCACCACACGCAGGCGTCACCGAAGTAGTTGGGGTGCCGCGTGTAGCGCCACAGCCCGGTGCTCATCACCGTGCCAGCGTTGGCCGGGTTCGCCTTGAACCGCGCCAGTTGCGCATCGCCGACCACCTCGAAGAACAGCCCGACCAACCAGACCGCAACACCGACGTACGCAATGACACCCAATTTCGGCGTGGCATCGGCTTGGCCGAGTTGCACCGGCAGCGACACGACGAACATCAGCACGCCCTGCAGGCCGAACACCGTTGCCAAACTGATCAGCCCGAAGCGTGCCCCGTAGTGCCGTCGCATCGCTCGGTAGCGGAAGTCCTCGCCCTTGCCATGGTTGCGCCAGAACAGATACCCGCTCAGGCGCAGGCCCCACACCGACACCATCGCAACGAGCAACCACTGCCGAGCACTGTCACCATCAGCGCTGAAACGTGCCACCCAGGCGACCATCACGAAGCCCAGGCCCCACACGATGTCGACGATGGATGCGTTCTTCACGATGATGCTGAGCAACCAGGTGCTCAGCATCAGGGCGAGTATGGCAATGGCCGAAACCAGCAGTGCATGACCCATCAGTGCGTCCTCTCATTGCGGGCGGCGAGCGCCACCCCGACTTCGTTGTCCATCTGTACCCATTGTTTGTCGAGCCACTCTGGGAACGCGTCGCCAGAAGGGATCTCGGCCCGCGGCACCCGCCGGGCCACGAACCGAATCGGCTTGAAGGGCCGACTGAGTGCCTTGAGGACGCCACCGAAGGTGTCGAGGCCCTCGAAGCCGACATGCCAGGCCAGTACCAGATCGGCTGCGGGGGCACCTCTCATCATCGCCGCCGCACCGCTGGGCCGCGGGGGAAGCAGGTGCTGCAGTCCGGAGAGCCGCGCCGCGCGAGCCGGGTCGCGTTCGACGATCTTGGCCATTGCTGCTTCACGCTTGCGTGGGTTCGCCCGCGTGCCCTCGGGGAAGATGATGCCGACATCGTCGGCGCCGAGTCCGCCAGCGAGTCGTTCGACCGCAGCCAGTTCGGGAGCTGAGTCGTTAGCCCCGCGATCGAGGAAGTAGTTGGGGACCCGCTGACCCACCACGTCGAGACACGGATCAATCAACAGTTCGCGCTTGAGGACGTAGTGCGGCTGCAAGCGGGCGAGCTTGGTGATCACGTACGCCGACACCAGTGAATCAGCGAGGCTAGCGTGGCGTACGAACAGCACCGTGGGCCCGGGCGTGAACATGTCGACCTGTTCGGTCTCGATGCGGATACCACAGGTAGCGCCCAGCGACGCCAACAGCTTCGATGCCCACCAACGCTGCAGCGCGTAATGCCGGCGCTGATTACCCCGTTGGCCTGTGACCCACAGCGCTGCCGCAGCAAGCACGCCAGCCGTTTCGAGCCAGGACCAGCACACTCCGAATGCCAGCAGTCGCGCCACCGGGAAGCGGAACCGCGCCCGCAGCGCATCGGCGACGAGGGCAAGCGGCAGCCACAGCGGGATCAGCAACGTCAACAACACCGCTGCGCCGAACAACGCTGGAATGGTGACCAGTCGTCGCTGCATGGTGTTCGTTTGCAGACTCACAGACCATGTTGTAGCGCATTTTCGCTGGTCGTTGCATCGACGGAGTCCGAGGTTTCCCACGCGCGGTTGCGCCCGGCTCTACGAAAGATCGAGGCCGAACGCTGCGCTGAAGGCCGCGTAGTACCGCGCGTCATCCTCGTGGGTTCCCATTTCCACCCAGTCGGCATCGCTCATACGTGCCCGGCCCTCGATCAGTTCGCTGCCACCCCAGCTGCAGGGGTAGCGCAACCGGGGCGTGTCGGTGGTGATGGCGTGGTGGATCAACGCGCCGACCTCGAACGGATCGGTGGCATTGGCCATGCCCGTCGCGTAGAACTGGAACAGCCGTCGATAGTGCGTGTCGTACGCACCGCTCTGGTTCGGTGCATCAATGTTCTTCGCGAAGATCGCTGATTTCGTGACACCGGGTTCGATCACCGCAACCCTGATACCGAACGGGGCGAGCTCCTGGGCCAGTCCCTCCGACAGGCCCTCGAGCGCCCACTTGGAGGTGACGTAGGGCGACTGCGCCAGGGCCGCCATGCGACCAGCGATCGACGTGATGTTGACGATGCAACCACTGCCGCGGTCTCGCATCTGCGGGAGCACAGCCTGAATACAACGGACGGCGCCACAGAGGTTGGTGTTCATCACGTCGAGATACATCGAGGGCGGGCATTCCTCGGCAACGGCGTTTCCGCCGACACCGGCGTTGTTCACGAGCACGTCCACCCGACCGGCCGTCTCGATCACCTGGGCCAGACCGTCACGAACCGAATCGTCGGAGCCGATGTCGAGCTCGACCAGCTCGAGGTGCGCTTGGTGATCCTGCGCCATGGCCAACAACTTGGTGGCCTTGGTGAGGCTGCGAACGGTGCCGAACACGGTGTAGCCGTGGGTGGCCAGGTGAATTGCGGTGGCTCGGCCGATGCCGGAGTTCGCTCCGGTGACGACAGCAACAGGTTTGGTCATGGCCGCAACAGTAGGCGGCAGTCGGGGCCGGTGCTGTCACGAAAATGAAGCGGGGTCCGTGGCGCTGGGAAGCGCACCACGGACCCCGGGTCTGGGGGGATTGTGTTTGGGGGAATGCTTGCTGGTGTTGATCAGCCGTTGGTGGCCGTGGTGGACGAGGTGGCGTCTTGATCTACCGGGGCCGCCGGCTTGACACCGTTCACCATGTCGGTGATGCGGGTCGTCGCCTCGGCCACCATGACATCGATGACCTTCTGCAGTTCGACACCCTTGTCGGTGGCCACCTGAGCGATGGTCTTGCCACCCTGCAGCTCGGTCCTGAGCTCATCAGCGGTCATGCCGAGTGCCGTTGCAGCGGTATCGAGGCCTGCTCCGCCGTGACGACCGCCCATGCCGGGCCCACCGTTGCCAGGTCCACCCATGCCGGGTCCACCCATGCCGGGTCCACCATGGCCACGACCGGCGTGATCGCCGTCGCCGTCACCCATGCCGGGTCCGCCAGTGGGGCGGTTGGCTTCGGTGGCCGCCGTGATGGCGTCGGCCTGCGCCTGGGTAATGGTGCCGTCGCTGACCAGCGTGGCGAGTGAGTCCTGCAGCAACTGGTGGGGGCCGCCGGTGGGCGCTGCGCTGTCGGTGGCCACGGCCGCAGGATCGGTGGGTGTGGTGGCCGCAGCGACCGTGTTGGCTCCAGCGCCGGCGCTGCTTGGCAGGTTCAACACCACGCCGGTGCCCGCACCGATGAGCAGCGCACCTGTCATGCCTGCGATTGCCAGTCTCTTCGATTTCATTTGCTGCTCTCCTTGTTGATCGTGCGGCACTCGGAGCGGGGGCTCCGGTGTCGTTGTTCCGATGATCAGAGTGTGTGGCCCGAACGTATGAGCCAGCTCGCGCTCGGGTGAGAGTTAGGTGAGAGGCCCGGAGCCGGCCAGCGGCAACGTGAAACCCACGATGGCCCCACCGTCAGGGTGGTTCTCGGCGAAGGTGGTACCACCCAGAGCGACAGCGACCTCGGTCACGATGGACAGTCCCAGACCCGAGCCGGGCTGCGACCGTGCCGAGACGGCGCGATAGAAGCGGTCGAAGACGTGCTCGAGATCGGCTTCGGCGATACCGGGCCCATGATCGCGAACCGCTACTCGGCCGTGCCTCACGGTGATGGAGATTGGTCGTTCGGTCTGGTCGAACTTGGCGGCGTTGTCGAGCAGGTTGGTGATAGCCCGTTCCAGCGAGGACCGTTGGGCCAGGACCGTTGAATCGTCGCTCGTGATCTCGATGACGCGTCCGGTACGACGCCCGACACGCCCGACCGCAGATTCGACCACATCGGACAACGCCACCCTGGTGACGGATTCGTCAGCGTTGCGCCCGGAGCCGACCGCCACCACTTCTTCGACCAACGCAGACAATTCGGCGACCTCGATGTCGAGATCGTCGAGCACCTTGTCCTTCATGTCCGCTGGCATATCCGCATGACGACGCAGCACATCGACGTTGGTGCGCAGGCTCGTCAGCGGTGTGCGCAGTTCGTGCCCTGCGTCCTGCACCAGGCGGCGCTGTTCTTCGCGCGATCGGTTCAGCGCTCCGAGCATCGTGGAGAACGCCGTGCCCAGGCGACCGACTTCGTCGCGGCCGGCGGTCGTGACATCGATATCGAGCCTGCCGGTGGTGGACACCTCGCCGGCTGCGTGGGTGAGTGCGCTCAGCGACTTGGTCAGGCCGCGCGCTGCCAACCAGCCGGCAAATGCCGCCAGCAGCACGGCGACACCACCGACCAGCAGTATCCGCGCACGGAGATCGTGGAGCACCCGGTTCATCTCGGTGAGGTCGCGACCGAACTGTCGCGCACCACCCGGGATTGGTTGGGTTCGCACCCGGAACTCGCGGCCGTCTGATCCCGTGACCGTGCGCAGCACCTCGCCGGTGCCGTTGACAGCGACAGCGAGCTCGGCATCGTTGACCGGCAGCGTGACGCCGTTGGTGAGCAGAACGATGGTTCCCGTGGCGTCGAGGAGTTGGATGACCTCAATGCCGCCCTGCGGCAGGCGCCCGAACGGGTTACGGCCCGGGCGTGTGGCGGGCTGGGCGCCGCCCACCGTGTCGCCGTCGCCATCGTCGCGGGCACGGCTCGAGTTCAGCAGCGTGCGATCGATCTCGGCGAGCATGCGCGTGCTGGTGGCGTCATAGCTCAGCAAACCAACGGCCACGGCGGCCATACCCGCCAGCGCCGCCAGCACCAGCGCGAGTTTGGCGCGCAGCGTCATCGCGAACGGACCGTGTAGCCCACGCCGCGCACGGTGTGGATGAGCGGTTGACGGCCATCGGTATCGATCTTGCGGCGGAGATACCCGATGTAAACGGCCAGGTTCTTCGAGTCTGGCCCGAAGTCGTAGCCCCAGATCCGCTCGTAGATGGTGGTCTGGTCCAGCACGATGCCAGCGTTTCGAACCAGCAGTTCGATCAGGTCGAACTCGGTCTTCGACAACTCGATCTCTGTCTCGCCCACCCACACCCGACGGGCCGCTGCATCGATGCGGAGGTCGCCGACGCTGAACGACGATGCATCCACGTCGTCATTGGGTTGGGCCCGGCGCAACAATGCGCGCAGGCGCGCCAGCAACTCGGCTAGGGCGAACGGCTTGGGCAAATAGTCGTCGGCACCGGCGTCCAGGCCGGCGACACGATCGGATGTCTCGGTACGAGCCGTGAGCAACAGGATGGGCACGCGGTTCTTCTCGCTACGCAGCACGCGGCAGGCGGTGAGCCCATCGACAACGGGCATCATGACATCGAGCACCACCACATCGGCCGGCTCGGCGCGCAGCACCTCCAGGGCCTGTGCTCCATCGCAGACAGCGGTGACCTCGTAGCCCTCGAGGGTGAGCGCTCTTGCGAGCGCCTCCCTGACTGCTCGCTCGTCTTCGGCTATCACGACCCGGATTGGTGCACCCACATCTCCCTTTCTACATGGTGTGCGTAAGAACTGGGTGAGAGTCGGCGCCGTCGGAGCAGCTAACTGGGGCTGATCTGCACGCGGAGCGATTCAACCCAGTCGTCGGCCTCGCGCCAGCGGGTGTCGGCGTGCTCGCGAGCGCTGTGCGCATGTTCGCCGGCGGCGGGATACGAACCGAGAAACTTCACCGCGCCCTGCTTGGAGTGCAACGAGCGCAGCACATCGGCAAGCAATTCGTCGGCCACATGGCCGTCCGCGTACACGATGAAGCAGTAGTCGCCGAGTCCGCCGCGCTTGGTCGGGCGGCTGAGCAGGTTGGACAGGTTGATCCGTCGGGCGGCGAATTCCTGCAGGATGCTGATGAGGCTGCCCGGTTGATCGGCGCGCTGGTACACCACCAGGGCGGTGCGATCGTGTCCGCTGGGCGGGGGGATGTGGCCCTTGCCAACCAGCACGAATCGGGTCTGGTTGGCGCCGTGATCGGCGATGTCGGCCGCCACCACGTTGAGGCCGTAGAGGGCGGCAGCGTTACGCGGCGCAATCGCAGCGACGCCCGGAGTGGGCTGTGCGGCGATGGTGCGTGCCGCCTCGGCCGTACTGCTGGCGGGGTGGATCTCGGCATCAGGAAGATGCGTGCGCAGGTACTGGTGACACTGCGCCGTGGCCACCGGTATGGACAGCACGACCTTCACATCGGCCAGCGTGGTACCCGGTGCTGCGAGCAGGCAGTGCTCGATATCCAGCACGACCTCGCGCTGGATCAGCAGCTCGTAGTCGAACGCCAATGCATCCTGCGTGAAGTTGACGGTGCCCTCGATCGAATTCTCGATGGGTACGAAACCAAGATCGACCGCGCCGGACTCAACCGCATCCAACACATCAGGAACAGAGCGAAACGGAATGAGCTCACCGACAGCAAGATCGGCCTGCGTGAGCAGCGCCTGTTCTGTGAACGTGCCAAAGGGGCCGAGGAACCCCACCCGATGCTTGTTGCTCATCCGGTCAGGCTACGCCACCCCCACCGGCCGACCGATCCCAATTTCATTGCGTGAGCGACGAATTCGACAAGTTTTCCCACCCACATCCGGCCGCATCACGGCTGCGTCGTGGCAGCATGCATGCCGTGAATGAGGCAGATATCCGCCTGCTGCTCGACGGGGTGCGCACCGGCGCGCTCAGCCCCGACGACGCTGTGGCCACGTTACGGCGGCTGCCGTTCGCCGATCTGGGCGACGCCCTGGTCGATCACCACCGGTCGCTGCGCCAGGGGATCCCCGAAGCGGTCTACGCCCCCGGCAAGACGGCCGATCAGATCACCCGCATCGTCGGCGAGCTGCTGGCACACGGCACCGACCCGGTGCTGCTCAGTCGCGCCTCACCCGATCAGGTCGCCGCCGCCGTGGCGGCCCATGGCCCGGCTGTTCAATCCGGCGGATCCGCCCTGTGGCGCCGGCCGCCACGCACGCGCTCGGCCACCGTTGCGGTCATCTCCGCCGGTACCGCCGACCAACCGGTGGTCGACGAGTGCGCCATCACCCTGTCGGCGTTCGGGTTCGCCCCCACCACGATCAGCGACGTGGGTGTGGCCGGTCTGCATCGCCTACTGGCCCACCTCGACGAGATCACCGCCGCCGATGCGATCGTGGTGATCGCCGGCATGGAGGGTGCACTGGCCAGCGTGATCGGCGGCCTCAGCGCCGCGCCCATCGTGGCGGTGCCCACCAGCGTCGGCTACGGCGCCGGGCTCGAAGGCGTGACCGCCCTGCTGGCGATGCACGCCTCATGCGCCAGCGGTATCACCGTGGTGGGTATCGACAACGGCTTCGGTGCAGCGTGTGCCGTGGCACGGATGATGAAGTCATGACCACCGCCTGGTTCCACTGCTTTGCGGGTACGGCAGGCGACATGACCCTGGGCGCGCTCATCGATGCGGGCGCCGATCCGGTCGCCGTGATGGAGATCGTCGGGCGCCTCGGCATCGACGACTATGCGCTCACCTTCGAACCCGTCCTGCGCTGCGGTGTTGCGGCGACGCACGCGATCGTGGTGGTCAACGACCACGAACACGAACACGAACACGAACATGAACACGGTCACGAGCACGCTCCGGATCACCGGCCATACCGGGCGATCCGCGATCTGGTGCTGGCTGCCGATCTGCCAACCCGTGTACGCGACCGCGTGCTGGCCACCTTCGATGCCTTGGCCGAGGTGGAGGGCGCCATGCACCGCATGCCGGCGCTCGATGTGGAGTTCCACGAGGTCGGTTCCGTCGACGCCATCATCGATATCGTCGGCGCCTGCGCAGCGCTCGAGGTGCTGGGGGTCGACCGCATTGTCTGCAGTCCCATCGCGCTCGGGCGCGGTTCCGTGCATGCCGCCCACGGCGAGCTGCCGAATCCGGCGCCGGCGGTGACCGCCCTACTCGCCCGTCGCAACGCGCCCGCATTCGGCATCGACACGCGCAAGGAGATCGCCACCCCCACCGGCGTCGCCCTGATGACCGCGCTGGCCGACAGCTTCCAGCCCATGCCGGCGATGCATCTGTCGGCCGTCGGATACGGCGCCGGTACGGCCGACACCCCCGGACGACCCAACGTGGTGCAGGTGGTCATCGGCAACGAAGCCGCCCGAACCACCACGCCGGGCAACGGGCAACCCGTGCGCCTCCTCGAGGTGAACCTCGATGATGCCACCGGAGAGGTTGTGGCGCACACGATCGCCGCCCTGCTCAGCGCCGGAGCACACGATGCCTGGGCATCGCCGATCGTGATGAAGAAGGGCCGCCCGGCGCACACCGTGCACGCACTGTGCGATCCCGCCGTCAGCGAGGCCGTTGCCGCCGTGCTCATCGCCGAAAGTGGTTCGTTGGGCGTGCGTGGCACCACCCTGGAACGGTGGCCGCAGCAGCGATCCGAGTCCACCGTGCAGATCGAGGATCACGTCATCCGCGTCAAGCTGTCAGCGGGTCGGGTGAAGGTGGAACACGACGACGCCGCCGCCGCCGCCCTCGCCCTCGGTTGGCCGTTACGGGCCGTGCTGTCCGCTGCCGAAGCCCTCGGATGGGCGCTGGAGGCGCCAGCGCAATGACGGCTATCGCTCCCATTGTCTCCGCCGACGAACTCGGCGCATACCCCCACGCCGTACTGGCCGACGTGCGCTGGTACCTCGACGGCCGCAGCGCCCGCGAGGCCTACGAAGCCGGCCATCTACCCGGCGCCATCTTCGTCGATCTCGAGACGCAGTTGGCTGGGCACGGCCAGCCCGCCTCGGCCGGACGCCACCCGTTCCCCACACCCGATGCCTTCGCCGACGCGATGGGCGCGCTCGGCATCGGCGACGACACCACGGTCATTGCCTACGACGACACCGGGGGCATGACCGCAGGACGGCTGGTGGTCATGCTGCGCATGATCGGCCGCAATGCTGCAGTGCTCGATGGTGGCATCGATGCGTGGCACGGCCCGCTGACCACCGGGGCTGGCACCGCCAGCGAGCATCGGCACTTCACGGTGCGCGAGTGGCCCACCGAACGATTCGCCACCGCCGACGAAACCGCTGCACTCGCCCAGTCGCAGACAGGCGTGGTGATGGATGCCCGATCGCGCGAGCGGTATACCGGCGAGGTCACGCTCGTCGATCCGCGACCCGGCCACGTGCCCGGTGCCGTGAGCGCACCATTCGCGGCGGCGATCGATCCGGCCACGAAACGCTTCCGCCTGCCAACCGAGCTCCGCGAGCACTTCGCTGCCCTCGGTGTCAGCGACGGCGGCGGCGGCGGCGGCGGAAACGGCGTGGTCACCTACTGCGGCAGCGGTGTGTCAGCCTGCGTCAACATCGTGGCCATGGAACATGCCGGACTTCCACCGGCACGGCTGTACGTGGCCAGCTTCAGCGGCTGGGCGGCCGACCTCGAGCGCGATGTAGAACTGGGCCCCGGCCGCTAGCGTCGAACGGGAATGCACACCGTCACCGAACACGATGCCCTGGGCGACCTGCGCCGGGCTCGCCGCAAGAACCGGCTCGCCGAACTCGACTGGTTCGAGGCCGCGTACCGGGTGTACCTCGTGGCCTTCGCGTTCGGCGGCAGCGCACTGTGGCTGTCCGGGTTTGTCAAGGACGAAAAGGTCTCTCCGGCAACCGTTGCCGACATCTACCGGTATGGCCCGGCCGTGATGGGCATGTTCGCCGTGCTGGCATTCGCCGCCGGTATGCGCAGCGGCAGCCGTGGTGGGCCGCTGGCCATCGAGGAAGCCGACGTTCGCCACGTCCTGCTGTCGCCGGTCGACCGTCGTGCCGCGTTGCTGCGCCCCGCCACGCAGCGGGCGCGTTCGGCTGCCTTCTCCGGTCTCATCGTGGGTGCGCTCGCCGGCGAACTCGCGGGCCGGCGCCTACCCGGCTCGGTGGCGTCGTGGACCTTCACCGGTGCCGCCTTCGGTGCCAGCCTCAGCGTGTTGTTCGTGGGCGCAGCACTGGTTGCCCACGCAGTACGAGTTCCACGCTGGATGGCCTCGATCATCGGTGCCCTCGCCATTGGTTGGCAGAGCGCAGCCATCGTGAAGCACATCGTCGGTCCCGCCAACCTGCTCGGCAGCCTGTCGCTGTGGGGCATGCGCGAACGGGCAATCGATCTTGTGGCACCGGCCGTCATCGTGGCCATCGTCGCCGTAGGCCTGCTG
This sequence comes from Actinomycetota bacterium, assembly GCA_009726095.1. GTDB lineage: Bacteria > Actinomycetota > Acidimicrobiia > Acidimicrobiales > Ilumatobacteraceae > WLMZ01. The sequence goes on from WLMZ01000045.1 coordinate 16,093, forward strand.
TTGCTGCGGCGCACGTCGCTCGATGCACTGGCCCGGCGTAGCGGTCTGGTTGCCCAGTTGCACTTCGCGGTCACCATGCAGGACCTGCGCACCGTGATGCTGCTCCGTCGGCAGTTGAGCCAGGAGAACACGCGCAGCCGCCCCTGGGTACGGTTGCGCCGCAGCGGCGGTTCGGCTGCCATCTGGCGGCGCGGCTGGCACAGTCTGCTGCGCTTCCCTGTCTCGCGTCTGCTGCGCATGTCGGTGCTCGCCGTCGCGGCAGCGGCATGTCAGGTGGCCTCGTACAACGGCACCAGCGCGATGTTCCTCATCAGCGGTGCGCTGTTGTTCCTGCTCGGCATGGAAGCCATGGAGCCGCTGTCGCAGGAGATCGATCAACCCGACCGCATGGCGTCGCTTCCACACGAGCGCGGCGAACTGCTGCTGCGGCACACGCTTGCACCGCTGGTGGCGCTGGTGCCATTCGCCGGTATCGGCGTGGTGACCGTCGCCCTGCTCGAACGCTCGAAGGGTGCCGCTGGGGCTGCGGCGGTCGCCGGAGTACTTGCGCTCCCCACGGTGTGGGCGGGTGCTGCTGGCGCAGTGGTCAGCGTCGTGAAAGATGCGCCCGACCTTATGAACAGCGCTGTCGAGCAGACGATGATGCCACCGGAGATGAGCGGCATGACCACGATCGTGCGCATGCTGTTGCCGCTCGTGGTGTCGATCATCGGCAGCATCAGCGTGCTGGCCGTACGCTCGGCGCACACCCACGGAACCTCCGAGCTGGCCACGGCCATCCGCATGGCGGTGGCGCAACTGCTGTTGTGCGGCCTGATCGGTTGGTGGGTTCGGCGGCGAGATGCGTGGAAGGTCAAGCTCAACGCCTTCATGTCCGAAGGCAAGCAGGTCACTGCACAACAACGCGCTGCCCGTGCAGAATCGTCGAGGAGACAACCGTGAGCCCGAACTCCAAGAGCCGCCACCCCAAGCCGCCGTCGCAGACGGTAGCGAAGACGTCAAACAACGCTTCGGGCAGCAAGGCAGCCGCCGGCCAGCCCGTAGCCGAGGCCGCCCGGCCGGCACGCGTCACCGGCGGGGCGCTGGCGGCGAACGAACTCAGCAAGGACTACGGCGACCGCCCGGCGTTGTTGCCGCTCACGCTGCACATCCCCGTGGGCCAGCGGGTGGCCGTGGTGGGACACAACGGCAGCGGCAAGACCACGTTCATCCGCATGGCTGCCGGGCTGCTCGACCCCAGCGGGGGCACCGTGCACATCATGGGCCATGCATCGGGCACCCCCGAGGCACGGAGTGCGTTGGCGTACCTGTCGGACACGCCATCGTTCTACGACGACCTGTCGCTGTGGGAACACCTCGAATACATCGCTCGGCTCCACGGTGTGCAGGAATGGGATCAGATCGCCGCCGATCTCCTCGGCCACCTCGGCCTGTACGAACGGGCCGACGACCTGCCCAACACCTTCAGCCGCGGCCTGCGCCAGAAGGCGGCCATCGCCCTGGCCTTCGTGCGGCCGTTCGAGGTGCTCGTGGTCGACGAGCCCTTCGTGGGCCTCGATGCTGCCGGCAAGACCGCATTGTTGGAGTTGCTCGACCAAGCTGCTGACGATGGCGCAACGCTGGTGGTGGCCACCCATGAACTCACCTATGTCGAGCGGGTCAGCCGCCTGATTGCACTCCGCGATGGTGAGGTCGTGCACGATGGCTCGCCCACCGACACCAACGTGGCCGACCTCGTCGCACCAGCCTGAGGCTCAATTTCGCGCTCCTGAACGTGATGCTGCACGGCCGCCGCCCAAAGCGCACTAACGTGGCGCCATGAACGAGTTCGTCACCGTCAGCACATCGTCCTACGACCCCGCCAGCTTGGCCACCAAGCTCAACGAAAAGTCGGCCCAGGGGTGGACCGTCGTGGCCATCGTGCCAACCGGTGGCGATGTCACGGCGTTCCTCAGCCGCCCGGCGGGTAGCGCTTCAGCCGAGCCCGCCGCCGCCGCCGCCGCCGTTGCGGTCGTTGCGGTCGTGGCCGCCGAGCCGGCCCCGGTTGCGCCCGAGCCCGTCGCCGAGCCCGTTGTCGAGCCGGTCGCCGCAACGGTCACCGAGCCCGCCGGTTGGGCTGCTGCTCCCGAAGAGACCGTCGTCGCCCCGGTTGCTGCGGCGCCCACCCCAGCCGTCACCACCGCAGCCGTCACCACCGCAGCCGTCACCGCCCCGGCCGTGCCCGCCGGCTGGTACGCCGACCCCGCCGGTCGGTTCGAACTGCGGTACTGGGATGGTGTTGCCTGGACCGAGCACGTCTCGCGCGCTGGCCAGCAGTACACCGATCCGCCGGTCGCCTGAGCCGATCGCACCATGCCTGATCGGCTCACGCCAGGTCGGCCACGCCAGTGAAAGCAACATCCATCGGCCACGCCGGCATCCTCATCGAGACCCCGTACGGGTCGATCACCTGCGATCCCTGGTTCGAGCCGGCGTTCTTCGCCAGCTGGTTCGTCTTTCCGCGTAACGATCAGCTGTCCGACGATCTGTTGCACCGCATCGAACACGCCGACTACCTGTACATCTCGCACCTTCACGGCGATCATCTCGACGATGCCTGGCTGGCCAACCACATGAGCCGGGACACCACGGTGCTCATCCCCGGGTTCCCCACCCGCGAGCTCGAGCTGCACATGCGTTCGCTCGGGTTCAACAACATCATCCGCACCGTCGATGGCGAGGAGATCGACCTCGGCGGCATGCGCGTTGCCATCCACGTCGAGACGTCCATCAGCGACGGCCCCGGTGGCGACTCCACCCTGGTGGTGAGCGATGGCGAGACCCGCCTCGTCAACCAGAACGACTGCCGCACTGCCGATCTGGGTGCCCTTACTGCGCACGGCCCGGTCGATCTTCATTGGCTGCAGTACAGCGGTGCCATCTGGTACCCGATGGTCTACGAGGAGACACCCGAGCGCATGCGCGAGCTGGTCGATGCCAAGGTCGACAGCCAGTTCTCGCGGGCATTGAAGTACGTGGAGATGATCAACGCGAAGGCCGTCGTGCCGAGCGCTGGACCGCCGGCGTTCCTGGATCCCGAGCTGTTCCAGTTCAACATGATCACCGGTGACGAGCTGAGCATCTTCCCCGACCAGGTCTCGTTCCTCGACCGGTTGCAGGCCACGCACCACACCGGAATCCTGGCCATCCCCGGCACCGAGATCGACATCAGCCCACAGGGCTGCACGGTGCACCACCCGCTGCCCGACGCCGAGGTCGAGGCCATCTTCAGCCACAAGCGCGACTACCTCACGCGCTATCAGGCCGACTGGATGCCGTGGCTGCAGGACTACAAGGCCACGTGGCACCCGCCCACCACCGATCTGGTGCAGACCCTCAGGGCATGGTGGGAACCACTGCTCGCGATGGCACCCACGCTGCGTCATGCCGTGGGCGCGAACTGCCTCATGCGCCTCGGCGATCTGTCGATCATCCTCGACTTCCCGGCCGGCGAGGTGCGCGAATATGCCGACGAGCCCTATCGCTTCCGCTTCGACGTCCAACGCGAGTTGGTCGAGACCGTGGTGGCCCAACGCTCGGTCGATTGGAGCAATGCGCTGTTCCTGTCGTGCCGATTCCGTGCATGGCGCGACGGCGCCTTCAACGAGTACCTCTACAACTTCTTCAAGAGCCTCTCGGTCGAGCGCATGCGCCGGGCCGAGGCCGAGGCGCGCCGCAAGCTCGATCCCCCGGACGGATCCGAGGAGATCGAGCTGGGCGGCTACGTCATGGAGCGTGCCTGCCCACACCGGCAGGCCGACCTCAGCGTGTTCGGCGAGATCGAGGACCACACGCTGGTCTGTACCCTGCACGGCTGGCGGTTCGATCTCGAAACCGGTGAGTGTCTGACCGCCTCAGACCGTCACCTGCGCGTGCGCCGAGCCAACGACAGCCGGTAGCTGAACCGGTACGTGCCGGCGTCGAGCCGATACCGCTCGAGCACATCGGGGCCACAACTGGCAGTGCCGAGCCCGCGATGCGCTGCGTCGAGGCACACCACCAGACCAGGCCGTGGCGTCAGCTCGGTCTCGTGCGTGGCAGCGAACAGTTCGGCCGGGGTGTGATGCGTTGCCGAACAGTGCATGGGCGTCTCGGTGAGCACGTCGATACGAACAACGCGTCCGGCACCGTCGATACATTCGAACCATCGGCAATCGGTGCGCAGGCCGAACTCCTGAGGCACCAGATACGGCGACACATCAACGCCCTGCTGCCAGACCTCGTGCATCGCGCTGGACCTGCGGTCGGGGTAATTCTCGTGCGGTCCATTGCCGCACCAACGCAGTGTCTCGAACCCACGCGGCAATTCGAACATCACGCCGACGCGGGGCAGGTCGCGCAAGTGATCGGGCACCTCGACGGTGTGGTGATACGTGACCGCCTGTTCGGCATCGACGAACCGCTCGACACGGTGCTGCACCAGGTCCCCGGCAGGACGCGAATCGATACCCTCGTGGAGCCACTGGCCCAGACCACCGCCGCCGACACGCAACCGCAACGCCAGTTCAGGCATGAGCTTGAAGCCGTCGTTGTCGGTGGCGGCACGCCACAGGTTGAGCGTGACCGGCTGCACCAACAACTGCTCGACCGGTGTGAGCGGCGCATCGCGATCGCCCGTCGGCTTGGGATGGCGGGGGCGGCGGGCGGCCCGCAGTCGGACCTGATCCCAGCTGACGAGGTGGCCCGCAGCCGCCCACGGTTGGGCCCGACGCTGCGACCAGCGCACCGACAAATACACGTCGTGGTTGCCTGCGGGTACAGCGCATGGCAGGGGCACCGTCACCGCGCTGTGTGGTGCCACATCGGGCAGGACGAGGCGCCCCTTCGCAGTCGGGGCACCATCGATGTGCAGGCTCCACGTGGCGATCAGCCCGTCGAGGTTGCTGAACGACTGGCGGTTGGTGACGCTGATGGTGCCCGGCCGCCTGCCGGCGGTCACGGTGACGGGGCGGTACACCCACGCCACCTCGCGCATCGCAGGGTGCGGCACCAGATCGGCCGAAACCAGACCGTCGGCGACGAAGTTGCAATCGTTGGGCGAGTCACCGAACAACCCGCCGTAGGCGAAGCGCTTGCGCCCGTCGGGCATGCGCTGGATGAGCCCGTGGTCCTTCCACTCCCACAAGAACCCGCCCTGGAGGCCGGGCGTGGTGGTGATGGCCTGCCAATAGTCGGCCAGTGAGCCGTTCGAGTTGCCCATCGCGTGGCTGTACTCGCACAGGATCAGCGGCCTGTCACCAAGGTTGTCACGGCCATAGGCGATGATGGCGTCGATCGGCGGATACATGGGGCACACGATGTCGGTGGCCAGTCGGCCACCATCGGCCCAACCGTTGTGGAACGCGGCGCCCTCGTAGTGCAGTGGGCGCGACGGATCGTTGTGGCGGATCCATCCGGCCAACGCATCGTGGTTGGCGCCGTAGCCGCTCTCGTTGCCCAACGACCACATGATGACCGACGGGTGGTTGATGTCGCGCTCGACCATGCGCGAACCGCGTGCCAGCCAGGCGGCGCTGTAACGATCGTCGTTGCACAGCGAGGTGTTGTATGCGTGGCTCTCGATGTTGGCCTCGTCGATCACGTACATGCCGAGCTCGTCGCAGAGGTCGAGCAGTCGTGGGTCGTTGGGGTAGTGCGACGTGCGCACCGAGTTGATGTTGTGTGCCTTCATCAGCAGCAGATCGGCGCGCATGTCGTCGACGGTGACCGCCTTGCCCCGCGTGGGGTGATGATCATGACGGTTGACCCCGAAGATCCACACTGGCTGCCCGTTCAACAGCAGCTGCCGGTTGGCGATGTCAACGTGACGGAAACCAACGAGCTGCGCATGCACCTCGGCCACGGACTGATCGGGCGCGATCAGCTCGACAACAACCCGATAGCGATTGGGATGCTCGGCCGACCAGGCGGCAACGCGGGGAATCTCGAAGATGGCAACAGCGCGATGCCCCGTGAACGAATACGGACGCGCAAACCCGTGAGGAACCTTGCTGATCACCGGTGCGCCGATGCGCCGACCGGTCAGGGACTCCACCACGGTTCGCGTCGACCAGCCCTTGGCGGGCGCCGCGCTGAACGCAATGGTGGAGGTGGCGGTCAGCAGACCGGTGCCGTCGCTCAGTCGAAGATCGGCGTCACAACGCAGGTTCGCAAGATGGGTGAGGCCCCGCGACTCCACGAACACCTCGCGGTGCAGGCCCGCCATCCACCACTGGTCCTGATCCTCGACATAGCTGTGTGCGCTGTAGCGCATCACCACGATGGCGACGGTATTGGCCCCGGCCACGGCGAGATCGGTGATGTCGTACTCGCTCGCGAGTCGGCTGTCGGTGCCGTAGCCGGCGAACGACCCGTTCACGTACACAGCGTGCACGCTCTCGGCGCCACCCACGTGCAGCACGACGCGTCGCTGCCGCAGCCACCCAGCGGGCACCTGCATGGTTCGCCGATACACGCCGGTGACGTTGCGGTCGGGCAGGTTCGGGGGTGGGCCATCAAAGGGCATCTGCACGTTCGTGTACTGCGGCAGATCGCCGGTGTCCTGCATGGTCCAGTTCCCGGGCACGGCGACCGACTGCCAACCATCGTCGTTGTGCACGCGGTCGGTGGCGGTGCTCGGCACCACATCAGGATTGTCGAACAGGCGGAGCTTCCACCGACCGTTCAGGCTGTGTCGCCACTTCGATGCGGCGGGATCGCCGAGTCGGGCCGCCGCACAGTCGGCGTGGGCCGTGCTGGGCACGCGCATGGGCAACCTGCCCAGCGCAATGGTGTTCGGATCGGTCCATGGGCGCAGTGCCCCAACAACGTGCATCACGCCGCCGAGTCTTTCACTCCCGAACCAATCAATGCGCTACGACGGCGCACGTTCTCAGCTGTGCACCCACACCGGCATCTGCATCGGCACGAGCCCACTCGCCCAGATGAAGTCCATTGCTGGCACGCTGACCCGTACGCACCCGTGCGAAGCGGGATAGTTGGGGATGCTGTTAGAACCGTGGATGGCGATGCCGCCGTGAAAGTACTTGGGGCGATAGATCCTGCCGAGGTCGCCCTCCCACCAGCCCTCCGGGCGTTCGCGGTTCACCTTCCAGACGCCATCGGGGGTCAGCGCAACACCCGTGATGTTGGGACCGCCCGGTGTGTTCATGTCGGGTTCGTCGAAGGGCTTGCCGTTGCCGGTGGAGGTGTTGATCGTCCACAGCGTCACGCCGTCGACCACGATGAACAGCAATTGTCGCGCCTTGTCAACCTCGACCAGCGTGCCGGTGTCGACCAAGCCGTGGGCCTTGAGCTGTACCTGGGTCAGGAAGGCAGCCGTGGCATCGTCAACCGAGCCGGTGGGGTCCAGATACAGGTACTTCTGGAACGCCATCACGGCCTGTTTGGTGCTGAGGTCGTACTTGCCGTCGGCGGGCGCCGACCAGAACCCCAGTTGTTGAAGGCGCAGTTGCAGCACCAGCGTGTCTGGTCCGCTACTGCTGCCAACGGGCACGATCGGCACGGCGAAAACCCCAACATTGATGATGTTGGCTGGCACCGTGGTGGTGGTGGTGGCCGGCACCGTGGTGGTGGTAGAAGCCGGCACCGTGCTGGTGGCCTCTTCAGTGGTGCTGGGTTGCAGCGTGGCGGTGGGGGCCAGGGTGCCCGACACGGCGGGTGCAACCGCGACCGTCTCGGCCGGCGCCACCGCAGAACTGGTCGGTGACGTGCAGGCGCACAGCACAACGAGGGCGGCCGCGAAGCCGACCGTCAACAGGGCGTTCGATGATGATCTTCGGGGGGGCCGGGTCATGCGCTCGTGCTCGATATCGGTGTCCCTCATCACCTTGTTGTAACGGGGCTTTTGCTTAGACTAGTGCTGACCACACTGGCGCTGCTGGTCATCAAGCCGACGAATGTCGAACAGATTCGCCCGCACACGGACCGAGCGATCACTCGATGTATGTGGGCAGTTCGCACCAGACCGTCAGTGCATACTTCACGCCCGCTCGCAGCAGATTGGTCTGGTGCGGGTGGGTCACCAACGATGGCCATGCCAGCACCGAGCCGATGGGCACCGCTGCGTTTGTCACGCCCTGCAGCGGAAACTCCAACTCGGCACCCTCGTAATCGTCGTTGAGCTTGATCGATGCCGACACCTGCGCCACGTCGTGATGGATACGCAGGCTCTCCTGCTCGCCAAGCGCATAGCGGATGACGAACACATCGCGCAGACCATGGTAATCGATGTAGGGCCAGACGCTGCGCAGTTGGGGCCACAGCCGTTGGCCGATGTCGGCCTGCACGCACTCGAACAGGCGGGGGCTGATCACGGCGAGCGAGACCTCGTGCCCGGGCACCGGATCATCGGGCTGTGGTTCGAACGCGCCAACTGCCTCGGCAGCGCGTATGACAGCGGTACAGAACTGGGGCGTCCAGAACGAGGCGACGTACAGATCGGGGCCGACGGCGTGCATCGCCACCGAGTCGTCGATGGCGTCGACGTAGCCGAGCACGCGTTGCAGGTCGTCGGGTTCGTTCATGACACCGATCGTTGCAGGTTCGGCGGGAGCACCCATGGTTCCCGCGGGAGCACATCGAGTCGGAACCGCTCGATCAGGCCGTGTGCCGTGACGACTTCGCCTGGCTCGGCCAGGCCAAGGCTGCTGGCGAGCAGCCCGAGCATCTGGGCGGTTCCAATACCCATCTCGGCAAGTTGCCCCGGAGTGACGGCACCGTGGCGCTTGGCCAAGCGCACGCCATCGGCGCCCAGTACCAGCGATACATGGCGATAACGCGGCGTGGGCAAGCCCAAGAGCCCCTGCAACAGCACATGGCGCGGCGTCGACGACAGCAGGTCGTCGCCGCGGACCACCTCCGCCACGTCCTGTGCGGCGTCGTCAACCACCACGGCCAGGTTGTAGGCGGGCACGCCATCGTTGCGGCGCAACACGACATCGTCGACCACGACCCGCACGAGCCCGTGGATCTCGTCGACGACCTCGACCACAGCATCATCGGCGAACAGCCGCAGGGCCGGCCGGCGCCCCTCGGCGGCGTATCGCGAGCGAAGTGCGTCATCGAGGTGGCGACACGTTCCCGGGTAGGTGCCGTCAGCGGCCAGAGCCCCCTGCGGTGCGCTGGAGGCCTCGCGTATCTCACGTCGCGTGCAGTAGCAGGGGTAGGTGTGGCCCCGCGCCGTCAGCACGGCGATGGCGTCCTCGTAGCGGGCAAACCGCTCGCTCTGGCGAACCACATCGCCGTCCCAGTCCAGCCCCATCGCCGCCAACGCCGACAACTGCGACGATTCGTGCACCGGCGACGACGTGATCAGATCGAGGTCCTCCATTCGCACCACGAACCCGAGGCCCTGCGATCGGGCCGACAGCCAGGCCACCAGGGCCGTGCGCAGGTTGCCGAGGTGCAACTCGCCGGTTGGGGAGGGAGCAAAGCGGCCCGCTGCGGCAATCATCTGATCAGTCTGGCAACACCCGGCCCCGACGTGTACCAGGGGACACTTTACGATCGCCCAGTTGTTCGGTATGGTTTACCAATCGTGGTCACTTGGACACACTGAGTAGGAAACATGCAGACGACGACGGCGAGAGACGACCGGTTCTTGGAGCAACCACCGCCCGAGCGCGTGTCTGAGGCCTCTCTCGCGCAGGCCACCAAGCTGCTGCTGCCCAGCAATCTCGCCGTGTTACCGGTGTTTTTGATGATGAGCGTGACCCTGCGCGACCAGCTCTCCGAGCGGCACCTGGCCTTTTGGTGCCTGATCGGTCTGGCCACCGAGCTGCTGTCGCTGGCGGCAATGTGGCGCTACCGCAGGGAGCGCGCCCGGGGTGGTACCGGGTTACGTTCGCTCGGCCTCATCCGTGCCTCCACGGTTGCGGTCGGCGCAGCGTGGGGTAGCTCGTTGCTCGTACCCAATCCGAAGAACACGA
>WLMZ01000046.1 GCA_009726095.1 Actinomycetota bacterium
CCACCGAAGCCGAAGCCGATCAGGATGACCGAGGCGCTGTTCTGGAAGGCCATGATGATGCCGGTGGCACCGAGCAGGCCGAGACCCACGGTGAACATGCCGGCGACGCCGCCCGTGCGGAACGCCACGTCGAGCGCCTTGGGCATGCTGTTGGTCAGGGCGGCGGCGGCGGTACGCACGTTGCCGCGGGTGGCCAGTGTCATGCCGATGTAGCCGGTGAAGCCCGATGCCAGACAGCCGAGAATGAACGCAATGGTGCGCCACAGGCCGGCTTGGACGAACGGCAGCGCTGTGCTGCCGTCGGGACGAACGATGGCCTTCGACGTGACGAACACGATGACGGCCAACGGCACGAGGATGACCGCAATGGTCTTGAACTGACGCTTCAGATATGCGAGCGCACCTTCTTGGATCGCCTTGGCGATCTCTTGCATCTTGGGCGAGCCTGCATCGGCCGCCATGACGCTCTTCGCGAGGAAGAGCCCAACGGCAAGAGCGATGAGTGCAGCCGCTGCGGAGAGCAGCAGCACTGCCCACTCGCCGCCCCTGAGTGCGAATTCCTGGTAGCCGCCTTCGGCAAAGATTCCTGACACGGGTGAACCTTGTCTTTGAATGGGGGCGCGCACAACATTGCACGTGCCGTTGATGGAAACGTGACGAGTGTAGGGAATAAACCGGGTGACCGACGAATATCTCCGCGCGAAAGGCAAAGCAATCGAACGATTTACCACCGAGGCCGTCACTCGGAGTACGGTCGGGGCAGCCCCGATCGAGGCAGCGGACAACCGATTCACGAAAGGCCGTCCCCACTGATGGCACAGGCAATCAACTCCCGGCGAGGACCCGTCACGGGCACCGCCAAACGAGCCAAGAAGCGCAAGCCGTTCTTGCTCGACCTGTACTCCACCGCCGTTGGCAAGAAATACGTGATGGCCATCACCGGCATCGTGCTCATCGGGTTCGTGATCACCCACATGATCGGCAACCTGAAGATGTACCTCGGCAAGGAGGACTTCAACCACTACGCAGAGTTCCTGCGCGAGATGCTCGTGCCGATTCTGCCGCGCACGGTGTTCTTGTGGCTGTTTCGTGGAATGCTCGTCACTGCCGGTGCGCTGCACGTGCACTCCGCTTACGGGCTCACCATCATCAACCGCAGCGCCCGCTCGGTGAAGTACCAGTCGCCTCGCGACTATCAGGTCGCCAACTTCGCCAGCCGGACCATGCGCTGGACCGGCATCATTGTGTTCCTGTTCCTCTTCTGGCACCTCGCCGACCTCACGTGGGGCACGGTCAACGCACTCGGCACCAGCGCTGCCGACGGCAAGTTCGTACGCGGCGACGCCTACGGCAACGTGGTCCGCAGCTTCGAGCGCCCGCCGGTGGCGCTGCTCTACATCGTCGCCAACATCGCCCTCGGAACGCACCTGTTTCACGGCGTCTGGAGCCTGTTCCAGAGCATCGGGTGGAGCAACCCGCGGTTCAACAAGTGGCGCCGTTGGCTGGCCACAGGTATCGCCACCGTCGTGGTGGTCGGCAACGTTTCATTCCCCATCGCCGTGCTCGCCGGCATCGTCGGTCAGTGAGGACCCATGAATACAACGACTGATCCACGGCTCAACTCGAAGATCCCTGCCGGCGCCATCGGCGACAAGTGGAGCTCCTACAAAGAAGACATGAAGTTGGTGAACCCCAACAACAAGCGCAAGTTCAAGATCATCGTCGTGGGCACCGGCCTCGCCGGCGCCTCAGCCGCTGCAACGCTTGCCGAGTTGGGCTATCAGGTTGATGCGTTCACCTTCCACGACTCGCCCCGCCGCGCCCACTCCATTGCTGCCCAGGGCGGCATCAACGCCGCCAAGAACTACCGCGGCGATGGCGACAGCGTGCACCGGCTCTTCTACGACACCATCAAGGGCGGCGACTTTCGCGCCCGCGAAGGCAACGTGCACCGCCTCGCCGAGGTCAGCGTCGACATCATCGACCAGATGGTGGCCCAGGGTGTTCCGTTCGCCCGAGAGTACGGCGGCCTGCTCGACAACCGCAGCTTCGGCGGATCGCAGGTCAGCCGCACGTTCTATGCCCGTGGCCAGACCGGCCAGCAGCTGTTGCTTGGCGCCTACCAGCAGCTCGGCCGCCAGATCGGCCTGGGGGGCGTCACGCTGTACAACCGCAGCGAGCTCGTCGACACGGTCATCGTCGACGGCCGTTGTGCCGGCATCGTGGTGCGCGACCTGCTCACCGGTGAACTGCAGTCGCACGCAGCCCACGCCGTGGTTCTGGCCACCGGTGGCTATGGCAACGTGTTCTTCCTCAGCACCAACGCGATGCAGTGCAACGTCACCGCCGCATGGCGCGCCCATCGCAAGGGCGCGATGTTCGCCAACCCGTGTTACACGCAGATCCATCCCACCTGCATCCCTCAGAGCGACCCGACGCAGAGCAAGCTGACGCTGATGAGCGAGTCGTTGCGCAACGACGGCCGGGTGTGGGTGCCGCTGCGGGCCGGAGACGAACGCCCCGCTGCAGAGATCCCCGAAAGCGAGCGCGACTACGTCCTCGAGCGCCTGTACCCCAGCTTCGGCAACCTGGCGCCGCGCGACATCGCCTCGCGTGCGGCCAAGCGCGCTGTCGATTCCGGTCATGGCGTGGGCCCGCTGAAGAACGGCGTCAATCTGGACTTTGCTGCGGCCATCGCCCGGCTCGGCAAGGACGTGGTGCAGGAGCGGTACGGCAACCTGTTCGAGATGTACGAACGCATCTCCGGCGAGAACCCCTACGACACGCCCATGCGTATCTACCCTGCCACCCACTACACGATGGGTGGGCTGTGGGTCGACTACGAACTGCAGACCACCGTGCCCGGTCTGTATGCGGCCGGTGAGGCCAACTTCAGCGATCACGGCGCCAACCGGTTGGGCGCCTCGGCGCTCATGCAGGGCCTCGCCGACGGCTACTTCGTGCTGCCGTACACGATTGGCAACGAACTCGCCCCCATGCTCAACAAGCCGCTGCCCGGCACCGATCACCCCGCCTTCAAGCAGGCCGAGCAGGATGCCCGCGATCGCTACAACGGCTACCTCAACACCAAGGGCACCCGTTCGCCCGACTGGTTCCATCGTGAACTCGGCCGGATCATCTGGGACTACTGCGGTATGGAGCGCACCGAGGAGGGGCTGCAGACGGCGCTTGCCGAGCTGCCCCCGCTGTACGAGGAGTTCCAGAAGGACCTGCGTGTCACCGGCGACGGTGAGAGCGTCAACCAGACGCTCGAGAAGGCCGGTCGTGTTGACGACTTCTTCCAGCTCGGCATGCTGATGTGCCGCGATGCCCTCGAGCGTCGCGAAAGCTGTGGCGGACACTTCCGCTCTGAATACCAGGACGAGGAGGGCGAGGCCAAGCGCGACGACGAGCACTTCGCCCACGTCGCTGCCTGGGAATGGAACGGCGATCCGATGTCGTCGATCCGCAATGTCGAGCCTCTCGAATTTGAAACCGTCCACCTCGCGACCCGGAGCTACAAGTGACCGCATCACACGGTAAGCACCTCACCAATCTCACCCTCACCATCTGGCGCCAGAAGGGCCCCAACGACGGTGGAGCGTTCGAGAGCTATCGCATCGATTCCATCAGCGACGAGGCATCGTTCCTCGAGATGCTCGACGTGCTCAACGAGAACCTCATCGGTGAGGGCCGCGAGGCCGTCACCTTCGACCATGACTGCCGCGAAGGCATCTGTGGTACCTGCTCGTTGATGATCGACGGCCAAGCACACGGTCCCCAGCGCGGCACGGCAACGTGCCAGCTGCACATGCGCAAGTTCGAGAGCAATGCCACCATCGTCATCGAACCATGGCGGGCCACGGCATTCCCCATCATCAAGGACCTGATGGTGGACCGCTCGGCATTCGACCGCATCATCGAAAATGGCGGGTACATCACCGCACAGACCGGTGGTGCTCCCGATGCCAACCTCATCCCCGTGCCCAAGCCTGTGGCCGACGCGGCGATGGACGCGGCCGAGTGCATTGGCTGCGGAGCGTGTGTGGCAGCGTGCCCCAACGGCGCTGCCAACCTGTTCACCGCTGCCAAGGTGGCCCACCTCAACCTGCTCCCGCAGGGTCAGGCCGAGCGGTTCAGTCGTACCGAGGCGATGGTCGAGACGATGGACGAGTACTTCGGATCATGCACCAACCACGGTGAGTGCGAAGCGGCATGCCCGAAGGAGATCTCCATCGACGTCATCGCATTGATGCACAAGGATTATCGCAAGGCGAAGATCGCCAACCGCAAAGAACTCGCCCGCAAGTAACCGTTCCGACGGCAGGGCTGTCGGAACGGTTACGCAGGGACGATGAGGGTCTGGTCGCGGTTCGTGGCGGCTGCGACGGCTCCGGCATCGAGGGTGAGGTCGAGCCACAGTTCGCCAGCTGAGTCGGGCACCACGAACTGCAGGGTGGCGATGCGCGTGCAGTCGTCGTCGACGGCGGTACCCACGAAGCTCCACTCGTGCTCGCCGGTGGCCCAGCGCAGATGGGCGCGCAACACGGCATCGGTCAACGGCTGGCGCAGGTCGTTGACCACGTGCACGTCGACAGCCAGGCACTCGCCCGGCGTGACGCTGGGGGGCAGACGGTCGGCGACCACGATCACCGGGCGGCACGCCTCGACAACGGCCTGAAAGGCCAGCTTTGGTGCTCGTTGATGGTCGAGCACGCTGCAGGAGATCATCGGGCTGGAGTCGTTGAGCATGAAGAAGCAGAAGCCCCCGTTGGGGCGATACTTCAACCGTCGCAGGGTTTCGATGTGGTGGCGTAGGAGTGTTGCCTGATATCGCTGTGTGGCCTCGGCCCAAAGATCGAATGTTGCATATGCATCGACCCGTACGTGGTTCTCCATGAGCGACCGCTGAAGGCCGTGCGTTTGCTCGAGCATGTCCCAATCGAGATCTGGCCATCGGCTGGCGTCGATGAACTCGTGGTGCGGGGGCACGGCCTGCGAGCCGAACTCGCTGACGAATCGAACCATGCGCGGGAACGCTGCTGCGAATGCGGAGAGGTCTCGTTCGCCACCGTGGCGCCAGCCGAAGTAGAGGTGGCTGTCGCTGCCGCCGAACTCGGGAGCATGGGGCATCACGCCACTGTGCGCGATCGTGGGCCGGGTGTCGTCGGCTTTCTCGAATGCCCGCTTCACCCATCGGTCGAGGATGTTCTTGTTCCACGACGGCACCTGCTGATCGAGCAGGTAGCGCGCAGCGGTCTTCCAGCTCGATCGGGTCTGGTCGGGGGAGATGGTCGTGCTGCCCGGCTCGTTGTGGGCGCACCAGGTGATGATCGACGGATGGTGCCCCAGTTGGAACACGGCCTGCTCGGCCTGGGCGACGGCGCGGCGTCGAACGTCGCGCGCATAGGACCATTGCAGCGGGAAGTCCTGCCACACCAGCATGCCCAGTTCGTCAGCCGCGTCGTAGAGCGCTGCGGGAGCAATGTGACCGTGCACGCGCAGAAGGTCGAGGCCGGCGTCGCGGGCCAGTTCAACGTCGCGGCGGAATGCCTGCGGATCTGCGCCAGCAAGGTCGAGTCGGGTGGGGGCCAGATTGGCGCCCTTCAGGTACAACCGCTCGCCGTTGATCGACCAGATCCAGTCCTGCATCGCGATCTCGCGCATGCCGGTTCGAACACGGCGCGAGTGGCTGACGAGCCCCTCCACGACCACATCAACCTGCACGTCGGTGAGTTCCTGTGCTCCGAGCGACAGCGGCCACCACAGGCGGGGGTTGTCGACATCGAGATTCCAGTCGACATCGTTGGTGCCGCTGGCGAGCGACTGCTCGATCTCTGCGACCACCACACCATCCACCGTGGTGCGGATGCGCACGGTGCGCGGCGCATCGCTGTCCAGACGCCCGTGCAGGCGCAGGTGGGCGCGGGCCTCGTTGACGTCGCGGCACAGCACTCGCAGCCGATCGAGACGAACCGGCCCGGTGGTCTCGATGCGCACCGGCTGCCACAGTCCGCCGGGGTTCCAGTTGGGGTCGGCGGCATCCCACTGCTGCAGCACGCCGGTGATGTTGCGCCGTCCGCGGTGCGAGTGCTGGGGCGAGCACGCCACCTCGACTGCAAGCACGTGGTCGTCGCCGAGGCGGATGAGCGACGAGACGTCGAAGGAATGGGGGAAGAAGTAGCCCTCTGGATCGCCGATGTAGGCGCCGTCCAGCCAGACGTCTGCCTGATAGAACACGCCGTCGAGCACCACCCACGATCGTTGCCCGGCGGTGGGTTGAAGGACCGTGAAGTTGGTGCGGTAGAGCAATGGCCCGTCGCTCGCGGCGAATGCCGGGTTGGTCTGCCAGTGGCCGGGTACCTCGATCTCGGCCCACTCGGAGTCGTCGAAGTGCATGCCCACGGCGCTGCGGCGGAGTTGGTCATCGGCAGCCGCCGCCCGCCATGTGCCGCTGAGATCCATTCGAAACAGCCTAATGGGCGCGCCCGGGGCGATGACCGGCACGCTTTGGCCGGGTCGGAGTGCCGCGCTGCACTGCCCGCCTGAGCGCGTACGCCGAAAATTGGATAAGTTCGCTCCATGGAGCAGATGGCAACAACGCTGGGTGAACTCAAGGCTTCGGGCTGGACCTCGTGGCCCGTGAAAGAAGAGATTCGCCGTAACGCCGTTCTCAAGATCGCTGCGGGTCAGCCGTTGTTCGATGGCGTGATGGGTTACGAGGACACCGTCATGCCACAGCTCGAGAACGCAATCCTCGCCGGTCACGACGTGATCTTCCTCGGCGAGCGCGGCCAGGCCAAGACACGTATCATCCGATCGCTCACCGGCCTGCTCGACGAATGGATGCCCATCGTCGCCGGGAGCGAGATCAACGACGACCCCTATTCGCCGGTCTCGAAGCATGCTCGCGATCTGATCGCCGAAAAGGGCGATGACACGCCCATCACCTGGGTGAACCGGGCCGACCGCTACGGCGAGAAGCTCGCCACTCCCGATACGTCCATCGCCGATCTCATCGGCGAGGTCGACCCGATCAAGGTGGCCGAGGGTCGTTACCTCAGCGACGAACTCACACTGCACTACGGCCTGGTGCCACGTACCAACCGGGGCATCTTCGCGATCAACGAGATCCCCGACCTCGCCGAGCGTATTCAGGTCGGTCTGCTCAACGTGCTCGAGGAGCGCGATGTGCAGGTGCGTGGCTACAAGATCCGCCTGCCGCTCGATGTCATGCTGGTCGCGTCGGCGAACCCGGACGACTACACCAACCGCGGTCGCATCATCACCCCGCTCAAGGACCGCTTCGGCAGCCAGATCCGCACGCATTACCCACTCGAGGTGCACACCGAGGTGGAGATCATGCGTCAGGAGGCCCGGCCGGCCAGTGTTGGCGATGTTTCCGTGCAGGTTCCCGACTACATGGAAGAAGTCATCGCGACCCTCAGCCATCTGGCGCGCGCCAGCAGCCAGGTGAACCAGCGCAGTGGTGTGTCAGTGCGACTCTCGGTCAGCAACAGCGAGGTGCTCGCGGCCAATGCCCTGCGCCGCGCGCTGCGTGCTGGCGAGCGTACGGTCGTGCCGCGTATCTGCGATCTCGGCGCCATCGCTGCATCCACCTCCGGCAAGATCGAGATCGAGTCGCTCGAAGAGGGTCGCGAAGGCGCCATCCTCGAGAACCTCGTGCGCTCGGCCGTGCTCACGGTGTACAAGCAGCGCGTCACGCCCGATCAGGTGCGCGATGTCATCGCTGCCTTCGACGAGGGGGTCGTTGCCCACACGGGCGAGGACATCGCCTCGGCCGACGAGGTTGCACTGCTCGAGGCCGTGCCAGCCCTCCGGGCGCCGGTGCTGGCGCTCGCCGGTGGCGACGAGTCGCCGGCAGCGCTTGCTGCAGCAGTGGAGTTCGTGCTCGAGGGGCTGCACCTGTCGAAGCGGCTCAACAAGGACTCGGCCGGCTCACGGGCCACCTACCGCGGCCGCTGAGGTTGTTGCCCGGCTACTCGGTGATGCCGAAGTAGAGGCGCCCGCTGTCTTTCAACTCGCGGTCGCGGCTGATGATGCCGCGACCAGCCATGGGCGCCAGGTGCAGCTCGGTTTCGGTGGTGTCGAACGCCGGGCTCACCGCCACGGACAGCAACGGCAATGCCGAGGCGGCCTCTGTCGTCTGCTGCAGGTAGCGCTCTACGACCAGCTCGCGGTCCGCGTCGGTGCCAGCGGGCAGCAGCAGCGTGACGGCCATCGGCCGGTCGAGTCCCTGCTCGGCGGCGCGGTGGAGCAGGCCGAGCGCATCTCGCTCGTGACGTACGGTGATACCGAGTACATCGCACGAACCGGCCAGATCGGCGATCTCGTTGTCGGCCCTTCCCGGAATGCTGACCACGCCGTCGCGTAGGCCCTGTAACCACAGCCGCCAGCGGATCTGATCGAGGCGCTTCGCAGCGTGCTCGGCCGGGATCGTCTGGTCAGCGGGACGCACGATCTCCATGCCGAACGAGGTGATCACCGGGGGCCCGCCGCGCAGGATCCGCCAGGCATCGCGCCACGCCGTGATCACCGTGTCGAGTACCTCGCCATGGCGCCGGGGATCGTCGGGGAACAACCGGTTGGCGACAGCCAGCGGATGATCGATCGGCACCCAGCCGGCCACGCTGTCGCCGAACGAATCAGCGCAGACCTCGACCCATCGTGGCCACCAGTGTCCGGCCCACTTTGCGTCGGCAAAGCCGCCATCGTTGTCGAACCATTTGGGCACTTCGCGCTCGAGCAGGGTGAATTGCAGGGCAATGTTGCTGGCCCGGGCTGTCTGCGTGGCCCCGAGATAGAACTCCACCGCGTCGCCGTTGACGGCACCAGCCGACGGCTGCATCCAGGCCCAATCGATGCCGATGCGCAGTTCCTTCGCTCCCAGCTCGGCGAGCAGGGTGATGTCCTCGTGCAGGCGGCTGCGGTCCAGCGTCGCAGCAGGAACCACCACGCTGCGGAGTGGTCCGTGGGAGGACTCGGTTGCGTCGCTGGGCACTAGATGCCGAATGGGGCGCGAGTCCACAGTTCGCTGGTGTCGCGCTTGTCCGAGTCGTCGGGCTGACCGGAGAGCTCGAAGACCTCGATCGCTCCGGGGAAGCCGCGTAGCTCGAGCGCGCCGTGGGGGTTGGCATGCACGCCGGCGGGGAGACGTTCGAGTTGCATGGAGGGAATCAGCACTTCGCACGGCCCGGCGACATCGCACAGGCGTGCGGCCATGTTGACCGCTGAGCCGATGTAGTCGTCGCCCTCGAACAACAACGCGTGACCGGTGGCGATGCCCACCCGCAGAGAAAGGGGCGCACAGACCTCGGTGGCGCGGGCTTCGAGTTCCATCGAGAAGGCGACGCAGTCGGTCTGGTTCATGGCCACGATCATGCAGCCGTCACCCAACCACTTGGCGATACGGACGCCACGCTCGCTCGCAACATCGCGGGCGATGGCCCGAAAGGCGCTGAGGATCCTGCCAGCGGCGTCGTCGCCGAAAGCAGCGGTGTAGTTGGTAAAGCCGGAAAGGTCCACAAATGCGAACGTGCGGGGGACACGCATAACACGGTGAGGCTAGCGTGCGTACATGGCTGCACGGTTCACCTATTCGCGATGGGACGGCACGCAGAAGGGCTTCGAGCTCGATGCGGAGACTGTCTTCGACGCGATGACCGACGATCTTCTCTATCACGGCGATGTCAACAGCGCGTTGCGCCGGATGATGCAGGAGGGTTTCCGCGATCGCAATGGCGAGCGCCTGCAGGGCATGCGCGAGATCATGGACCGGCTGCGCAAGGAGCGCCAGGAGAGGCTCGATCGCGGCGATCTGGGTGGCGTGTTCCAGAAGATCGCTGACGCGCTCGACGACATCGTCGACGAAGAACGTCATGCTGTCGAGAACGCGAAGGCAGCGGCCGAGGCGAGTGGCGACGAGCGCCGCGCCGAGACCGCCCGCCAGACCGCCGACGATCGCAACTTCCGGCTCGACATGTTGCCCGACGATCTCGCTGGCAAGGTTCGCGAGCTGCAGGCCTACGACTTCGAATCGGCTGAGGCGAAACAGCGTTTCGAAGAGCTGATGGACAAGCTCCGCCAACAGCTCATGCAGCAGGCCGTCGACCAGATGAGCGGCGCCATGCAGAACATGACCCCCGAAGACATGCAACGCATGAAGGACATGCTCGCCGGGCTGAACGAGATGCTCGAGAAGCAGCAGCGCGGCGACGATCCCGGCTTCGAGCAGTTCATGGAGGACTTCGGCGATTTCTTCCCCGAGAACCCCGAGACCCTCGAGGAACTGCTCGAGATGATGGCCCAGCGCATGGCGGCGATGCAGGCGATGATGAACTCGATGACGCCCGAGCAGCGTGCGCAGATGCAGCAGCTCAGCGAACAGCTGATGGAGGACATGGACCTGCGTTGGCAGATGGACCAGCTCGGCCAGAACCTGCGCGGCATGTTCCCGCAGATGAGCTGGAACCGCAGCTACGACATGCAGGGGCAGGACCCCATGGGCTTCGGCCAGGCGATGCAGACCATGTCAGAGCTCGGCGAGCTCGATCAGCTCGAGAACCTGCTGCGTAACGCCACCACACCGGGCGCGTTGGCCGAGGCCGACATGGACCGCGTGCGCGACCTCATGGGCGACGACGCCGCGAAGTCACTCGAGCGCATGGCCGAGCTCGCCAAGATGCTCGAAGATGCCGGTCTCATCCAGAACAAGGAGGGTCGCCTCGAGCTGACCCCCAAGGGGCTGCGCAAGATCGGCTCCAACGCGCTGCGCGATCTGTACAGCAAACTCACCAAGGACAAGGCCGGCCAGCACCAGATGGACCGCTTCGGTCAGGGTCACGAGCGCACCTACGAGACCAAGCAGTACGAATACGGCGACCCGTTCAACCTCGATCTGCAGCGCACACTGCGCAACGCGATCCGGCGTGGTGGCTCGGGTACGCCGGTGCGTTTGTCGCCCGAGGACTTCGAGATCGAGCGCACCGAGCACGTCACCCGGTCGTCCACGGTGCTGATGCTCGACCTGTCGATGAGCATGCCCATGCGCGACAACTTCCTCCCGGCCAAGAAGGTTGCCATGGCGCTGCATTCGTTGATCACGTCGCAGTTTCCGCGCGATTTCATGGGCCTGGTCGGGTTCGGCGAGGTTGCCCGGGTGATCACCCCAGAGCAACTGCCCGAGGTCAGCTGGGACTTCGCGTACGGCACCAACATGCAGCACGCGATGATGCTCAGCCGCCAGATGCTGGCCCGCCAGAGCGGCACCAAGCAGATCATCATGATCACCGACGGCGAACCCACCGCCCATATCACCGCCGATGGTCACCCGTATTTCAACTACCCGCCCACGCAGGAGACCATCGAGGCCACACTGCGCGAGGTCGTGCGCTGCACGAAGGACAACATCCGCATCAACACCTTCATGCTCGATGCAGATCGTTCGTTGAAGAGCTTCATCGAGAAGCTCACCGCGATCAACCGCGGCCGGGCGTTCTTCACCACGCCCGAGACCCTGGGCGACTACGTGCTCGTCGACTTCATCGAGAACAAAAAGAAGATGGCCCGCGGTGGGGGCCGCGCTGCTGGCTGAGTTGCCGGCTGAGTTGCCGGCTGAGTTGCTGGCTGAGTTGCCGGCTGAGTTGCCGCCCACCGATTTCTTGCGGAAACCTCGTCATGCTGGGAACCAAATGCAGCTGGTGAGGCTCTCTTCCTACAGATGTTGCAACCCGACGAGATGACCGGTGGCCCCGAGCCCACGTACACAGCGATACACGACGCTGCCCAGTGGGTGGCCGTGCGTGGCGATGCCACCGACACGTATCAGCGCCTGTACGAGCCGCTGTGCCGAATGGCGTTTCTGCTGGTGGACACGCGCGAGCAGGCCGAAGAGGTGGTGCAGGAAGCTTTTGCCCGGGCACTACCGCGCTGGGAGCGGCTCACCAACCCCGACGCATACGTACGTGCCAGCGTGCTCAACGGCTGCCGCCGGGTGCACCGTCGCCGTGCCCTGGCGCGTCGGCGCCCCGTGTCGCACGACGGCCTCGAGACAGCGGCCGTCACCGACCACGTGATCGACGCCCTGCGACGCTTGCCGTCTCCCCAGCGCGAGGTCGTCGTGCTGCGCTTCTACCTGCAATCCACCGATGCCGAGATCGCAGCGACGCTCAACATTCCCATCGGAACAGTGAAGTCATCACTGAGCCGTGCCAAGACCCGATTGAAAGAGGACCTGCAATGAACGAGATCGATGACGTCCTGTCCGAGAGCATGCGCCGCCGTGCTGCCGAGGCCCGCCTGGGTGGCGGCTCGATGGTCGATGTGCAACGGCGCGTCGTGCGTCGTCGCCGTCGCCTCGCTTCTGTCGCGAGCGCCATGTTGGTACTGCCAGCGTTGGTCGGTCTGGGCGTGGTGATCGGCCAGCACTCGACGCGCAGCAACATCAGCGCTGCGGCATCCAACGATGCAGCACCGCCCGCCGCCGCCGCAGTGGCCTCGTCGGACGCCCCGTGTTCACTCAGCCTCCCCGTAGGGGTGACCCCTGCGCCGTGCGCGACGAGTAACGGCTTGGCGATGTCGTGCGCCGTTGGAGGTGGCAGCGGCATGGTGGGCCTCGGTGCCCCCGACGTCGAACGGCTTGATGTTGCACCGCCCGATCCGGCCACAGCGCCCACAGCACCATCGGGCACGGTGGTGCCCGACACGGCACCCGCCACCACCGTGCCACCCGCTACCGGGCCGATGAACACCTACCCGGTGATCGTTCCGATGCCAGTCGAATGCCCGATCGGCGCGTGTGCCAGCGGCGTGATGAGCCTGCCGACCCAGCCAGCCGAGGTCGGCGCCAGCGGCTCCGGTACCGCTCCCGATGGGGCCACCGGTGATGCCACAACCGTGCCACCCGCAGCGGGTTTCACCACGCCAGCGGACCCAGTGGTGATTGCTCCCGGTTCTGTCCCGCCCGATGCCGGCACCAATGTTGTCGCTACCACTGGCACCACCGTCAGTGTTGCCAGTCCCGGCGACTGTGCGGGCCACACGAGTTGGACCTGTACCGGCGAGATCACCACGCCGTCCACCCAGCCCGGCTGGCGTGACTTCACCCAATGCGAGCCCGTGTTCCCCACGGTTGACGGTACCACCACCATCGAATCCGGCACGGTTGTCGTCGTCACCCCGACCCCGTAGCACCCCGACCCCGTAGCACCCCGACCCCGTAGCACCCCGACCCCGTAGCACCCCGACCCCGTAGCACCCCGACCGTCGCGTCGTGCCCGGCGAAGTTGCGTCTGTCACGCCCAAGAGGGGCCTGACAGACGCAACTTCGGCGCGTGCGGGCACCGCTGTCGCCGGGAGGGTGGTACGGCGGTGCTCGGGTGTCTGGATTCGGGATGGTTTCCGGGGACTTCGCGCGCACGGCGCGAGAAATCCCACAAATCTGAAATCCCCCCTTGCGCGAACGTGATGTGATAGGGGACAATGACACCGATGTAATTACAGGGGTGCGATCTGGCTCGAGAGATGAGCCGATCGCACAGCTGGCGAGCAATCGCCGAGCAATGGCGAGCAATCGCCGAGCAATGGCCGAGTAATGGCCGAGCAATGGCCCACGTGGGCCGACAAGGGCAGGGGGCACTCTTCATGAGTTTCAGCAGCAGCAACGACAATCGAGATGGCGATCGCAGTTGGCAGGACCAGGCCAACTGCCTCGGCGTCGACCCAGACCTGTTCTTCCCCGAACGCGGCGCGAGCACACGCGAAGCCAAGGAAGTGTGCCGTGGCTGCGTGGTGCGCCTCGACTGTCTCGAGTTCGCGCTGGTGAACGGTGAGAAGTTCGGCATCTGGGGTGGCCTCAGCGAGCGTGAGCGCCGCCGCCTGCGTCGCCAGCGTGCACAGTCCACCCGCCGCGTCGCCACCGCCTGAGATCCTCCCCGACGGGACGTTTCCACCACGCCGGGGCCCCTCGGTGGGTGCAAGAAACCCCCATGGCCGCCTACCGGAGGCGTTGCCCGCACTGATAAGGTGACCACATGCTTTCCTTCCTTGATCCTCCCGAGATCATCATGCTCGTCGTCCTGGTCCTGGTGCTGTTCGGCGGCTCGCAGTTGCCGAAGTTGGCCAAGAACCTGGGCAAGGCCCAGCAGGAATTCAAAAAGGGTCTCGACACCGGCGCCAAAGAGGCTGTGGCCGAGACCGATGCCGAGAAGCTGAAGCGTCTCGAGGACATCGATAAGGCCTCCAAGTCCGCCGCCGAGACCAAGTCCAGCGAGAACGGCTGAAGCAACCGCCTGATTGGCCCTGAGTGATATCAGGCCAGCGATATCAGGCCAGCGATATCAGGCCAGCGATATCAGGCCGGATCACCGTCTGCCAAGACGCGGTTCGCCCGACAACGGTCACGAATACCAAACGCCGGTGCCCCACGGGGACGCCGGCGTTTGTTCGATTCGGGGCAGCGGTGCTCAGCCTGCGCTGACGGCGATGCGCCGACGCTTCAGGATGCGGCGACGCTCACGCTCGCTGCAGCCGCCCCAGACACCGTGTTCGATGCGGTTGTGGAGCGCGTACTCGAGACAGGTATCGACCACCGGACAGGTGGCGCAGATCTTGCGGGCACGGTCGACGCCGACACCGTCGCTGGGGAAAAACGCAGCCGGAGGATAGTTCCGGCAGTTGCCTTCGGCCATCCAGATCGTTGCTGCATCTTCAGAAGTGTGGTCGTGCATCGACGAGCCTTTCGCTTGTTCCACGCTGTTGCCTGGTCCGCCCGCACGAGCCCCGAGAGGGGCACGGCAACCTGACCACACGTTGGTCTCTCTTCAGACGTCCGGCGTGTTCAACTGGTTCCCGCTTCGGCCTTTAGTCAAACAGATTTCCCCCATGATTCCAAGCATCTCGGCGATTCCGGGCATCTCGGGTACAATCAGGGCTTCGTCCGCCAGGAGTGAGTGATGACCGACACCAACGTCCAACCAAGAGCCCACGCTCGCATCGTCTACCTCGGCCCCGTGTCCCCCCATTGGGAGGTCTACGGCGACTACGGCGATCGCTCGGTGCTCGACGACTTCCGCAACCGTGTCCTGGCACGCCTGGTCCTGCTGCCCCGTGACGATCCGCAGTTCCGCCGCAACCGCGAGCGCATCGTGCGTGACGCCGAGCGTGAGGGCATCTCGATCGAATGGCATCTCGGCCTGGCCGACGACGAAGAACAGTAGAACGACCGGCTGCCGTGGTTGACGAGCGGCTCCTCAACCGCGAACTCAGTTGGCTCGAGTTCAACCGGCGTGTGCTGTTGTTGGCCCAAGAACCCGGTATCCCGCTGCTCGAGCGGGTGAAGTTCATTGCGATCTTCTCGGCGAACCTCGATGAGTTCTTCCAGGTACGGGTGGCTGCGCTGCACGATCAGGTAGCCGCAGGTATCACCACGCCGACGCCAGATGGTCGCACGCCGATCGAGCAGTTGGCCGCCATCGCCGACGAGGTGCGCGAGCAGATCGCCATCCAGGAAGACATCGTGGGCAACGAGCTGCGGCCGATGCTGAGCGCAGCAGGCATCGAGATTCTCTCGTGGGCCGAACTCACCGCCACGGACCAGGACTTCGCACTGGAGATCTTCCGTTTGCGGATCTTCCCGGTGCTCACCCCGCTGGCCGTCGATCCGGCCCATCCGTTCCCGTACATCTCCAACCTTGCGTTCAGCATCGCTGCGATGGTCCGCGACCCCGAGACCGGCGAACGACGCTTTGCCCGGTTGAAGATTCCCTCGGTATTCCCTCGCCTGCTCGCCCTGGCCGATGGCAACCGGTTCGTGCCGGTCGAGCAGGTCATCGCCGCCCAATTGCACACCCTCTTCATCGGGATGGACATCGAGGAGTGGGCGGCATTTCGTATCACCAGGAACGCTGACCTGACGGTGGAGGACGAGGAAGCCGACGACCTGCTGGCTGCTGTCGAGCTGGAGCTCCGTCGGCGGCGCTTCGGACGTGCCGTGCGCCTCGAGGTGGAGACCACGATGAGCGAGGAGATGCTCGAACTGCTCCGTCGTGAGCTCGAACTCGAATCCGACGCCGTCACCGTGCATCGTCAGCTCATTGATCTCACCTGCCTGTTCGCCGTGCATGCCGTGGACCGCCCGTCGTTGAAAGATGTGCCGTGGCCGCCGGTCACTGCCGGGCGTATCGCCCGCGCCGAGGAGACCGACCGCAGCCTGTTCTCGGTGATTCGTGAGCGGGCACTGCTGGTGCACCACCCGTACGAATCGTTTGCGAGTTCGGTCGAGGCCTTCATCGCCGAGGCCGCTGCCGATCCGCGCGTGCAGTCGATCAAGATGACTCTGTACCGCACCTCGGGCGACAGCCCCATCGCGCGCAGCCTCATCCGTGCTGCCGAGCGCGGGGTGCAGGTTGCCGTGCTGGTCGAACTGAAGGCGCGCTTCGACGAGGCCACCAACGTGACCTGGGCCCGCACGCTCGAACGTGCCGGCGTACACGTGGTGTACGGCGTGGTCGGCCTCAAGACACACGCCAAGTGCGTGCTCGTGGTCCGTAGCGATGCTGACGGTCTGCGCCGCTACGTGCACCTGGGCACCGGCAACTACAACTCCAAGACAGCGCGCATCTACGAGGACCTCGGCTTTCTCACCTGCGACCCGGCGATCGGCGAGGACGCCACGCAGTTGTTCAACCATCTCACGGGGTACAGCCGCGGTCAGGATTACAACGCCTTGATCGTGGCCCCGCACAGCCTGCGGTCGCGTCTGCTCGAACTCATCGCCGCCGAGATCGCCCACGGTTCCGACGGGCACATCACCATCAAGACCAACTCCATCGGTGATCCCGATGTCATCGAGGCGTTGTACGCCGCCAGTCAGGCGGGGGTGCGTGTCGACCTGTTGGTGCGTGGCATCTGCTGTCTCCGTGCAGGCGTTGCGGGGCTCTCCGACAACATCCGGGTGCGCAGCGTGCTCGGTCGTTACCTCGAACATTCGCGCATCTACCGTTTCGCCCACGGCGCCGGCGACGCGACTCCTGTTCACTTCATCGGCTCGGCGGATCTCATGCCGCGCAACCTCGACCGGCGAGTGGAAGTGCTGGTTCCGGTGGTGCACCCCAAACACCAGGCATGGCTCGATCAGGTCATTGATTTCTACCTCGCCCCTGATGTCGTTGCCTTCGACATGCAGGCCGACAACTCCTTCGTACGTTCGGGGCCAAGCGATTCGTTCGTTCCCCACAGCCAAGAGCGGATGTATCACTGGGTGAGCGCCAAACAGCGCCGTTAACCGAGTCGGCCAGCGCTTCCCGCTGTTGTTCACCTGCTGTTCACCTGTGGTCAGGGTCTCGGTCACCTTGCTGGCGTACGGTTCGCCGACCGCATGCAAAGGAAGGGTCTGATGATCGCCGCCGGGTTGCAACTCGATATGTCGCACCACCAAGCAGATGTGGAGGCCGCCAGTGCCGCGACAGCCATTCTGTCGGTGCGCAATGTGTCGGTTTACTACGCCTCGATGTGTGCAGTGCGCGACGTCAACATGGACATTCGCGAACACGAGATCACGGCCTTCATCGGGCCATCGGGTTGCGGTAAGTCCACGGTGCTGCGTTGCCTCAACCGGATGAACGACCTCATCGACACCGCACGCGTCGAAGGATCGATCAGCTATCACGGCATCGACCTGTACGACCCCGAGGTCAGCGCAGTGCGGGTGCGCCGCCGGATCGGGATGGTGTTCCAGAAGCCGAACCCGTTCCCGAAGAGCATCTATGACAACGTCGCGTTCGGCCCACGGCTTGCCGGGGTGAAGAAGAAGTCTGATCTCGATGCCGTGGTGGAGAAGTCGCTACGCGGTGCTGCGCTGTGGGACGAGGTCAAGAACCGGCTCCGTAGTTCGGGACTCGGGTTGTCGGGTGGCCAACAGCAACGGTTGTGCATTGCGCGTACGATTGCGGTCGAGCCCGAGGTCGTGCTGATGGATGAGCCCTGCTCGGCGCTCGACCCCATTGCGTCGGCGCGAATCGAGGATCTGATGCAGGAGATGAAGTCGCACTACACCATCGTGGTCGTGACCCACAACATGCAGCAGGCGGCACGGGTCAGTGATCGCACAGCGTTTTTCACCACCGAGGTCAACTCCGAGAGCGATCGGCGTACCGGTGTGTTGGTCGAATTCGGCCGCACCCGGAAGATGTTCTCGAACCCGGGCGACGAACGGACCGAGCAGTACATCACAGGGAGGTTTGGCTGATGAACGAACTCCGCAAGAGCTTTCATCACGACATCGAGGACGTGCGCACAGAACTGGTGCACCTGGCGGCCTTCGTGACGGAATCGATTCCGCGCGCCACGGCGGTGTTGCTGACGGGCGATCTCGAGGGTGCCGACATGATCATCGGCGGCGACGACGAGATCGACGCCAGGTCCCTTGATCTCGAGGATCGCTGCGTGCAGATCCTCGCCCTCCAGGCGCCGGTTGCCGGCGACCTGCGCCAGATCGTTGCCGCGCTGAAGATGGTCGCCGAGGTCGAGCGTTCCGCCGATCTGGTGTGCAACATTTGCAAGGCTGCCCGGCGCATCTACGGGCACGAGCTCGACCCCACGCTGCGCGGGATCATCACGCGCATGGGCGAGCAGGCCCAGCAGCTGTACATCGCAGCCATCGAGTCGTTCGTCGAGAACGACGCAGCGAAGGCCGCAGCCATCGATGACATGGACGATTACCTCGACGACCTGCAGCGCCAGTTCGTCCAGGCCATCTTCGAGAGCCACGCCGCAGGGCGTATCGACCTGCAGGTTGCCGTGCAACTCGCAGTGGTGGCTCGCTTCTACGAGCGCATCGGCGATCATGCCGTGAACATCGGCGAGCGCGTCCGTTTCGTGGTGACCGGCTGGCTCCCCGAGCATCGTGGCGCTGCCCGATTCCGCTCGCGCCCAGACGAGACCGGTGAAATCATGCGGCCGGTCGACCAGGGTACGGGCGACTAGCGGATGTTCTGGCTGTGGGCGCTCCTGGGCTTTGTCGGCGGTTCCGTGGTGACCGTGCTGGCCATGCGCGGCTCGGCGTCATCCCCGACGGTCGACAGCACCCTCGGTGATGAGCGCGCCTCCGCTGAGATCGCGGTGCAGGCCCGTGCCGATCGTCTGCAGGCGGCGCTCGATGCGATGCCGTACGGGGTCGTTGTGACGGATCACGACGGCAACGTGCTGGTACGGAATCAGGCGACCGCCGAGGTCGGTGCAGATGCACATAACGAGGTGTTGGTGCAGGCTGCAGTGCAGTACAACCTGCGCTCGGCGCTACGCGGTGAAGCCCGCTCGCAGACCGTCGAGCTGTACGGTCCGCCACGGCGCGTCGTCGTGGTGCACGCCAAACCGCTCGGACCTGACGGGGCGATGGCAACAATCGAGGATGTCACCGAGCGATCGCGTCTTGATGCGGTGCGCACCGACTTCGTCGCCAACATCAGCCACGAACTCAAGACCCCCATCGGCGCGCTCGCCGTGCTTGCTGAAACGCTGATCGAGGAGACCGATCCAACCGTCATCAGCCGCCTCGCCGACAAGACCGTCAACGAGGCCCACCGGGTGGCCAAGATCATCGATGACCTGCTCGAACTCTCGCGTATCGAACTGAGTGGTGACCTGATCGTGAGCGAGTGCGATGTGGCTTCACTGGTGCTCGAGGCGACGTCGCGCAACGGCTACGTGGCCAGGCAGAATCAGGTGGTGGTGAGCGCCGGGGAGATCCCCGCCGGACTGAAGGTCCACGCCGACCATGCCCAGATCGCCTCGGCGCTGGGCAACCTGGTGGACAACGCCGTGAAGTACACCGATGTGGGCGGAACAGTCACGGTAGCGGCGCTGCCCGATCAGCTGGGCGTGACCTTCATGGTGGCCGATACCGGCATCGGTATCCCCACCCGCGATCTCGATCGCATCTTCGAACGGTTCTATCGCGTGGATCGCGCTCGCAGCCGGGGCACCGGTGGCACGGGCCTTGGCCTGTCGATCGTGCGCCATGTCGCCAACAACCACGGTGGCACCATCACCGTCAGCTCGCATGAGGGCGAGGGATCCACGTTTCGCCTCTACATCCCTGATCGGCCGGTTCCAGTCTCGTGAGTACCCCAACCATTCTGCTCGTCGAGGACGAGGACAGCTTCGTGGAGGCCCTTACCGTGGGCCTGAACCGCGAGGGATTCCGCGTCGAGGTGGCCCAGGACGGCGCCACTGCGTTGGCCCGCTTCCACGAGGTGAAACCAGATGTGGTCCTGCTCGACCTGATGCTGCCGCGCATCTCTGGCATCGATGTGTGCCGCGAGATCCGCAAGTTCAGCACAGTGCCGATCATCATGGTGACGGCAAAGAGCGCAGAGATCGACATGGTGGTGGGGCTCGAGGTGGGCGCCGACGATTACATCACCAAGCCGTACCGGATCCGCGAGCTGGTGGCCAGGCTGCGTGCACTGCTGCGCCGCGCTGCCATGGAGCAGGGTGGCGCCGCCGCTCCCGCCCCCACCAACGGACGTTCGTTGGTCGTCGGTGATGTGGCGCTGGACTCCGATGAGCACGTCGTCACGGTTGCCGGCGAGCCGGTGAGCCTGCCGTTGAAGGAGTTCGAACTGCTGCACCTGTTGCTGAGCAACGTCGGTCGTGTGCTGCCCCGCGAACTGCTGATCGACCGTGTGTGGGGTGCGGACTATGTGGGCGACACCAAGACGCTCGATGTACACATCAAGCGCATTCGCAGCAAGATCGAACCCGACCCCTCGATGCCCCAGCGCATCGTGACGATTCGTGGTCTTGGCTACAAGTACGAACGGCCTGCACCTAGCATGCGCTCGTGAGTTCTGAGCGACGCCGCAGCCCTGGAGATCAGGTGCGGGTGTCGCGAACGGCCGGCGTGCCAGGGGCGAGGATTCGTCGCCCCGCTCCCGCAGGTCCACGCATCTCGCCGTTCACCCGGCTCGCCCGTGTGCAGGCCATCAGCGCCGCCGGGGATGGGTGCCTGGCCGTTGCGCTGGCCGTCTCGGTGTTCTTCGGGTTGAGCCCCACGGCTGCCCGCCCGAAGGTGCTGCTGTTCTTGTTGGTCACGTTCATCCCGTTCGTGGTGGTGGCCCCGATGATCGGGCCACTGGTCGATCGTGTGGCCGGAGGGCGACGCCTGGTGATGCAGGTCGTGGCCCTGCTGCGCGCCCTCAGCCTGCTGCTGATGGCGTTCCACCTCGATGACGTGTTGCTGTATCCCATCGCCTTTGCGGCACTGGTGCTGCAGAAGACGCAGAGCATCTCGAAATCGGCGCTGGTGCCGTCGGTGGTACGTCACGAGAGCGATCTGGTCGAGGCCAACTCCAAGCTCGGTCTGGTGTCTGGTGTGTTCGGCTTTCTCGGCGCAGCAGCTGCTGGTGTCGCCAAGGCCATCGCCGGTGTGGAGGGCTGCCTGATCGTCGGCTCAGTGCTGTTCATCGGCGCGTTCGTGATGGCCACGTTGTTGCCCAGCGAGGTGGTGGCGGCCAAGAAGGCCACTGCTGCCGAACGCGCCGAACTGCGCTCGGCCGGTATCACGCTGGCCGCCAGCGCGATGGCGTTGATGCGCGCTTCGGTGGGCTTTTGCTTCTTCCTGCTCGCGTTCTGGTTACGGAGCAAAGAGGCGGGGCGGGCACTGGTGGGCCTTTCGATTGCGATGGTCACCGTGGGCGTGATGATCGGCAACGCGATTGCGCCGACGGTGCGTAAGCGCATTCACGAAGAACCGATCTTCATCGGTGCACTGGGGCTCACAGCGGCCGCTGGCATCGGCGCCACGTTGCTCGGTGGCGTGGTGTCGGGCGTGTTGTTGGCGCTCGGTGTCAACTTCGCCGCGGCGCTCGCTCGCCTGGCCTTTGATTCGATCGTGCAGCGCGATGCCCCCGACGCCAATCACGGACGTGCGTTTGCGCAGTTCGAGACGAAGTTCCAGCTGGCGTGGGTGCTGGGTGGATTGCCGGCTGTGCTGTTCACGCCGCCGGGCGAAGTCGGCTTTGCCATCGTCGGGCTGATTGCGTTGTTCTCGGCCGTCACCTACGTGATCGGCATGCGCAGCGTGCGCGCCGGCAAGGCGGTGCCCGAGACGATCAGCAAGCGCGCCCGACGAAGAATGGTTGCCGAGGTCGAACGCCGAAAGGCGCGCCGCGAGGCCACACCAACCCGGGGCGCCCATCGGCCGCTGCCGCCACCGCAGCCCGATTCGCGCGCGTCACGGCAGGACCCACCGCTGACCCGTCGCCCGTAGGGAGCGCTCTGCAGCGGCGGCACGTTGCGGGTGCTCGGCGTGGGGGCGTGTGTGGCAGAGATCGAACCCAGCAGTCCTACCCAGATGCTGATCAGCCAATGCTTCGTGGGCAGGGCACTAGGCCGGAGTGTCGCCAGTTGGTGTGTCGCCAGCCGGTGTGTCGCCAGCCGGTTTGTCGTCGGTGGGCAGTTCGAGTCGGGCCAACCACAACCCGGGAGCGGCGAGCTCGGTGGGGGTTGGCAGCGAACCGGGAAGGTCGAGCAGCTGGTTGGCAGCAGCGTTTCCGCCACGTTCGAGCACGCCCGCAAGAAAGGCTCGACCCCGCTCGACCTGCTGGCGGTTCAGGTGCAGACCGAGGAGACGCTCGACGAAGATGTCATCTGGTGAGGTTTCGATGCGCCGCCGCCGAACAGCCTCGCTGATGCGCGTGGCATCGCCGCCGATGAGTCGTTGCGCCACCTGGTCGACGACGTGATCGACATAGCCAACGACAGCGGCCAGCGCTGCGTCGAGTTGCGGTTGTAGTGCTTCCTGCGCCGGGCTGCGCACGGCACCGAGCAGGATCTCTGGATCTCCGAGGGTGCGCTGCAGCGCCTGCATGGGGTCGTCGCCGTCCATCTCGATGGAGCCGAGCTTGTCGGCAACCGCCGATGGGTCGGGCTGGAACGCGCCAACATGGGCACGCACGAGTGTGCTGAGACCCTCGCGGATATGGGCGACCGAGAACACCACGTGCGTGGTGAGTTCCTGTACGAGCACCCACAGGCGCATGGAATCGCGCGGCAGGCTCCAGTCGTCGGCGAAGGCATCGATGGTGCCCGGCAGTACCGACACCTGGGTACCAGCAGCACGGGGGATGGGCAGGTCGTACTGACCGAAGGCCCGCTGCGCCAAACGGCCGACCATCGAACCGATGGCCATGCCGAGCATGGTGGGCGCCATCATCTGGCTGAGGCCCATCATCATCGCTGCCATGGGATCGGCGGACGCGTCGTCGTCGTCGCCGGGTTCAGCGGAGGTGGGACGCTTGCCCAGCGACACGGCGAGTTCTGTGAACAACGGCCGGTAGGCGTCGAGCGTGTGCTGGGCCCAGACGCCGGGCGTGACGGTGGTGATCTCGTAGGTGCCGACATCGTGGCCGGTGACATCGAGCAGATGCGGTTCGATGATGGCGGCCAGCGCAGTGAGCGCGAAGCGGATGCTGGGATCCACGTTGGACTCCGGCGCGCCCTCGGTGGCGGCCAGTTGGGCGAACTGCCGCGCCGCATCCCAGTTCAGCGGCCCCTGGCCGGAGAGCGCCCGCGCCAGATCGCCGAACATCGGAAGACCCCCGAAGGGGTTGTCGGCAGGGTCGCCGGACGTCATGCCGAGGATGCTACGGCCTTTCGATCGGTTATCGTCGCACGCATGACGACGGTGCTGGTGACCGGTGCAGAGAGCAGTCTGGGCGCCCGGGTCGTGAAGGGGCTCACCGGTGAATGCGGGTTCGAGGTCGTGTCGCCGGCGGCGCACACAACGGCCATCGAGACCGCCACCCCGGCCGAACCGATCGAACCCATCGACATTGCCGTGCACCTTTCGGCAGGCGATCACGACACTCGGGCGCGTCGGCGCGAGAGCGTCACCAAGGGCGCTGCCGCGCTGTTGGAACTGGCTGAGCACAGCGGTGTGCAACACCTCGTGCTGGTGTCGTCGGCGATGGTGTACGGCGCCTGGGCCAACAACCCCGTACCGCTCACCGAGGATGCGCCATTGCGCCCCGATCTCGATTTCGTCTTCGCCCGACAGCTGGCCTCGGTCGAGCAGATGGTCGACGACTGGCGCACCAGCGCCCCCGGTCGCACGGCCACCGTGCTTCGGCCCGTGGTCACCATGGCCGCTGATGGCTCGTCCAGCCTGGCCCGCGCGTTGGCCGCGGGCATGGGCCAGCGCTCAGGCGAGGACGACCCCGGCGCACAGTTCCTGCACCTCGATGACCTCGCCTCGGCGGTCACCCTTGCCGCCCAGCGCCGCCTCGACGGCGTGTACAACGTGGCCCCCGATGGTTGGGTGGCCGGCGACCGTGTACGCGCCTTGGCCGGTTCGGCGCCGAAGGTGAAGCTGCCCGGCCGTCTGGCCGAGGTGGTCGCGCGGGTGCGGTGGCGATTCCAGCGCGGCCCCATCCCTCCCGGCCTGCGCAGCTATACGCAATCGCCGTGGCTGGTGGCCAACGACCGTCTCGAGGCGGTTGGTTGGCACCCAGCGGTCACCAACGAGCAGGCATATGTGGAGGGCACCGAGGCGAAGTGGTGGACCATGATCACGCCCAAGCGCAAGCAGGAGCTGTCGCTCGGGGCGATGGGGCTCGCCGTTGCCGGCCTGGTCGGGGTCACCGCGGTGCTGGTGCGCCGGGCGCGGCGTCGCCGGGCTGGCTGATCGGGCCGAACCCGGGACCCGCCCAGTGGCCTACATGGAGACCGGGCGTTTCGAGAGCGTGATCGTGATCGTGATGGCGTGCGGTCCACCGGGGCGCGCGACGGTGACGGCGATGGAGTCGCCGGCGGAATGTGCGGCGACGGCCTGACCGAGATCGTCGAGGTTGGTGATGGGGATGCCGTTGATGGCCACGATGGTGTCACCTGCGCGCACTCCGGCCATTGCCGCTGGACCGTCGGAGATGACTGATGCCACGTGGACAGCGGTCCCGGGGGTGGTGCTGGGCTGGATCCCGATCCACGCTGGGGCCTCGAGTGCCGCTGCGGCCTCGAGCGCATCGAGCATGGTGGCGACCGTGATCAGCGTGGCGCCGGTGTCGGCCATGGTGCACATCCCCAACAGCCGGCCCTGGCGATCGAGCACCAGTGCCCCCTCGCCGGGATGGACATCGCGGTTGTACAGGAGATGCACGCCGGTGGAGTCCCTGACCACGTTGACGCTCAGCGGTTCGGATGATGTCATCACGATGCCTGTGGCCTGCGCAGCGGCCTGCCCGGATTCGGGACTGAGTTGCACCACCGATGCATCGATCTCGTCCGGTACGGCCAGCACGGCCGTGCCGGATGCCTCGTCGAGCAGCACCACGGCGCTCACCACCGTCTGGCCGTTGGGCAGGCGGACCTCGAGGCCCTGGCGGCCGCGAACGGCCAGGGCGGTGGTGACCACGAAGTGGCCGGGGGTCAGCGCCACGGCGGTGGCAGGGCTGGCGCTGGACAGCCCACCCCTGGCGATCAGCATGGTGGGCACAGGGGCGCCATCGGTGCCGGGGCGGGCCGG
>WLMZ01000047.1 GCA_009726095.1 Actinomycetota bacterium
CTTGTCTGGGCCGATCACGAACACCGAGCGAACCGTCATGGTGTCGCTGGCGTTGGGGTGGATCATGTCGTACAGGTTGGCAACAACCTTGTCGGTGTCGCCGATCATCGGGAAGTTCACCGGGGTGCCCTGGGTCTCGCCGATGTCGCTCTCCCACTTCAGGTGGCTCTCGACGGAATCGACCGAGAGGCCGATGACCTTCACGTTGCGCTTGTCGAACTCGGGCTTGATCTTGGCCACGTAGCCGAGCTCGGTGGTGCACACCGGGGTGAAGTCCTTGGGGTGCGAGAACAGTACGCCCCAGCTGTCGCCGAGCCACTCGTGGAAATTGATGTCGCCCTGTGTGGTGGGGGCGTCGAAGTTGGGTGCGGTGTCGCCAAGACGAACGGTCATGATGGTTGCTCCTCTGTGTGGGATGAGTTCGATGGATGTTGCTGGACACAGTATGGGCCCTATTCCCGATCAATCCACTCAACTATTGATCTGGCGGTCGCGGAGGTGCCGCTAGTGTCCGTTGGTGGCACACGTTGCCTCCGCCGAACCGCAGCACATCAGGAGACAAGTCATGAGCGTCGACCCTGCCGTCACAACGCCCGCCGGCGATGCCGAGGGTGAAGCGCATCGTGCTCAGGGGGTCACTGCGAACAACGGGACATGGGCCTGGTTGAGCAAACCCGACAGCGAGCGAACGGCCGAGGACGACGAGGCGATGACCCTGTCGGCGTATGCGGCGGCGTACCACTGGGCACGTGCAGCACGCCGCGGTCCCGAGAACACGGCACGCGCGGAGTGGCTGTTGGCGCGGGTCTGGGCGGTGCGCCGAAACGGCGCACTGGCACTGCACCACGCTGATCGCTGCATGGCTGCGTGCGTCGCGGCGCACCTGGCCGACTTCGATCTTGCGTATGCCCACGAAGCCCGTGCCCGAGCGCTGGCCTGTCTGGGCCGTGCCGATGAAGCGCTGGCCGAACGTACGGCCGCTGCCTCGGTCCCCATCGCCGACCCCGAGGATCGCAGCATTGTCCAGGGTGACCTGGTGGCGGAACCCTGGTTCGGCATCTGATTCTTCCCGGCTGTGCCGAGTCACCGTGCGCCTGGCGCTGACGAGCTGCAGACAGCGGAGTTGGTGCTCGCAACCACCGTGCCTGCGCAACGCTCGTGACCGAGGCGAGACCTAGGGTGGCGTCATGAGCCTTGTTGTTTCCCTTGCCGATCTTCCCGCCGCGATCGACACGCAGATCGGGTGGTGTTATCTGCTCACCGTGTCCGATGACGCTCAGCCGCGGGTTGTTGCCGTGGCCCCCACGTGGAACAGCGATGGCGCGTTGTGCGTCGATGTCGGCAAGCGAACCGCGGCCAACCTGCTCGCCCGTCCCGACGTGTCGATGGTGTGGCCGCCCGCCGAGTCACATGGGTACAGCCTCATCGCCGACGGCACTGCCACCGTCGAAGGTCTCAGCGTGATATTCCGTCCCGCAACGGCCGTGTTGCATCGGTCTGCAATCAGCGAGGGTACGTCGTGAACCGGGCCGACCTGCAGGACGCCGTTGCCGACGAACGTATGGCCCTGGCCGATCTGCTGCAGACGTTGACGCCCGAGCAGCTGAACACGTGGTCCCTGTGTGCAAGCTGGAAGGTTCCGGCGGTCGCAGCTCACCTCACCACGTTGTTCAACGTGTCGATGCCTGGGATGACCGTGCGCATTGCCCGCAATCGTTTTTCGTTCGGTCGGGCCGTCGAGCAGTTGACCGCCGAGTTGGCGCAACGCCCGATCGAACAGATCGCCGAGCAGCTCCGTGCCAACGCCCGCAACAGCAAGCATCCCCCCACGCTGCCGCTGGCTCCGCTCACCGACCTGATCGTGCACGGTGAAGACATTCGCCGTCCGCTGGGGCTGGTCCGCGAGATTCCGTTCGAGCGGGTGTCAGCGGCGATGGAGTTCGTCACCGGCGGTCGGGCAGTCGGCTTCGTCCCGGCCAATCGAATTCGCGGCCTGCGGTTCATGGCCACCGATGGCGATGGCATCTGGGGCAGCGGCCAGATCGTGCACGGCCCGGCGCTCAGCCTGTTGTTGGGCGCGCTGGGTCGTCGCGTTGCCTTTGCCGACTTGGGTGGATCGGTCGAGGTGCTGTCAGCACGGCTCGAGACCAAGGTCGCGCGCATCGCCTAGTGCTGGCGTGCGCGTTGCTCGGGGTTTGCCGAGTTAGAGGTATGCCTCGAGTTGCGGGGCGATTTCCTCGGGTGTGACCATCGGTCCGAAACGGGCGACTACAGCACCGCTGCGGTCGACGAGGAACTTCTCGAAGTTCCACGTGATGTCGCTGGCTTCGGCGGCGCCGGGCTGTTCGGTGCGCAGCCACTGATACAGATCGCAGGCACCGTCGCCGTTGACGTCGATCTTGGAGAACATCGGGAAGTTGGCGTCGTATTTCGACGTGGCGAACTCGAGGATCTCGCTATCGGTGCCGGGCTCTTGCGCCCCGAATTGATTACACGGAAAGGCGAGGACGTTGAAACCGCGATCGGCAAGGTCGAGCTGAAGCGTACGCAGACCTGCGTACTGAGGCGTAAGGCCTCAATTACTCGCGACGTTGACGATGAGGCAGACCTGATCGCGGTACCGGTCGAGTGCAACCGGCTCACCACCGATCGAGGTCATTGTGAGGTCATACATACTTGACATGCGCACACGGTATCGCACGGCACGTCACGAGATGGCACGTCACCGGGCAGAGGTTCGAAAGGTGATGGAACGGCTCCGTGGGGTGAAGCCGATGGAGGTGTACAGCCGGTTGGCTCCCGTTGGGCTGTCGCTGTCGACGTCGAGCGCCGCTTGGGTGAGGCCTTCCTCGCGGAAGCGGTGCAATGCCGTGAGGATCAGGGCGCGGGCGATGCCGTGCTCGCGCCACTCGGGCAACGTCGCGATCTTGTCGATGTAGCCCTGCGAAGAGCCGAGCACTTCGTCGTCGGCCTCGTATCGATAGCTCAGCAGTAGGGCCACGATGTGTCCGTCAGCATCGAGTGCCACGAACGAAAGATCGGGACGCGAGCCGAACCCCCCGGCGATCTGTTCCCAGGTTTCGTCATTGGTCGGTGTGGACCCCCAGTGGCTGGCGAACGCGGTGTTCTTCACCGCGTGGATCTCGGCCGAGCGTTCCACCGGCCAGGCGACGATGTCGATGCCCGGGATCACCGGTGCAGGGGCGATGTCCGTGAGGGGCATCACGAGATCGTCGAAATACCTCACGGGTTCCAGACCAAAACGTGCGAAGAGGCGGCGGGCGTCGTCGGCGCCTTCGGTAGCGCTGGAGCACACGTACTTCGGTAGCTCGTTCGTGCCGGTGGCCAGCAGCGCATCAGCGCGGGAGACACCCCAGGCCATCAGCTGTCTGCCAATGCCGAGCCGGCGGTGCCCGGGGTGCACGGCCCCGAAGACGTAGCAGCGCTCGTTGACCACTTCAGCGGGGAGGTAGTGCACCCACACGGCGCCAACAAGGTCGCCGCCGATGAACGCTCCGAGCGTGTCGTCACCGAGTTCGAGTGTCGGCGGGCCGATGTCTTCACGAACCTCATCGACATCTTTGCTGATTCGTAGGCCGTCGTGGGCGTTGGCAAGGTTGATCAGACCGCAGAGCGCGACCATGTCATCGGGGGTCAAGGGGCGCATCAGGGGCACGTTCATCGCCGTTACGCCATCACAGGGTTACGTGACCATTTGCGCCTGGTAGCACGCAGGCCGTGACGGATG
The DNA here is from genome assembly GCA_009726095.1 of Actinomycetota bacterium. GTDB lineage: Bacteria > Actinomycetota > Acidimicrobiia > Acidimicrobiales > Ilumatobacteraceae > WLMZ01. The sequence goes on from WLMZ01000047.1 coordinate 3,749, forward strand.
GGTTCCTCGACCAACCAGTACGACAGCACCGTTGCCGCGAACGTGATGACGATCTGGGCAGTGGTGAGCCACCACCCTCGCAGTCCGCTGCTTTCGCGTGTGACCATCGCGATGATCGGCCAGTGCCACAGGTAGAGGCTGTAGCAGCGTGTTCCGAGCCACCGCAGTGGAGCCAGAGCAAGGAACGTTTCGACAGCGCCGCCTCGTGTCGCCGAGGCGATGATGATCACCGTGGCGATGCCGGTGACGAACATGCCGCCATCGGCGATGAAACGTGAGGCCGAGGCGTCGAGCGTGATCGAGGTATAGCCGATGGCTACCAGGCACGCGCCAGCAGCGATGTCGAGGGCGCGGCGTGCCCGGGCGCTGGTCCAGATCTGGGGCCGGCCTGCCATCAATGCAGCCAACGCGCTGCCGGCCAGCAGCTCTGCGCCGCGCACCCCGGTGTTGTAGTACACATCGGTCGGGCCGCCCCATCCGGCGCGGGTGATGATCAGCCCGTAGGCAAGACCCAACGCGGCCACTGCGCACGAGGTCAGCCATATGGCGCGCAGTGGTCGCCGCGCTCGCTTCATCGCGAGCACCATGACCACTGGCCACAGCACGTAGAACTGCTCCTCGACCGACAGGCTCCAGAGGTGCTGGAACGGCGACACACGGCTGGAGAACTGCGACCAGTAGTCGACTGAATGGCCGAGCTGCCACCAGTTGTTCGAATACAGCAGCGATGACAGCATTGCTCCGCCGTCGCCGTTGGCCCACGTGCCGCCGAGCACCAGGAGCAGGCCAACGGCAACGAGCATGGCGTAGTGGGCGGGCAGCAACCGCCGGGCGCGGCGCAGCCAGAACCTGCGGAGGCGTACCGCACCGTCGTTGTGGTGGTGCTCGTTGAGAACGAGCCGGGTCATCAGGAACCCCGACAGTGGGAAGAACACGCTCATCCCCACCCAGCCGCCGGGCATCTGATCGGCGCGTAGATGCAGCCAGACGACCAGTCCCACGGCAACACCGCGGATTCCATCGAGCGCTCCGATCTGAGCGCTGCGCGGGGTATCTGTTGCTGTGTCCGCCGGGCTCGCGGCGCTCATTGCTGGAGATCCCAGACCGCAGCCAGGTGGGTGATCACCGCGTGCGTCAGCAGCAGGTACATCGGCGCCTGATAGTGGATGCCATCGCTCAGGAACATGTCGAGGTGTTGCAGCGCCTCATCCTGCCAGTCGACCACGGTGATGTTGGGATGCTCGCTGGCAACCCGGAGAAGCGCAAGGTTGTACGCGGTGGATGCCTGGAGTGTCCACGCCGAGGTGGCGCTGGCCAGCACCGGCGTGACCCAGGTGGTCGGCTCGCCGCCGATGGCGTCGGCGATGAGCTGGATCGAGGTAGCGGGGTCGATGTTGTCGCGTGCAGATTCCATCGCGTCGACATCGCTGAGCGCGACGACCCAGCAACGTCGGTCGGTGGGCACGTCGTGTTGGTGCTGGGCGACGGCCTGCACTGCAGAGCTTCCGCCATCGGCTGCCTGTGTGGCGCCGCGGCCGTTCGCAAAATCGAGTACTGGATCGAGGCCGGCGCGGGCGTAGACGTCGCGGAACATGCCGAGCGAGAGCCCGAGGTTGCTGTCGCCGAGATGCACGATGTGGTGGCACGCCGGAGCAGGCATGGCAACGGTCGTGGTGGTGGCGGGTGCCTCGGTGCTGGGTGGCGGCGCGTCGGTGGAAGTGTCGAAGAAGCCGATGCCTGATGGGGGGTTGTCGTCGCTGGAGCCCACCGTGGTGGGGGAGCCGCTGGCCAGGCTGGCGAGCGTGGGCTGGCCGGCAGCGGCCGCGGCGATGACCGATTGCGCCGGTGGTCCCTGCCTGACGCCCACGATCACCAGACCGGCGATCAGCACCAGCGCCGCAACGGGCACGGTGGTCGTTGGCCGAAGTCGCTGTCGCAGCCTCGATGGGCCGCGCCCCACCCACCACTGGATGACGATGGCCGCAGCAACCGCAATGACGATGGGGTCGGTCATGTTGCGGAAGCGTTCCTGCTCGCCCAGTTCGCCGACCACACCGACCACGAAGGTCCACCCGGTGATGACCGCAGCGAGGGCAATGACGAGCGAACGCGCCGCGTTGTCCGCCTTCGATCGCAACAGTCGCCACAGGTGGCGCGTGCCAGCCACCATCACCACGAAGGTGGCGATGATCAGCACCAGCGAGATCGGTGTCCGGTGCGGGCTCATCAACCCCGGATACGCCTTCCACGATGACGGTGTCGTGGGGTGCGCCACCGCCACGAGCGCAACGCTGGAGACCTTGTTGAGGGCGTCGACCACCGCGGAGTTGGACGGCTCGCGTTCTGTGGGAGCGCAGAACCAGTTGTTGATGGCCCACAGCCGTGCGGTGAACCATGCCCCGGGGCGGGCGCGGATCAGCGCAAGGGCGTCGCTGCCGGCCTGATCGAACACCGGAAGGAAGCACTCGTAGTTGAAGTTCGGTGACGGCAGCGGCTCGGGGTTGCCCGCCGTCGGAGCGGGGTACCGCAGTGCTTCGGTGAGCACGACATCGCGGTGAGTCGGCGAGCAGGGCGGCATCACCGATTCGTAGCGGCTGTAGGGCTCAAAGTGGCCGACGACGGCAACGTCGCTGATCGTGCCGTCTTCACGCAGTGCCGCCAGTTCGGTGGGAGCGATAGCGGGTTCGACAGAGCGCAGCAGGTTCATGCCGCTCCACGACGACAGCGATGATTCGCCGAAGAGCACCTGGTTCTTGAGCGACCACCCACCGATCACGACCAGCGGCACGAGCACCGCAGCCATGATGACCCGGCGCGAGAGCGACGAGCGATGCGTCCACATCACCAGGGCAAGCACCAGCACGAACCATGTCGGGTGATACAGGCTGCGCGTCATCGCCACCGCAGTGCCAACCAGAGAGACGGCAACGACGGCATGCATCCGCGTTGATCGTCGTGTGGCCAGGCAGACCGTGAGGGCCAGCAACGCCGCCACCGGTAGCTCGTACAACGGCAGAAACCCATACATGAGCACGCCGGTGTTGGCCGTGGCAACGAGGGTGACGACGACCACCCATCGCCGGCCGAGGCCCATCGCCCTGAGCAGCGAGGCAATGCTGCCGGCAAGCACCATGCCGCTGGCGAGCATGACGAGTTGCAGGGATAGGGCCAGGCTGAACGGGCTCCATCGCCCCAGCACACCAACAACGAGATTCCACAACGGGGGTTGCACGTGCAGGTACCACACGCTGCGCAGTGGATGGGCGCTCAGGGCATCGAGCGGAGCGAACTGCCAATCGGTGGCGACGGTGACGGTGCTGAACCGTTGCCCGGTGAAGGCGGCCAGGGTGTAGAGCGCGCCCCACAGTACTGCGCTGACGCCAGCGCCAGATCGTGCTGCCGAACGCACCGCAGCAGGCACCGCCGCACGGGCCGCGTCGCGGTGGCTCGCCGCCGGCGGATGTGTTGTGGCGACCTGAGCCAGTAGCTCGTCCTGCATAGCTGTGAGCCAATCGTCGTTGTCAGAGCGGTCCGTCGTGCAACCGAGCGCGCCCCCAGGCCCTCTCTGGGACGCAGCGTAGTTGACCGGTAGCGGCGCGCACAGTGCGCAGGCGGGCCCCCGGGTGAGGGGCAACGCTTCGCTAGGGTCGCGGTGTGAACCTGAGAACGAGTGGCCCGGGCCTGGGCGGCCCACCATGGTGACGCCCATCGGGCCGATCCTGGCGGCAGACGAGACCTTTGCCCATCAGATCGCCGAGACCTTTGCCAATGTGGCCAGCTCCGACCCGAGCTGGACCGAGAAGGTGTGTGCGATGGCGATGGCCCGCGACGGCAGCCTGCAGTTGGGCTTCGGCCTTGGCAAGTACACCAACCGCAACGTGATGGATGGCTACGCTGCCATCTCGCGCGGTGTCGAGCAGGTCACGGTGCGGTCCAGTCGCCGCCTTGCCCCCGATCCGCTCACGACCACGGTCGGTCCGATCCACTACGACGTCATCGAGCCCTTGCGCGTGGTCCGCTTTCGTCTCGAACCGAACGGTTGCCAGCCGATTGCGTTCGACTGGACCTTCGAAGCCGTGGTGCCGCCGGTCAATGAAGAACGTTCGTGGCGCCGATCCGGGTACCGGCTGGCAACCGACCTGGTGCGGTATCACCAGACGGGCGTGTGCTCGGGGTGGGTGCAGATCGATGGCGAGCGTCACGAGATCACCCCCGATACGTGGGTCTCGACCCGTGACCACTCGTGGGGCGTTCGTTACGACGTCGGCCTGCCACCCACCGATCTCGAGCCGGGCGGCGGCATCCCGGCAGGCGTTGGCTTCCAGATGATCTGGTGCCCGGTGCTGATGCAACGTCCCGATGGCAGTCGGTATGCGCTGCACCTGCACTACACATGGCATCGTCTGGGTACCCACGGCCAGAAGATGGTCACGGCCGGGGTGGAGTATCCCGATGGCGTGGTCGACCAGATCGTCGACATCGTCCCGACGTTGCGGTTCGATCCCGCCAATCGACGCCTGCTCGGTGGCGAACTCGATTGCCGGATGGCAGATGGCTCGGCTCGTCCGCTCACCATCGAGGTGCTCGACGACACCGGTGTCCAGCTGGGTGCAGGCCTCTATTTCGGCTTTGGCGGCCATCACCACGGCGAATGGCGTGGCGAGCTCCATGTCGACGGCGAGCGGATTGCCGACTGCTCCACACCCGAGATGGCCCGGGCGCTGCACCAGATTCGAGACACCGTGGTGCGGGTGCACGACCCCGTGGGTGGCGCGATGGGGTGGGGCAACTGCCAGCCGATCGCGTGCGGGCCATGGCCCGAGCTCGGCCTTGCCGACGAGAACTGGATGTAGGGCCGAACGGCTCTGTTCGACCCAGCGACCGAGTGTCAAGATCGCACGATAGGGCGCGAATCCCGACCGATTACCGCAGAAGGTTGAACAGCCAATGAGCCAGACCGCAACAGTCGCAGCAGCACCGGGGGCCGGAGCCGGCCCGATCAGCACCGAGCATTTCGACGTGCTCATCGTGGGCGCTGGCATCTCCGGGATCGGTGGTGCCTACCACCTCTCCACGCAGTGCCCGGACAAAACCTTCGTGGTGCTCGAAGGCCTCGAGAGCTTCGGCGGAACATGGCTGATGCACAAGTATCCGGGCATCCGCTCGGACAGCGACCTGTACACCTTCGGGTACCGGTTCAAGCCGTGGACCGGTGCGCCGATCGCCACAGCTGACGAGATCCGCAAGTACATGGGCGAGGTCATCGAGGACAACGATCTCGACCGGCACATCCGCTACGGGCACCGCATCACCAACGCCACGTGGTCGAGCGCAATCAACACCTGGACCATCGATGCCATCCGCACCGACACGAACGAGCACGTGCGCTTCACCACCAACTTCTTGTGGATGTGCCAGGGCTACTATCGGCACTCGCAGGGGTACACGCCCGACTGGCCCGGTCTGGATCGCTATCAGGGCCGTATCGTGCACCCGCAGACCTGGCCAGACGACCTCGACCTGGCCGGCAAGCAGGTCATCGTCATCGGCTCAGGAGCCACGGCTGCCACGCTGGTGCCAGCCATCGCCGGCGACTGCGCACATGTCACCGTCCTGCAACGGTCGCCCACGTACTTCTGGACCGGCCGCAACGCCAACGAACTCGCCGACACACTGCGCGAGCTCGACATCAACGAAGAGTGGATCCACGAGATCGTGCGCAGAAAGGTCCTGCACGATCAGCAGGTGATCACGCAACTCTCGTTCGACGAACCCGAGCTCGTGAAGCACGAGCTGATCGAGGGTGTGCGTTCCTTCCTCGGTCCCGACTACGACGTCGAGAAGCACTTCACGCCGCAGTACCGGCCATGGCGGCAGCGACTTGCCTTCGTGCCCGATGGTGACCTGTTTCAGGGCATCAAGTCGGGCAAGGCCTCGATGGTCACCGACGAGATCGAGTCGTTCACCGAGCACGGCATCCTGCTGAAGTCCGGCGAGGAACTGTCGGCCGATGTCATCATCACGGCCACCGGCTTCAACCTCAGCGTGCTCGGCGATATCGAGTTCACCATCGATGACAAGCCGTTGGTCTTCAACGACACCATCACCTATCGCGGAATGATGTTCACCGGTGTGCCCAATATGGCCTGGGTCTTCGGGTACTTCCGTGCCAGCTGGACGCTGCGGGCCGACCTGATCGGCGACTTCGTGTGCCGTCTGCTCAGCCACATGGCCGAACTCGGCGCCAGCAGGGTCACCCCCACGCTTCGTGCATCCGATGCCCAGCTCCCGGTGCTGGCGTGGATGGACCCCGAGAACTTCAACCCCGGGTATCTCATGCGGGGTATGCACCTGTTGCCGCAACGCCTCGATGCGCCAGAGTGGCAGCATTCCCAGGATTACTGGGTCGAGAAAGACAGCCTGCCCGCCGCCGATCTCGACGACGGGTGCCTCACCTACGAGTGATAGTGATCGATCACGGCGGCGTACGTATCGAGCGCCTGCAGCGCAGCTGATTCCGATGTCGGCGGCAGGCCCAGCACGCACCGGGTGAAGCCCATTTCGGCATACGCGTCGATGGTTGGCAGGTCGGCCGGGCAGCCGAAGACACCCAACTCGAAGTCGTCAGGATCGCGTCCGGCATCGACAAGGGCCTGGCGCAGCTGCGGGAGCTTCGCGCCGATGTCGCGACGACCATGGATGGGCATCCAGCCGTCGCAGTATTCGGCGAGATGACGAAACGTGATGGGGCCGCCGGCACCGCCCATCAGCACCGGCGGATGCGGCTTCTGCACGGGCTTGGGCCAGCTCCACGATTCGCTGAAGTTCACGAAGGTGCCGCTGTAGGCCGCCTCGTCCTTGGTCCACAGCTCCTTCATCGCCAGCATGGTTTCGCGCGCTGCGCTGCGGCGGGTGCGCGGATTCACGCCGTGGTGTTCCATCTCCTCCTCGTTCCAGCCCACGCCGATACCGAAGAGGAGCCGGCCATTCGAGACCAGGTCCAGCGAGGCAACGGTCTTGGCGAGCGTGATCGGGTGATGCTGGGCAATCAGCGACACGCCGGTGCCCACCTTGAGGCGCGTGGTGACAGCGGCAGCGGTGGCGAGCGCAATATACGGATCGAGCGTGCGTAGGTATTCGTCGGGCAGGGGTGCACCGCCCGGCCACGGGCTGCGCCGGCTGGTCGGGATGTGCGTGTGCTCGGTGACCCACAACGACTCGTAGCCACGGTCTTCCATCTCGCGGGCGAGTCGGCCGACGCCGATCGACAAGTCGGTGGGGAAGATCAGGGCTCCGATGCGCATGGCTCGAACACTACGCCCGGGTGGGGGCTCGGCGCGACGAAGTCGCGCCTCACAGGCCCATGAGGGGCCGCTGAGACGCAACTTCGACAATCGAATGGGTCAGGGGCCGGTGAACAGTGATCCGCGCGAGCGCTGATCGATGGTGCTGCCGGCCTTGCGCTCGGCTTCACGGTTCTTCACCTCGGCGCGGCCCACCACCTGGTGGTGCACCTCGTCGGGGCCATCGGCCAGGCGCAGGGTGCGCTGGCTGTGCCACATCTCGGCGAGCGGGAACCACTGCGAGATACCGGCGGCGCCGTGCATCTGGATGGCTTCATCGATGATGTCGCAGCACTTCTCGGGCACCATGGCCTTGACGGCGCTCACCCAGACGCGTGCCTCGGCGTTGCCGAGCGTGTCCATTGCCTTCGCGGCGCGCAGCACCATCAGGCGCATTGCCTCTACCTCGATACGCGAACGGGAGACGACCTCCATGTTCTTGCCGAGGTTGATCAGCTTCTTGCCAAAACCCTCGCGGGTGAGGCCGCGATCGACCATCATCTCGATGGCACGTTCGGCCGCGCCGATGGAACGCATGCAGTGATGGATGCGGCCAGGCCCGAGACGGAGCTGCGAGATCTCGAACCCGCGGCCCTCGCCCCACAGCACGTTGCTCTTTGGCACGCGTACGTCGGTGAAGCGGATGTGCATGTGACCGTGGGGGGCGTCGTCGGCACCGAAGACCTGCATCGGCTCGACGATCTCGACGCCGGGCGTATCCATCGGCACGAGGATCTGCGACTGCTGCTTGTAGGTGTCGGCATCGGGGTTGGTGCGCACCATCGTGATCATGATCTTGCAACGCGGGTCGCCGGCACCGGAGATGTAGAACTTCGAGCCGTTGATCACCCATTCCTCGCCATCGAGCACGGCGTTGGTCTGGATCTGCTTGGCATCGCTGCTCATCACGCCGGGTTCGGTCATCGCATAGGCGGAACGGATCTCGCCACGCAGCAGCGGTTCGAGCCACTGATGCTTCTGCTCGGGGGTACCGACGCGCTCGATGACCTCCATGTTGCCGGTGTCGGGGGCGGAGCAGTTGAGGCACTCTGACGCCAGGCGGTTCTTGCCCAGCTCGTTGGCGATGTAGGCATAGTCCAGGTTGCTCAGTCCCTGGCCGGTCTCGGCATTGGGCAGGAAGAAGTTCCACAGTCCCAGCGTGCGCGCCTTGGCTTTGACGGTCTCGAGCAACTCCAGTTGTCCGGGTGCCCAGCTCCAGCGATCGGCGCGTCCCTCGCCCAGCCGATAGAACTCCTGGGTGATCGGGTCGACCTCGTCACGGATGAATGCGGTGACCGCCTCGTAGAGCGGCCGGACCCCTTCGGACATCCTCAGATCGAGGTCGTCCATGCTGGCCATCTTGAGTGCCCCACCAACCATGTCAGTTCCTTCCGGGTTCGCCCGACGCGCCAACGCTGTTCGGTTCGTGTTGGTTACCGTACCGGACGCTGCAGGTGCCAGCCTTACTGCATTGCTGGCCGGGCGGCCGGACGATGCATATTGGACTGCATCTGCGGCTACGATTTGGGCTGAGACGACACTGTTGGCCCATTGAAAGACCAGTGATGCCCGACAACTTGGAAAACCGGCCAGTAACGGCTGCAGATCTGGAGTCGACCAAGCGACTCCTGAACGCCGTGACCACGGTGGCTGGGCTTCTCCACAGCAATGTCGGCCCCACCGAACTGTTCGAACCGCTGCTGGCTGACCTGCTGGCGTTGAGCGGGAGCGAGTACGGCTACATCGCCGAGGTGTTGTACGACGTAGCCGGGGATCCCTACCTGCAGACGCGCGCCATCACCGACATCACCTGGGATGACTCCACGCGGCGCCTGTTCGACGAGCACGTGGTGCATGGTGAAGGGCTGCAGTTCCGCAACCTCGACTCGTTGTTCGGCTGGGGCCTGCGCGAGGGCGGGCGTGTGGTCGTGGCCAACGATGTCGCCACCGACGCTCGTTGTGTGGGCCGACCGGCCGGACACCCGGCCCTGACCTCGTTCCTCGGTATCCCGATCATGGCGGGTAAGGAACTCGTTGGCCAGATCGGTGTGGCCAACCGATCTGCTGGCTACGACGACGACATCCTGGCCTATCTCGAACCGTTCGTGGTCGCCGTGGGAAACCTGATCAGCGGGCACCGCGCCCACCGCACACGCCAACTCGCCGAGCTGACCCTGCGCGAGCGCACCTCCGAGATGAATGCCTTCCTGGCCAACCTGCAGATCGGGACGCTCTTCGTCGACGACGACATGCGCATCCTGTTTGCGAACCAGACCTTTTGCCGGATGTTCGGCTACAAGATGCCGCCGGAAGAACTCGCTGGCCTTCCCACGAGCATGATCCGCGCCCAGGCCGAACGGGCGGTGAGCGACGGTGAGGCGTTTGGCCGCAGCATCGCCACGAACTACAAGGACAACCTCGAGCGCGTGGGTGAACTGATCCGTATGGCCGACGGTCGGTTGCTCGGACGCGACTATGCCACCGTGCGTCTGATGGGTGGGCGCAAGGCGCACCTGTGGGCGTACAGCGACCTGACCCAACGCGCCCAGCACGACGAAGATGGCCGGCTGACCCTGCAGCACGAGCGCGAGCTCCGCGCCGCCACCGAGGAACAGAACCAGCGTCTGTCGGATATCGACGAAATGCGCGCCCACTTCATGGCCACCGTGTCGCACGAACTGCGTACTCCGCTGACGGCGATTGCCGGGTTCGCCGAGCTTCTGCTCGACGATCAGCCCAGCAGCCCGCAACAGCAGCGCGAGTTCGTGGAGATCATCTCGCGTAACAGCCAACGCATGCTCGAGATGGTGGAGAGCCTGCTGTTGATGGCCCGCCTCGAAGGGGGCGGACTCGGGATCGAAATCCGGCCGACGCCGTTGGCCGGTCTGGTGCGCGAGGTAATGGCCACGTTCGCCCCCGAGGCCGCGAAGAAGCATGTCGAGTTGCTCGTGTCGCTGTCGGATTCGCTCGCTCCAGCGATGATCGATCCTGGCCGAATGGACGAGGTGATGCGCAACCTCATCTCGAATGCGGTGAAGTTCACCCCGGAGGGTGGATGGGTGTCGGTGACCACCCGCCGCTGGGGAGACTGCTGGGAGATCGAGGTTGCCGACAACGGGATTGGGGTTCCAGCGGCTGACATCGACCGTCTTTTCGATCGGTTCTACCGCGGGTCCAACATTCGTCCCGGGCAGCACCCGGGCAGCGGTCTCGGTCTGGCCATTGCCCGCTCGATCGTCGAACTACACGGTGGCAGCATCTCGGCCACCAGCGGAACGCTGGGTGCGGTGTTCACGGTGCGGCTCTCCGATCAGTCTCAGGCTGCGGGGTCGGCGGATTCCTCAACCGGGATCGGCGACCGATGAGCGCGACGATTCTGATCATCGAGGACGAAGCCGACCTGCGCACGCTGCTCCGGCACGTCCTTGAACGCGCCGGCTATCGCGTGCTCGATGCCGCCACTGGCCAGTCAGGTCTTCGGTCGTTCTACGAATGCCGCCCGGATCTGGTGCTGCTCGATGTCGGGCTACCGGACACCGATGGGTGGACTGTGCTGCAACGACTTCGCGAGATGTCGGCCGTGCCCGTGGTGCTGTTGACCGCACACGGCTCGGAGTCCGACAAGGTGCGCGGTCTTGATGCTGGCGCCGACGATTACCTGACCAAGCCCATCGGGCGGTCCGAGCTGATCGCGCGCGTCAACGCGGCCCTGCGTCGGAACCAGACCGGCCAGCCGGAGTTGAACGACACCTTTACCGACGGGCCACTCATGGTCGACTTCGTGCGTCATGAGGTCACCCTCGACGGCGTCGAGGTGGTACTCACGCCGCTGGAGCACCGTGTGCTGGTGGCGCTCGTTCGGCACTCGAACCACGTGTTGTCACCGACACAACTGCTGGAGCACGCCTGGGACAACCCCTCGGGGGTGGGGCCCGAGCGGGTGAAGTTCGTGGTGGCGCGACTGCGTCGCAAGCTGGCTGGCGTGGCCCTTGCCGGGCCGGTGATCACCACCGTGCGGAGTTTCGGCTACCGCTACAGCACCTCGTCGGCCGGCGCCGACCATCGCGGGTAGCAGGCCCGTAACACTTGCTACGGAGTTGCTACGCAACGCGTTGCCCGCCGCGAACCCTGGAGCCGCAAGCTGAAATCACTGAAGTCCTCGCAGTGCAAACCGGCGCTGTGATGGGCGACGGTAGGGAGTTCAATCATCATGAAGAAGTCAGTTCGACAAGCGCTCGTCGCCGGCACATTCGCCGTCGCTGTGGGCGGCGGGATTGTGGCTGCGTCGGCAGCAACTCTCGGCACCTTGACCTCCACCAACCTTGGCGCTGCGAGCAGCGTCGTGGCAGCGTGCGATACCAACGGTGTCGATATCGCCTACACGACCGCCTACAACGCAACGGCCCACGAGTACGTGATCGACACGGCAACAGTGTCGTCGATCAATGCGGCCTGCGACGGCCAGTCCATGAAGGTGCAACTGTACGGCGCCGCTGGCGTAGTGGAGGGCAGCCAGGAGACGGAAACCCTTGACGCCAGCGGAACCCAGCTCTTCACCTTTGGCACCGCGGCAGTGTCCAACGTCGTGACCGGTGCTGCCATCGTCATCAGTGGCACCATCGTCCCGTAACGGGCGCTGACCAAATGACCCCCGTGGTGCGTTGCCAGCTCGGCTGGCAGCCCACCACGGGGGACGTGTTCGTTCCCAGCCCACTTGATCGGGTATCTCGATGTCGCTAGATCTCCCAGTAGCTCCTGCTCCGCTCGGCGCTCGTCACGACCGCCGTTCCCGCCCACGAGCGACGCCCCCCGTCGCTCGTGGCGGGAACGCCGTCGCGTCTGCGGCGCTGCCGCTGCACCAGCCCCCCGTCGGTTGGCGACGAGCGTTGGGGGTGGTCGCACGGGGGCTGTCGGGCGTCGTCATGGTGGCGCTGGTCGCAACCGTGGTGTACCTGTGGCCCGTTGCCTACGGTGGGAACTCCGGGATCGTGTTCGTGGCCGGCGAATCGATGCTGCCCACCTACACCAGCAACGATGTGGTGCTGACCCGCAAGCAGGACTCGTATGCGGTTGGTGATGTGATCGTCTACACCATCGCTGCTGGCGATGTCGGCGCAGGGCACCAGATCATCCACCGCATCGTCGGCGGTGACGGCGTCAGCGGATGGGTGACCAAGGGCGACAACCGTAAGTATCCCGACAGCTGGCACCCCATCAACTCCCAGGTACTTGGTCGGGTGGCCCACTCCGCCGCCATCGGTGGGACGCTGCGCTCGATCTTTGTCTTGCTGCTCGCCCCGTGGGTTTGGGCACTCGCTGCCATGGCTGTCACGTTCTGGATTGCGTGGACGTTCCTGGCTGCACGGGATGCCGAGGCCGAGGATGTGTCAACAGCAGATGCCGCGGTAATCATCGGGGTCGACATGATCCCGGAGGTCGCTGGAGGCGGCAACGATGGCATCGACCCCGGACGGTGTCCGTACGCGGGAACGGCACGATGCGCGACCTGTACCACGCGGTTCGAGGATCGACGCTGCGCCTGACGGCGGCGCTCCGTGCCCTACTGCAGGTGGAAGACGTGCGTCCAGGTGCCGTCATCGAGGTGCGTGGATTCCACCCAGCCGCTGGCGCCGGCGTACTTGCCGGAACCGCCGATGATCGAGCGGACCACCGATGACGACACCTTCAGGGTTGCACCCTTGGCCGGGTACAGCCCGACCCCCTGCAGGATGATTTGATCCGCCAAGTCGCCGAACCTGAATACACCGGTGGTGATGCGCGTCTCGACATCGACAGCGGGCATATCAACCGCCGTTGTGGTCATGATCCAGTCGGTGTTTACGACATCGCCGGTATCGGTTTGCCCATCGAAATGCCACAACCGCACATCGCCCACCGAGGGTCCGGTGTCGCCGTTGTCGATGATCGTTGCCTTGGGCACCTCGGCATGGGTGACGGTGATGATGCGCTCGCTGCTGCTGCTCGCTTTTGTCGTGCTGGAGCAACTGCCCAGTCCGACGGCGAGTGCGACGATAGCCAGCACCCGCAGGGCCACGCTGGTGTGGCCCGTACGGGGCTGACCTGATGCTGACGAAGAGTGCATTGTGGTGTCCTCCTGGACGGTGCCTGTGGGCGACATGAAATGAGCCTCGGCGTGGATGGGCATACCTAACCGCCGAGTATCTCGGCTCGCAACTCGCGCTTCAGGAATTTGCCGTTGGCGTTGCGCGGGATGGGTTCGTCGCGGAACCAGATCTGGGCGGGAATCTTGTACTTGGCCAGGCTGGCGGACAAGAACTCGCGCAGGGCGTCGTCGGTCAGTTCGTGGCCTGGTTTGAGCACGATCACGGCTGCGACGTCTTCGCCGAGGCGTTCATCGGGCACGCCGAACACCGCCGCCTCGGCGATGGCATCGTGGTGGTAGATAGCGCTCTCGACCTCGCTGCAGTACACGTTCTCCCCGCCGCGCAGCACCATGTCCTTGGCGCGGTCGACCAGGAAGATGAAGCCGTCCTCGTCGATACGGGCGATGTCGCCGGTGTTCAGCCAACCGTCGCGAATGGCATCGGCCGTGGCCTCTGGCCGATTGAGGTAGCCCTTGATGACCACCGCACCGCGCACGCACAGCACGCCGATCGTGTCGGGGTCGGTGGGCAGGTCGTTGCCGTCTTCGTCGACCAGCTTGGTCTCCAAGGTCGGTACCGCCGGCCCGCACGATGCCGGCTTGTTGACGAACCAGCGGCCAGCGTTGGCCGTGATGATGCCATGGGTCTCGGTCATGCCGTATCCGGTGGAGGGAGCACTGGACGACACCGCCCCGGCAATCTTGGTCACCAGATCGGGCTGCAATGCCGCGCCGCCGCCCCCGAGCCCCTGCAGCGACGACGTGTCGCGGGTTGCCCAATCGGGATGCATCAGCAGCTCGCGGCTCATCGTGGGCACGCCGGAGAAGCTGGTGACCCGTTCGCGTTCGATCAGCTCGAGCGCTCGGCCTGGGTCCCACTTGCGGGTGAAGACGATCTTGGCGCCGCCGATCGTGGCTGGGTGCAGTAGGCAGTTACAGGCGGTCACGTGGAACAGCGGTGTGGGTGCCATGAACACGGGCGGGCGGGGAGTCGACGGCGGCTTCGGCGGCAGGTCGCCGGCATCGACGGCCTTCTGCTCGCCAGCGGTGGCGATGGTGGTCATCGCGATCAGGTTGAGAATGTTGGCAACCGATCCACGATGGGTCAGTTGGGCGCCCTTCGGGAAGCCCGTGGTACCCGAGGTGTAGAAGATGGTGGCATCGTCGTCGGGGTCGATCTCGCACGGTGGCAGCGAGCCCGGGTCATCGCCCGCCATCACGTCGGCCCAGTGCACGCCACCTTCGGGCAGGGCTCCGGTGCTGCGCACGGAGATGATGTGCATCGGACGTTGCTCGGGCATGTGGGCCAGGCGTTCGAGCCGCTCGTCATCTGCAATGAGCACCCGTGGTTCGCTGTCGTTGAGTGCGTACTCCATCTCCGGTGGTGTCCACCAGGCATTCATGCCGACTACTGCAGCACCGACGCTGATGGTGGCCCAATAGCCGACGACCCATTCCGGGTAGTTGCGCATCGCAATCGCAACCCGGGTGTGGCGCGTGACGCCGTGCGCCGCCAGGTGGTGGGCCAGCTTGCGCACCTGGGCATGAATCTCGGCGTAGGTGTAACGCTCGTCCTCGTAGACGATGTAGTCCTTGTCGGCGTGCGCTGCCGTGGATTCCCACAGCACCCGCATATTCGGTGGCATGTTGGCAAACGTACGGATGGCTGCGCCACGCACATCGATGGTGGTGGTGGCGAAGGGGGCTCCGGGAGCGGTGAGCTCGGCCCGTGCGGCAAGGTAGTGGTGGATCACCTGCCGATTCTGCCCGCCCGAGGCGCCGATCCGTCAATCAGAGCGTTCGGCCGGGGTGCTCTTGTGGTGGCGGTGCCCCGCTGGGCCGCCAACACGACACCGGCGATCACGACAAGGCCACCGACCACCTCGGTCGGCGAGGGGGCGTTGCCCAGTACCGCCCAGGCAACCATCACGCTCGTTGGTGTGACCACCGTGCTGATCGATGCCGTCGTGGTGGCCGAGACCACCGTCATCACGCGTGCCATCGCAAAGTAGATGAACGCCGAGCTCGCCGAGCCCAGCCAGATCACAGCGATCCATGCCTTCAGGGACAGGCTTGCGAACTCATGCAGGTGGGGCAGGTCGATCAGCAGAATGAACACGGCACCGATCACCGTGCCGGGCGTGTTGAGCCACCATGGGTCGTAGCGATCGGCGATGCTACGGGTGGCCACGGTGACACCTGCCCAGGTGAGCGTGGACAACCCGACGGCGATCATGCCGGCGATGGTCGATCCCGGCGCCGAGCCGCCCCCGGCGATGCCGATCACCGCACAACCTGTCGTCGCGAGCACGAGTCCGGCCACCTGGGGGCGGTGCAGGCGATGATGCAAGAAGGCCACCTCGCCGATGGCGACCATGACGGGAAAGGTGGCCATGATGACCGATGCAACGGCCACGGACACATGGAGTTGGCCCCAACTGAACAGCAGATGAAAGACCGCCGAGCCGCCGAAGCCGCAGAGGAGGACCCGCACTCGATCGCCAGCGTCGATGGGTCGTCTTCGGTGGGGTGAACGCATGACCACCGCCGTGAACACCAGCGCTGACACCACGACGCGACCGGTGGCGAGGCTGACGGGGGTCATTTCCTTGAGGGCGAGCTTGACGAGCGTGAACGCCACGCTGCCAAAGGCGATGGTCATCGCCAACAAGATGTAGGCGGTGCGGCGCGATGAAGGGGTCAGTGGTGTGGGTGACGACGACATGGGGGAACGCGCCCGACCATAACCGCTGGCGTCAGAAACTGAGTGAACGGTTGGCCGACCGCAGGCCCAGTTCGGTCAGGTCGATGGCCTGCTCCAGTTGGCGTGCCAGGCCGGGGTTCTGGTTCAGGAACGCCAGCACCGCTGCGGCACCGAGGCGGATCACCGAGGTCTCGCCGTCGGCGACGAGCGATACGGGAGACGGCCCTCCGCTGAGCAGTGCTCGTGCCACGAAGGCGCCACCCATCTCGACTTCCTGGACCGGGGGCAGGTCGTTGCCGCTACCCATCGTCACGCCCAGCGACCCCTCGGTGACCAGGAACAGGCGGTCGAACGGGTCGCCGGCAAGCAGCAGCACCTCGCCGTCGTCGTACACCTCGTAGCGGGCGGCGGCGAACAACCGATCGAAGCCGGGCGCCGTGCCAGGAAACAGGTCGGTGCCGCCGAGATGCTGTGCCAGTTCGTCGGCGATCGGGCGCAGCGGTTGATTGAAGGTGCTCAGTCGATTGGCGGCACCGGCCATCACCAGGCCCTCGCGCTGGCACACGTACCACAGCTTGCGGATCACCTCGGTCACGGCTTCTTCGCCGTCGGACCGACTGGGGGCGTGTACGCAGATATCGAACAGGATGCCCTGCTCGTCGGCCGCAACGATGTCGATGTCGTACGGGGGGTCGGCCATCACGATGTCAACGCTCTCGATCGCCCGTTCCAGAGCGCTCATCGCCCGTGCGGGTGGGGTGCCGTAGGCGAAGCGGATCTGCAGGTTCGAGCCGAAGCTGCGCGTGTTGGTGGTGAGCACCGTGAACGGCTCGGTGGCCAGGGTGGAGTTGGGGATGACGACCAACTTTTCGTCGTCGAGCGTTTCGATGGTGACCGTGCGCCAGTTCATGTGCACGATGCGCCCCTCGAGGCCGCCCGATTCGATCCAGTCGCCCTCCTTGAAGTGGCGCCCCGACAGCAGGGACATACCGGCGAAAAGTCCGCTGACCGTGTCTTGCATGGCAAGGCCGAGGACCACCGATCCCACGCCCAGGGCCGTCAGCAGGCCACCGAGGTCGACGCCCCAGATACTGGAAGCCACCACAGCGGACGCCACCAGCACCACCAGCAACCGGGCCAGGTCCAGCAGGATGCCCGTGCCCCGTCGTTCGCCGTCGCGTGGAGCGCGCATCGCGGCGTTGACCGCAACCAGTACGGCGTTGATCGCGGTGATCGAAAGGACGCTGAGCACCACCTTCATGGGTGCGCCGTCGCTGGACTGCCTGCCCACCCGGTCGAGCAACAAGAACGCGCCCAGCGGGGGCAGCACCGTGCGCTGCACCAGTCGACACACCTTCGATGCATCGGGTGACTTGTCGCCCAGCACACGCTCGAGTTCCACCAGCGCCACCGACGCGACCGGGAAGCCCAGCGCGAGGCCGAGCGTCCAGCCAACGGCAGGATCGGAGAACAGGCCCATCACTGGCCGTCCTGACCGGTACCGCTCAGAGCCTGCTCGAACTCGGGCGTCATGTGAACACCCGGCTGGTCGCCGGCGCTGGCAAGGCGGCGGGCGTCGGCCACGCAGCCGCCGAGGATCTCGTACACGAAGCGGTGCCGACCCACGATGCCGGCGTCGACCTCGCCGCTGGCCATGCCGATCTGCAGTTGCAGGTCGCACCCCTTGGCGGCGTTGAACCGTTCGACAATGGCCAGCGCCTCGTGAGCGAACGATGACATGCGCTGGCGGTGGTCGAGCCGTGGCGTGGACAGTCCGCAGGCGGCCAGATAGGCGTCACCGATGGTGCGCACCTTCTCCACCCCGTGGCGTTCAGCGGCGTCGTCGAAGCTGTCCACCAGTTCGTTGAGCAACTTGATGGTGGCGGTTGCATCCAGGCCGTGCATCAGCCGCGGTAGGCCGTCGATGGAGATGTAGCCGATGCTCACGTTGCGGAACGTGTCGGCAACCACCTGGTCGCCGCCGCGCATCCGGTCGGCCACTGCGTCGGGCAGTACGTTGCGCAGCAGTTTCTCGTACTCGGCGGTCTTCTCGGCGATGGTGCGGTTGCGCTGGCGCACCTCGGCGATCATCTCGTTGAAGGCCCTGCCCAGCGAGGCGAACTCGTCGTGGCCCTCGGCGTCGATCGAGAAGTCCACGTCGCCCGACTTCAGCCGCTCGACACCATCCTGCAATCGAACGATGGGTCGCAGGAACGCTCGGGCGGACCAGAGCGCCAACAACGTGAGAACGATCGCTGCAGCACCGGTGGCGAGCAGGATGTTGCGGCGCATTCGGTACATCGGGTCGAGCGCCTCCGACACGTCCTTCTCGATGAGGATCGCCCAGCGTTCGCCGCCCACCATCACGGGGGCGTAGGCCGACATCACCTCGATGCCGCGGTAGTCGGCAATGGTGCTGGTGCCGGTCTTGCCGTCGAGTGCAGCGCGAACGGGGCCGGTTTCGATGGACTGGTTCAGGATCGAGTGGCCGCTGGTGTCGATGGCCTGCACGGTGGCGTCGTCGACCCCGAGGCGGGTCAGTGTCGCCAGATAGTCGGCCTTGTCCTCGATCAGGAAACGGCTGTCGGTGCGTGCCGTCATGTCCGGACCAACCAGATACGACTCGCCGGACGCGCCGAGGCCTTCGTCTTTCCAGTTGCCGTTCGACGTCATGGCGTTGTTGAGCGCGTCGATCGAAACCTGCCCGGCGACCACCGCGACCACTTTGCCGTTGTCGGTGATCGGGGCGGCCAGGAAGGCGGCCGGCGCACCGAACGATGCGGTGTAGTGCTTGAAGTCCACCAGTACCACACCGGCGTCGCCGACGTCGCCAGTGCGGGCCCTCTCGAACGCAGTGGCGAGGCCGGAGAGGTGGTACGGGCCATCGATCAGGCTGGTGCCCAGATCGGCCTCCTTCTGCGTCGTGTACAACACGTCGCCGGTTTCGGCGTCGATCAGGAACAGGTCGTACAGCTGCGTCTCGTTCATCAGCCGTACGAACGTCGGATGGTAGGCGCGGTGGGCGGCGTCGTACGCGTCCACTGCGTCACCGGCGATCACTGATTCACTGCGCGTCTCCAGCAAGTACTTCTTGCCGGCGGGGTTCGGGTTGTCGACGATGTAATCCAGCTGCAGCCGGGCGCCGGCGTTGGTGTCGGGCAGGTAGGTGTCCACCGCCCGGTCGTCGATGTTGGCGGGCAACTGCGGCACGAACGTGTCGCGGTAGTAGCCGAGCAGCCGCTGCTGTTCGGCGTCGGTCAGCGTTGGCCCGAGGTCGTCGAAACCGCGCCGGAAGTCGGCCGCGGCGCTGACCAGTTGCTGGTCGCTCGACAGGATGCGGAACTCGCGGAGCTGCTGGTCGGTCCACCGCTCGAAGCACGCCTTCTTGGTTTCGCGGATCGACACGAGTTGGTCCCATGTGGCCCTGCGCAGGGAGTGCTCGCCCTGGACATAGCCGATGACGCCGATGGCGATTGCGCCGACGATGCCGCTCATAACGAGCAGCACCATCAGCTTCGAACGAATGGAGAGGCGACTTTTCACGGAGGCATGCTAGAACCGATCCGTTCCGAGACGACATCGTGCGGGCGAGACGTCTGGCTCAGGGATGGTGAATCGGCTCGCCGCGGTCCAGTGCGGGGCCGATGGCTTCGGTGTCCCCGAATTCGGCGATCCGTGAACCGTTACCCCGGCAGCCCCGATCACATCTGGCTCGACGCCTTCTGCGAGTCGTTTCGTGCCCTCCAGGGCACGAAACCACGGTCAGATCTCGACGTGCGAGCCGACCTCGAAGACGCGGTCGGGCGGGAGGTTGAAGAACCGGCTGGCACTTGCCGCGCCACGATTCAACACGACGAAGAGTTGCTCGCGTAGAGGGTGCATGCCGGGGACCTTGCCGGCAATCACCGATTCGCGGCCGATGAAGTAGGTCACTTCGTTCAGGTCGATGATGCGTTGCGGCAACTCGACAGTGGCAAGCGCGGCGGGGACATCGGCTTCTTCCATGAAGCCGAAGCGCAGACACACTTGATAGACACCGGGTTGCACTCGGGTCACCTCGGCGCGTTGGTCGGCGGGAATCCGTGGGACCTCCTCGACAACGATCGACACCAGCAGGGTGGTGGAATGCAATACCTTGTTGTGCAGCACGTTGTTGATCAGGGCCGGCGGCGCCATGCCCTGCTCCTTGAACAGGAACACGGCGCTGCCGTCGACCCGTGTGATCGTGGCGCACTCCTCGAGCAAGTCGGCGATGGGCCGTTCGCCTCGGTGGATGCGTTCGGCCACGAGCTGGCGACCTGTACGCCACGTGGCCATCTGGGCGAGCAACAGAACGGCGACGGCGAGTGTGAACCAGCCACCGTAGGGGATCTTGGGGACATTGGCTGCCAGGAATCCAGCGTCGATGATGAACAGCGGCGTAACCACGACGGCTGTCTTCGCTCGCGACCATCCCCAGTTGCGTTGGGCGACGACGGCGATCAGGATCGTGGTGATCAACATCACGCTGGTGACGGCGATGCCGTAGGCGGCGGCGAGGTTGCTCGAGGTGCGAAACGCGATCACCAGCCCGACGCAGCCAACCATCAAGGCCCAGTTGACGAGTGGCACGTACACCTGGCCCTGGTGATCGCCCGAGGTGTGTCGGATTGCGACCCGCGGTAGGTAATCGAGCTGCACAGCTTGCACGGTGAGCGAGAACGCCCCGGAGATGAGCGCTTGTGAGGCGATCACCGAGGCCATCGTGGCGAGTACCGCCAGAGGGGTAACGGCCCAGTCGGGCGCCATCCGGTAGAAGGGGCTCTCGATGGCGGAGGGGTCGCGGATCAGGAGTGCGGCTTGGCCGAAGTAGTTCAGCAGGAGTCCGGGGAGCACAAGGCTGTACCAGGCAATCGCGATCGGTCGACGTCCGAAGTGTCCCATGTCGGCGTACAACGCCTCACCGCCGGTGACCACGAGGAAGATGCTGCCGAGGGCGAGGAACGCCTTGAGCGGTGAGGCAGCGAAGAAGTGCACGATGTGGATCGGGTTCACAGCGGCAAGCACGCCGGGCTCCTGAACGATCTGCGACAATCCGAGCGCACCGAGCACCGTGAACCACAGCACCATCAGTGGCCCGAACACCTTGCCAAGCGCACCCGTTCCGCGGCGCTGCAC
>WLMZ01000048.1 GCA_009726095.1 Actinomycetota bacterium
ATCTCAGCAAGTTCAAAACGTCTGACTGGATGCTTGTGGGAGGCGGCTTGGCGATGCTCATCGTCGGTCTCTTCTTCCACTGGGCGAGCTACGCCGGCTACTCCGCGAACAACGCGTTCGACTACTTCTTCACCGGCGGCATCGCCTGGATCCTGATCGTCGGCGCCGGTATCGTCACCTTCCTGCTCACCTCCGGCACGCTGAAAACCAGCGGCGTTCAATGGCCGGTCATCGTGCTGCTCGCCACCGGGCTCGGTGCCCTGCTGATGTTGATCAGGCTGATCCTTGGCGGAGGGTCCGAGGGAAACAGCATGTTGAGCATCGACTTGGACCGAGCTGCCGGGATGTACCTGGCGTTCGTCGCCAGCGGGGTTTCGGTGGCCGGAGCGTTCATGGGCTTCACCGCATCCGGCGGCAAGCTCGACGACCTCAAGGACATCAACAAGCTCAAGGCCTCGTTCAATCAGGGTGGCGGTGAGACGCCTGCACCCCCATCGTCGTCGGGATCAACGCCTCCCCCGCCGCCGCCGCCATCGGGATCAAACCCACCTCCGCCCCCGCCGCCGGCCGGCTGAGGCAACCATCACCTACGCAGTACGCGAAGAGCCCCGGACCACTGGTCCGGGGCTCTTCTCGTTCTGGATCGAACGTGCACCCGCGTCGGCGGGATCCAGCGAGTCAGCTGGGCTGGGTCAGCGCAGACCGGCGATGATCTCGCCCATCAGGTCGCTGGCCTCGGTGGGGTTCAGACCCACTCGCACGCCTGCTGCCGCGAGCGCATCCATCTTGCCCTGCGCCGTGCCCTTGCCGCCGCTGACGATGGCGCCGGCGTGGCCCATCTTCTTGCCGGCCGGAGCGGTGACACCGGCGATGTAGGCGCTCATCGGCTTGGTGACGTTGGCCTTGATGAACTCGGCCGCTTCCTCTTCGGCCGAGCCACCGATCTCACCGATCATGATGATGGCGTGGGTCTCGGGGTCGGCCTGGAAGCCGGTGAGGCAGTCGATGAAGTTGGTCCCGGGAACGGGGTCGCCACCGATGCCCACGCACGTGGACACACCGATGCCGCGCTGCTTCAGTTCGTACAACGCCTGATACGTGAGCGTGCCCGAGCGGGACACGATGCCCACGTTGGGACCCGTGGCCGTGGGCAGTTCGGCGATCTCACCGGCCGTGATGCCGATGTTGCACTTGCCGGGGCTGATGATGCCCGGGCAGTTGGGGCCGAGCAGGCGGGTGTTGGGGTAGTCGCGGATGAGCGTGTTGTACACGCGGGCTTCGTCCTGGGCGGGGATGCCCTCGGTGATGCACACCACGAACCGCACACCGGCTGCGGCGGCTTCGAGGATGGCCGCCGAGGCAGCCTTGGGAGGCACCGCGATGAACGACGCATCGGCACCGGTGGCAGCCACGGCATCGGCCACGCTGTCGTACACCGGAATGCCTTCTACGTCCTGGCCGCCCTTGCCGGGCGTGACACCGCCGACGACCTGGGTGCCATAAGCGCGGTTGCGCAGGCCGTGGTACTTGCCCTGGCCTCCGGTGAGTCCCTGCACGATGACCTTGGTGTTCTGATCAACAAAAATCGCCATGTCTGCCTCAGTTCGCGTTTGCAATTGCTACGGCCGCACGAGCGGCTTCCAACATGGTGGGCTTGCTCTGCAGCACGCTCTCGGGAATGCCGGCGCTCTCCAGGATCTGACGACCCTCGGTGGCGTTGGTGCCGTCGAGGCGGATCACGATCGGCGCACGCAGCTCGACCCGGTTCAGTGCCTCGACGATGCCCTTGGCCACTTCTTCACCGCGGGTGATGCCGCCGAAGATGTTGATCAGGATGCTCTTCACGCTGTGGTCGGAGTTGATGACCTCGAGCGCTGCGGACATGAGATCGGCATTGGCCCCGCCGCCGATGTCGAGGAAGTTGGCAGCGGCGCCACCGACCTGATTGACGACGTCGAGCGTGCTCATCGCCAGACCCGCACCATTGGCGATGATGCCAACCGAGCCCTGCAGGCCGATGTACTGCAGGCCCTTGTCGCGGGCCATCAGCTCGCGCTCGTCGAGTTCTTCCGTGGCGTGATACTCGGCCCATTCGGGATGACGGAAGTCAGCGTTGTTGTCCAGGCTGACCTTCGCGTCGAGCGCATGGATCTCGCCGGTGGGCTTGAGGATGAGCGGGTTGATCTCGGCCAGGTCGCAGTCGCCCTCGGTGAAGCAGCGGTACAGCTGCACAAGGATGGAGGCGACGCCTTCCACCGATTGGGCCGGCATCTTCGCATCGATCGCAGCCTGACGCGCCCAGTCGAGGTCGATGCCGTCGATCGGGTTGATGTGGCGCAACAGGATGGCATCGGGGTTGGTCTCGGCGACCGTCTCGATCTCCACACCACCCTCGACCGAGAGCATCAGCAGATGCTTCTTGGCGGCGCGGTCGAGCGTGAAACTGGCGTAGTACTCCTCGGCGATGTCGCTGGCGTATTCGACCCATACCCGCTTCACGACGTGGCCCTTGATGTCCATGCCCAAGATGTTGCCCGCATGCAGGCGCACCTCGTCGGCGTTGTTGGCCAGCTTGATGCCGCCGGCCTTGCCGCGGCCACCCACCTGCACCTGGGCCTTCACGACCACCGGATAGCCGGCGGCAGCGGCCTGCACGACGGCTTCTTCCACGGTGTCGGCGATGCCGCCGGGGCTCACGGGGATGCCGTAACGGGCGAAGTACTGCTTGCCTTGATATTCGAAGAGATCCAAGGTCAGTCCTCTCTGTTGTCGAGTTCGGTTTCGAGCCAGGCGGCGATGCCCTTGAGCGAGCTGCCGGGACCGAAGATGTTGGCAACGCCCTGCTCGCGTAGGGCGCGGGCGTCGGCGTCGGGGATCACGCCGCCACCAAAGACGAGCACGTCGCCGAGGTCGCGTTTGCGCAGTTCTTCCATGACGCGGGGGAACAACGTGAGGTGCGCGCCGCTGAGCAACGACAGTCCTACAGCGTCGACGTCTTCCTGCAACGAGGTCTCGGCGATCTGCTCGGGGGTCTGGTGCAGGCCCGTATAGATCACCTCGAAACCATGGTCGCGCAGGGCGCGGGTAATGGTCTTTGCGCCACGATCGTGCCCATCAAGGCCGGGCTTGGCTACGACAACACGGTAGGTCCGCTTCACGAGTATCGAACCCTAGGCCGGACTCGGGTGATTGTCACAACCCGCTGCAAGAACCTGCGCCGACGCCTGGCCACAATCCTGACGGTCGATCACCCGGTGGCCACCGTGCATCCTCGGTTCCCATCGGGCAGACTGGCAGCGATGCGACGTCCCCAGCTCAGATCACCCCTCGCACGGGCAGTCGTGCCGGTGCTCGGAGGCATCGCTTTTTTCGCTGCCCTCGGCCTGTTCCTGTGGGGAGTCGCGGCTGGCATCTCGAACAACAGCGACCAGACGGCCAAGCGGTTCGCACCAACGGTGTTCGATGTCGGCCGAACCAAATCAATGGCCAACATCGTGACCAAGGACGGCCCGCTGATCTTCCCGGACCTGCTCCAGTCGAACGGTCGGCGCACCATCGTGCTGGACCACACCGGCGACGATCCCCAAAAGGATTGGGGCATCTACATGGCCTACCCGGCCGACCGCGATGTGTCGTGCAAGGTCACCCAGGTGCGCAAGACCCGCACCTTCACCGACTGCGACGGCCGCACGCTGCAGGTCACCGATCTGGCCGCGCCACCCATCGGCGTGAACCCGGTGGTGTCCCCCGACGGCTTGCTGTCGCTCGATCTGCTGCCGGCATCGGCGGAACCAACCGCCACCACCACGACGTCATAGGGACCAAGACCAAAGCAAGTAACCCACAGCCGAAGCAACGTACAACAGGGGATGCGAACATGGACCGACGAATGTTTCTCGCTCTTCTGGCCACGCCGGCAGTCATCGGCGCCGCCTCGGCCCTCACGGGATGTTCATCCGATGGGGCCAACACCTCGAGCACCACGGGCACGCCGTCCTCTGACAACTCGCCCCCCGACACCTCATCCGCGAGCGGCGTCGCCCGATCAGACAAGCCGCGCTCGGCCGCCTCGCCCAGCGATGCTGCATCGGCCACCACGAGCGTCAACGATTTCGGCGTCGACCTCTATCGGGCGCTGACCACCGGCGTCGGCAACGCCACCGTCGATCAATCCGCCCCGAAGAAGAACCTCGTGGTCTCGCCGGCCAGCATCGCCATCGCCCTCGCGATGACCCGCGCCGGGGCCAAGGGCACCACGGCCACCGAGATGGACACCGTGCTACGCGTCGATCGGCCCGATGCGTTGGCGCACTCGATGAACGCCCTCTCATCGGCGCTCGACAGCCGCACCCGTCAGGTGACCATGCCCGAGAGCAAGCCGGTCGACGTCACCCTGGCCATCGCCAATTCGCTGTGGGGCCAGCAGGGCCTGGCGTTCGAGACCGCATTTCTCGACCTGCTCGCCACCGAATACGGGGCGGGCCTACAACTGGTCGACTACAAGGCCGACCCCGAGGGTGCGCGCAAGCTGATCAATGCCTGGGTCGACGACAAGACCAAGCAGCGCATCCCCAACCTGCTCGCGCAGGGAACGATCACGCCCGATGCACGACTCACGCTCGTGAACGCCATCTACATGAAGGCACCCTGGCTGAACCCGTTCCCCCCGGATGCCACGTCTGCGTCCAACTTCACCACGATCGGCGGTGGCGTGGTGTTGACACCGTTCATGCACCTCACCGAGGAACTGAACTACTCCAAGGGCGACGGCTGGCAGGCGGTCGAGCTGCCGTATGTGGGCAACGACCTCAGCATGGTGGTCGTGCTGCCCGACGACGGCATCGCCTTGGGCGACGGTGTGGCCGCTGTGCCGTCCGTGGCAGGCCTGGCGACACAACGCAAGGTCATCGTCTCCATGCCCACGTTCGACATTGAGACACTGACCGATCTGGCCACGCTCCTGGCCGCGATGGGCATGCCCACGGCGTTCTCCGAGAACGCCGACTTCAGTGCGATGACCACCCAGGAACAGTTGGTCATCGGTGCAGTCATCCATCAGGCCAACATCACCGTCGACGAAAAGGGCACCGAGGCTGCCGCCGCAACCGCCGTGGTGATGCGCGCCACCGCGGCTCCGGTGGAACAAGAACCAGTGACGCTCAGTTTCGACCGGCCGTTCGTGTTCGCCATCCGCGATAACCCAACCGGGGCGGTGCTCTTCCTCGGCCACATCGGCGACCCCACCGAAACCCGCAGCTGAACGGTTTGGTGGCGGGCCCCGGCGGTCGCTCCGAAGGGAACGATGTGTCATCGTTGTGGGGTGGAGCAGACGCGTGTCGACAAGTGGTTATGGGCGGTACGGCTGTACCCGACGCGAACCTCGGCAGGCGACGCCTGCTCCGGCGGCCACGTGCGCGTGAACGGTGCATCCGCCAAGCCATCCACCACGGTGCGCGTCGGTGACCGGGTGACTGCATTCGCCGGCGGGCGCGACCGCATTCTCGAGGTCGCAACGATCATCGACAAGAGAGTCGGTGCGGCTCTCGCCGCAGAGTGTCTGGTCGATCACAGCCCGCCACCGCCACCGCCGGACGACCTCGCCCCGCCCTTCGTGCGCGCACGCGGCACCGGTCGACCGACCAAACGCGATCGGCGTCAGCTCGACCGCTTCCGCGCCCGGTAACGCCGGCGCACACCGGGCATCAGGAGCGGGCAGGTACTGCGTCGAGGAGCCGCATGGCGAACTCCTCGGCATTGCGGTCGAGGTGACGACGGTTCATCGCCAACCCACCGATCACGTCGGCACCGAGGCCGGACACGATGCGGGTCATCTTGTCGAGCGTCTTGGCCGGGTTCAATGCGAACGTGCAGAACACCGCAGCCTGCTTGCCGCGCATCACGGGAAGCTGGCTGATCAGCGCGGCACCTGCGGGCGCCTGACCCACCACGAACAAGCCATGGGTCCAGGTGCCGATGAGCACGATGTCGGCCTGCTGGATACTGGCGTGGTCGGGCTCTTTGACCTTCGACAGTCCGGTGATGCCCCAGCCCGCCTGCTGCAGATTGGCTGCAACCAGTTCGGCTGCCTTCCACGTGTTACCCGTAAGGCTTTCGACGAGAATCGCTGCATTCATACTGCAGATTCAAGCACGCGCAGAGCCCTAGTCTTGCGTTCATGACGATCCGCGTGAATCTGTCGGCAGGTCTCGGGGCACGCCAGACCGAGGATTCGGGCTGGTTGAAGCTGGCGCGTAACGTCGAACTCATCGGTTACGACCACCTGTTGATGTCCGACCACCTCACCCGCGGCGGGGGTGCACCGTTCACCGCCATGGCCGCAGCGGCCGCCGTCACCACCACGTTGCGGGTGGGCACCTACGTGCTCAACAACGACTTCCGCCACCCCGCCGTGGTGGCCCACGAGTTTGCCGCGCTCGCTGACATCAGCGGCGGGCGGGCCACCCTTGGCATCGGCGCCGGCCACATGGAGTACGAATACGACGAAGCCGGTCTGGCCTTCGACCCTGCGGGCGTGCGCGTCGAGCGCATGGCCGAATCGGCCGAGGTGATGAAGCGGCTGCTCTCCGGCGAGATGGTCAGCTTCGCCGGGCGGCATTACACGCTCACCGACCACGGCATTCGTGGTGCCGACACAGCACCAGTGCGCCTGCTCATCGGCGGTAACGGCACCCGCGTGCTGCAGACCGCCGGACGCCTGGCCGACATGATCGGCTTCTCCGGTTTCACCCCGTCGGACGACGGCGCCGATGGCGACACCACGCATTTCACCGATGTCGGACTGGCCGAGCGCATCACCGTGGCGCGCACTGCCGCCGGCCAGCGGTGGCCGCTGCCCATCGATGTGCTGGTGCAGATGGTGGTGATCACCAACAACGCTGAAGTGGCGCTCGACCGCATAGCCACGCGCTTGAAGTTGCCCATCGAGGCCGTGCGGTCATCGCCGTTCGTCCTGGTGGGCTCTGTTGCCGGCATCGTCGAACGGCTGCACGAACTGAACGAGCGGCTCGGGGTTACGTCGGTCACCGTGTTCGGCCATCGCCCGCACACCGACCAGACCGAGACCACGATGGCCCCGGTGATCGAGGCGCTCGGCTAGCCGTTTCTTCACCGAGTTACGAATCGGCCGACCCGGGTGACGAGCCACGTTGATGCCGCCAATCGCCCAGGCGCGGGGTGCCTTCGGTGTGTGAACCCACCTTGGCGGTGTGCAACCGCTGGCTCAGGTAGATGCTGCGGTGCCCGCTGAAAACGTAGGCCACCACACAGCCCACCGCGATCGGCAGGAAGGCACCTGCGCCGAACAGTTCGACACCCATGATGGCGCAGGCGATCGGCGTGTTTGCTGCCCCGGCGAACACTGCGCAAAAGCCCACCGCGGCGATGAGTTGACCATCGATGCCAAAGGGCAGTGCAAGGGCAGAACCCAGCGTGGCGCCCATCATGAACAATGGGGTGACCTCGCCACCGACGAACCCGGTGCCGAGCGTGACGGCGGTGAACAGCAGCTTCAGTGCGAACACGGCGAATCCGAGATGTTCGCCGCCGAGGGCCCGGCCGATGAGCGGCAGCGACAGGCCCTGATACTCGTGGCCGAACAGCAGCACCAGCGCGATGACGGCGAATCCGCCGATGAAGGGCCGCAGCGGTGCCCGCCGGATGCGATGGGCCATGAGGCTCTTGATGCCGTGCGCAGCCGCCGAATAGCCGGCGGCGACGAGACCGAACAACAGCCCTGCGCCGGCGATGCGGATGAGCAACCACGGCGTGACGTGGGGCATGAGCTGCGCGACGTCAGCGTGGTGGTAGCCGAGGCCGCGCAGGACCTGATCGCCGACGATGGACGCCGTGAGCGCCGGCACAATGGCCTCGAAACGCATCCGCCCGATGGACTGCACCTCGAGCGCGAACACCGCACCGGCAACGGGCACGCCGAACACCGCACCGAAGCCACCTGCGATCGACGCGATGAGCATGACCCGACGATCGGCCGCAGTGAGCCGGAGCAGCCGCGACAGACCATCGGTGAGGCTGCCCGACATCTGCAGGGCCGTGCCCTCGCGGCCCACCGACGCGCCAAACAGATGCGAGGCCCATGTGCCCACCAGGATCAGCGGAGCCATGCGCCGCGGCACCCAGGTGGTGGGTTCGTGGATCTCGTCGAGCAGCAAGTTGTTGCCCTCGCCCGAACGACCACCGAACACGTGGTAGGTGACACCCATCAGCAGACCGATGAGGGGCAACAGGTACACCAGCCATTGCCGACCGCCCTCGCGCCAGTGCGTGACCCGAGCGAGTCCCTCCAGGAACACGTATGAGGACAGCCCGGCCAACGCACCCGACAGCGCCCCGAGCACCATCCAGCGCACGAGATGCGCGCCGAGGGCAACCTGCTCGCGTGCCTCATGGCGCCCGCGGGCCAACGCGCCGTTCAGGGTGGGGCGGTGCATGGTGTTGGCGGCCTACAGCTTCTTCAGGGGCGCCCAGGCGAGCGCCAGGTGTTTGGTGCCCACATCGCGGAAGCGGATGGTGGCCTCGGCCTTCTCGCCGCTGCCTTCGATGTTGATGATGACACCTTCCCCAAACGAGGGGTGCTCAACATCGTCGCCGACGCGCAGGCCGATCTGCTGGGCATTGCTGGGCTGAGGCGACAACGCCTTCCCAGCGGCCAGCGCGGCGTCGACGACGCGTTCGCGGTGAGCGATAGCGGCCTCACTGTTGCGGTCTGCATCGCGCTCGTTCCACCGACCGCGATACTGCCCAGGGTTGCCCGAACCCGAACCGGCGCCCGAGCTGCTGGTGCCCGACGAGCCGTAGCTCCGGCCACTGGGGGTGTTGCTGTCGTCGCGGTCGCGATAGCTCTGGCGCCCGTACGAGCTACGACCCGACACGTTGCCCTTGTGCTCCTGCAACTCATCGGGGATCTCGTCGAGGAACCGCGAGGACGGGTTGTACTGGGTGCTCCCGAACAGGCTGCGGCTCCATGCGTGCGACACGTGCAGTTTCTGCTGAGCGCGGGTGATACCCACATATGCCAGCCGGCGTTCTTCCTCGAGCTCGTCGGGGTCGCTCTGCGCTCGTACGTGCGGGAAGATGCCCTCTTCCATGCCGACCAGGAACACGTACGGGAACTCCAACCCCTTGGCGGCGTGCAGGGTCATCATCACCAGACGGTTGTCGTCGTCGAGCTCGTCGGTGTCGGCAACCAGCGCAACCTGCTCCATGAACTCATCGACCCGGGTGAACTCGCGGGCCGAGCCGATGAGCTCGCCGATGTTCTCGAGCCGGCCAGCGGCCTCGACCGAGCTCTCGGCTTCGAGTTCGGCCATGTATCCGCTGCGGTCGAGGGCGACCTGCAGCACGTCGGCCGGCGAACCATCGAGCATGTGCCCCAGCGATTCGAGCAGCTCCACGAACGCCGCCACACTGCGCGCCGCAGCACCACCGAGACCGGCCTGTTCGGCGTGACGCATCGCGTCCATGAAACCCTGACCGGTTTCGCGCGCCCAGGTATCGAGCTTGCCGATGCTGGTGTCGCCCACACCGCGCTTGGGAACATTGAGCACCCGCTTGATGCTGACCTCATCGGCCGGGTTGGCCACGGCACGCAGATAGGCCATGGCATCTTTGATCTCGCGCCGGTCGTAGAACCGGGTGCCACCCACCACCTTGTAGGGCACGCCATAGCGCATGAGCGCTTCCTCCACAACACGGCTCTGGGCGTTGGTGCGGTAGAAGACGGCGATCTCTTTCCACATCACGGCGTTGTTGTCGTGTTGTTCCTGAGCCGTGCGGGCCACCCACATGGCCTCGTCGCCCTCGTCGTCGGCGTGGTAGCGGGTGATGCCCTCGCCCCGACCCAACTCGCTCCACAGCGTCTTGGCCTGACGCGTGGGGTTGTTGGCGATGACCGAGTTGGCAGCGTCGAGGATGATCTGCGTACTGCGGTAGTTCTGGTTCAGCACGATGGTGGTCACGTCGGGGAACGCATCCTCGAACTGCAAGATGTTGCGGAAGTCGGCGCCGCGGAAGCGGTACACCGACTGGTCCTGATCGCCCACCACCGTCACGTTCTGGTGCAGGGCACCGAGCATGAGCACGATCTGGTTCTGGGCCGTGTTCGTGTCCTGGTATTCGTCGATGAGGATGTGCTGGAAACGCTCCTGATACTGGTGCAGCACCTCGGGGTGCTGGCGGAACAGCAACACCACGTTGGTGAGCAGATCGTCGAAATCCAGTGCCCCGGCCTTGAGCAGCCGGGCCTGGTAGTCGCGGTAGATCTCGGCGTTCTTGCGGTCCAGGGGGGTGGACGCGGTGACCAGTGCCGCGTCGGGGAAGAGCAGTTCGTTCTTCCACTTGCTGATGACGTTGTGGACTCCGCGTGGGGTGAAACGCTTGGCATCGAGGTTGAGATCGCGGATGACGTAGCTGGTGAGCCGCTGGGCATCGGCCTGGTCGTAGATGCTGAAGCTGCGCGGGTAGCCGAGCAGATCGGCGTGGGCGCGCAGAATGCGCACGCATGCAGCGTGGAACGTGCTGACCCACATGTTCTTGGCGACCGGGCCGACCAGGTGGCCGACGCGCTCTTTCATCTCACCGGCGGCCTTGTTGGTGAACGTGATGGCCAGAATGCGCTGCGGGTGCACGCCCTCGGAATCGATGAGATGGGCGATGCGATGGGTGAGTACCCGGGTCTTGCCCGAGCCTGCGCCGGCAACCACCAGCAGCGGGCCGGTGTTGTGCACGACCGCATCGAGTTGATCGGGGTTGAGGCCGTGCAGCAGCGACGTGGGGGTGGGATCATCGAACAGCGACATGGCTCGATCATTCTACGGACGGGTGCCGTCGGAGAGCAGGAATCGTGGTACCGGCGCAGGACACGGCTGTACCCCGGTTGAATTGAGCAATGGCCACGCACCCCATCGCAATTCTGCTGCCTCCCTCGGAGGGCAAGGCACCTGGTGGCGCACCCACGGCCTGGCAGCCGACCAACGGCGTGTTCGGTGCGGCGCTCGGCGACCAACGACGCCTCCTGGCCCAGGCACTGGCCGCTGCCAGCGGCGGCGACGAGAAGCTGCTCGGCGTGGGCGGCAAGCACCTCGATGCGGCACAGCGGGCCAACGCCGTGCTCATCGGCTCGCCGGCGTGGCCGGCTTCCCAGCGCTACACCGGCGTCGTCTGGGACCATCTCGACCTTGCGTCCATGCCGCTCGCGGTCAGTCGACGCGCCAGCCGCAGCGTGTTCGTGTTGTCGGGGCTGTTGGGAGTGGTGGCGGTCGATGACCCCACGCCCGAATACCGGCTGAAGATGGGCGCACGGCTGGCCCCGTTCGGTGTGCTCAGCGCCTGGTGGCGCACCTCATTGTCGGACGCGCTCAACGAGGCACTGGCCAAGCGGGTGGTCATCGACCTGCTCCCCAACGAACACCGGGCCGCATGGGTCCCCACCCCCGATCACTACCGCGAGTGTGTACGCGTCACCTTCGTCGAGCGCGACGGCAAGGTCGCCGGGCACGACGCCAAGGCGGCCAAGGGTTCGCTGGCACGCCACGTGTTGATGGAGGGCGGCGACCCTGTGGCGGCACTGCACACGTGGCGCAGCGACCGCTTCGACCTGGACATCACGTGGTTGGGTGAGCCCCGCCGGCCACGCGTTCGAGCCACTCGTTGAGCTGATCCAGCGCGCCGCCGGTCGATGCGTACATTCGCTTGCGCGCATCCCACGACCGCGTGGCAGCCAACATGCGCCCGGCCAGATCGGGCCGCTCCAACAGCACGCCGAGCGGCGCTCGCTGCACGCGGACGGTGAACACGATCGCATCGGTCTGTTGCAGGCGGCGCAGCGTCTGACGTTCGCTGCGGATCCACATCGGCGAACCGTCGGGCTGGATCACCGGTACATGGTGGATGGGACCGCCATAGGCGCGCAGATGCAACGCGTTGGTGTCGGCGACAATCCAGTTGCGCCGCCATGCCGGGCGATCGACCGCAAGGCGATCGTGGAAACGGTCGACCTTCTCGCGCAGCTCGGACTCGTAATGCGCAACCGGTGCGTGCACCCCTTCCAGAGGAAGACCGACCTTGTCGCCAATGGTCCAGTGCGTGGGGAAGCAGATGGCACCGGCCGTGAGTACCCATTCGCCGTCGACGTATTGCAGCAGCGCCAGATCCTCCTGCACGAGCCGGGCTGCGGCGATGAGCGGATGCTCGTCCGCGTCCGAAGTGGGAACGGCGATGCCGTGCGCGGTCAGCCATTCGCGGACCATCTCGAGCAGCTCGGCGCTCGCCTCGTGCGTGCCGTCCATCGCCGCAAACACCGACGCGCGATCCGTGCGCAGTAGATCTGCCTTCACCGCCAGATCCGCAGCGCGATCGTCGTCGACGATCAACCACTCGTCGAGACGCAACGCATGCATCCCCATCGCCAGGAATGGAGGCCCCGATTCCAAGCGGAGGTCGTCGAGCCAATCGGTCACGCACCGAGCTTACGGACGGCGGACCGACGGTCGGCAACCCATCATTGAGGCCGAAGCGCTCAGCCCATGCCCTTCGCGAAGTCGCACGTGAGCCACGACTCGGGGGTGAGCCGGGCGATCACCGACTGCTCGGTGGTGGGGTTGTTCTCGGCGTACCACGCCCCGAATTCAGGACCGAGAGACCGCGTGGCCATCGCCAGGCTGTCACGCGGGGTTCTGCTGTGCAACGGCGCGCTGCATGCGCTCGACCGGCGCCTGGCCGAAGTCGTCGTGGGTGAGGATCCAGAACTGCTCGGCGCGGATGGCGGCCACGACCTGGTCGGCAACATCGGCGGGCGAGATGCCCTGCTCGACGCCCTCGCGCAGCATCTGGTCCATGACCTGACCGATTGGGTTCGAGGTCGGCGCAGGCTTGTCGCCGAGCCGGTCGGCCCAGGTCATCTGCGTCATCAACTCGGTGCGCACGAAGCCGGGGCACAGCACCGACACACCCACCGGCGAACCGGTTCCCTTCAGCTCGATGAACAGGCCCTCGCTGAGCGCGACCACACCGGTCTTGGTCACGTTGTACGGCGCCGCGCCGGGCATGGCCACCAGGCCGGCCATCGAGGCGGTGTTGACGATGTGTCCCTCGCCCTGTTCCTGCATGATCGGCAGGAAGGCGCGGATGCCGTGGATGACGCCGTAGAGGTTGATGCCAACGACCCATTCCCACACGCTCATCGGCCCGGTCCACGGATCGCCCGTGCCGACCACACCGGCGTTGTTGCACAGCACGTGTGCGGTGCCGTAGCGCTCGAGCGTGCGCTGGGCCAATGACTGCACCGACTCCTCGAGCGAGGTATCGCACGCCACCGGCCACACGTCGCCACCGGCCTCGGTGAGCTGAGATTCAACCGAGCGCAAGCGGACCTCGTCGAGGTCGGCGAGCACCACCTTCATGCCCTCGGCAACGAACCGCTCGGCCATTGCCCTGCCGATGCCGCTGCCGGCACCCGTGACCACTGCGACCTTGCCGACCAGATTCTCCATAGTGCGCCACCCTAGGCGCCGATGACCTACGGTTCGCCACCATGGATGCCCTCACCGCACGCAAGACCTGGCGCAGCATGGAAGCTGTGCACGGGATGATCTACTTCACCCCCGACACCACCCCGGCCTACGCCGCTGTCGGCGTCACGAAGAACCGCATGGGGTACTTCGCGTCACGAGTTGCCGCGATGGGCCCAGTGCCCGTGGAAGTCGTGATCGCCACGTTCTACAACTTCCATCCGGGTCTGGTGCGCGCCAGCATGCACGACGCCTGGACCGTCACCACACCCGAAGCGATGCTCAGCGCCCGCCTCAACGCGGTGAACACCTCGTTGACGCGTGCGTTCGGCGCCGACGTGTTGAACTCGGTCGAACTCGCCGAAGCGGCCGGGCTCACCCGCCGCGCCGCGCTGGTGGCGTGCGAGCATCCCGAGGGACGCCCGCTGTTCGCGGCCCACGCGTCGCTGCCCTGGCCCACCGAGCCACACCTCGAACTGTGGCACGGCCAGACCCTGCTGCGCGAGTTCCGCGGCGACGGCCACATCGCTGCGCTGATGCTCGAGGGACTCACCGGGCTCGAGGCACTCATCACCCACGCCGCATCCGGCGACGTGCCCGCAGCGGCGCTGAAGGCAACGCGCTCGTGGAGCGACGACGAATGGGAAGCCGGCATCGAGGGCCTGGTCGTGAAGGGCCTCGTCAACCCCGATGGATCCTTCACCGACGCGGGACGCGCCCAGCGGCTGTGGATCGAGGACCGCACCGACCAGAGCGCGCTGGCTCCGTATCTCGACCTCGGCGACGACGCTGCGCTGACCCTACGCGGCACCGGCAAGAAGTTGACCGAACTGGTCATGGCAGCGGGCCTGCTCACCTTCGACCCACGCCGCTTGTCCGACGCCGACTGAACGGCAACGGCGCACTCATCGCATACCGGTTACCGCACACGCTCTGGGTCGAATCATCGGGGACCGGCTGGGCGAAGCCGGGGCCTGACCCCTAGCGTGTCCTGCGATGGCGTATCGCTACCTGTGGACCCCACTGCAACTCGGACCGGTGACGGCACGTAACCGCATCGTGTTCAGCGCGCATCTCACCAACTATGCGCGTGACGGCAAGCCCACCGAACAGCACGCCGCCTACTACGCGGCCCGCGCGGCCGGTGGCACCGGGCTGATCATCACCGAGGAACACTCCACCCACCCCACCGACTGGCCGTACGAGAAGCTGATCCACGGCTTCCACAGCGATGTCATCCCCGGCTATCGGCTGATGACCGAAGCGGTGCACCGTCACGGAACACCGATCTTCGCCCAGATCAACCACAACGGCGGCCAGGCCAGCAGCATGTTCAGCCGCCTGCCAGTGTGGGCGCCATCACCGGTTGCCGACCCACTGTTCCGCGAGGTGCCCAAGGCCGTCACCGTGGCAGAGATCGACGAGATCGTGGCCGGCTACGCGCTGGTTGCCGAACACTGCGCCGAGGGCGGCTTCGACGGTATCGAGCTGCAGTGCAGCCACTCCTCGATCGTGCGCGGGTTCCTGTCGCCCGCCACCAACAAGCGCACCGACGACTACGGCGGCTCGCTCCCCAACCGGGCGCGCCTGCTCGTGGACATCGTGCGCGCTGTGCGGCGCGTCATCGGCAACCGGCTTGCCCTGGGCGTGCGCATCTGCGGCGACGAATTCATTGAGGGCGGCACCACCATCGACGAGGCGGTGCAGATCGCGCAGATCGTGGAGGCCACCGGACAGGTGGACTACATCAACACCTCCATCGGCGTGGCCACGGCGAGCCTGTTCATGATCGAGGCGAGCATGCACATCCCCCCGGGGTACGCCATGTTCATCCCCAGCGCCATCCGCAAGGCCGTCGACCTGCCGGTGGTCGGTGTCGGCCGGTTCAAGGATCCGTTGCAGGCCGAGCGTGCGCTCGCCGAGGGCCACTGTGATCTCGTCGGCATCGTGCGCGGCCAGATCGCCGATGCCGACTTCGCCGCCAAGGCCCGTGCCGGTGCCACCGACGAAACCCGGTTGTGTCTCAGCTGCAACCAGGAGTGCGTCGGCCGTATGGGCATGAACCGTTGGCTCGGGTGCATCGAGAACCCCCGCACCGGACGCGAGGCCGAGTACGTCATCCGCGAAGTCGCAGCCACTGCCGCTGCCGCTGCCCAACCTGCTCGCATCTCGCGCAAGCCCAAAACCGTCATGGTGGTGGGCGCTGGCCCCGCCGGGCTGCAGTCGGCCATCTCCGCTGCACGCGCCGGTCACACCGTCACCGTGTACGAGAAGCAGCCCCAGGCCGGTGGACAGGTGCGCCTGGCGGCCAGTGTGCCCAACCGCGCCGAGTTCGGCGACATGATCCGCAATCAGCTCACCGAGTGCCGCCGTCTCGGCGTGACCATCGAATACGGCGTTGGCGTGTGGCCCGGCTTCATCGACGAACGCAAGCCCGATCACGTCATCGTGGCCATGGGGGCAGAGCCGAGTCGCCCCTGGTGGGTGCCGGGCGATGCCGCCAACGTGTGCGACGTGCGTGATGTCCTCGAAGGCACCGCCGAACCCTTCGGGCATGTCGTGGTCATCGACGAGATCGGTTTCCATCACGCCACATCGGTTGGTGAGCTGCTCGCCGACCGAGGCTGCGACGTGGAGATCATCACCAACGGCATGGTGGTGGGCCAGGACCTTGGCATCACGCTCGACATGGAGAACTGGTGGATCCGGGCGGGAGCCAAGGGCATCACCCAGACCACCGACCTGGTGCCGATGGGCCTCGAGGGCACCACGCTCACCCTGCTGCATCACCCCACCGGCGCCAACGTGACCCGCACTCCCGATTGGGTGGTGCTCGCGGTGCCGCCGAACCCGGTGGAGTGGCTGTACAACGACCTCAAGGCCGCCGGCGTGAGCGTGCAACGGGTCGGCGATTGCCTGGCCCCGCGCCGCGCCCACGCTGCCGTGGTCGATGGCGAACGCGCCGGCGCTGCGGTCTGATTCTCAGCTACGACGAGTTGCGATGAACACCGGGATCTGACGCTCGGTCTTTTTCTGGTAGTCGGCATACGGCGGGTACGCAGCAACACTGCGCTCCCACCACGTTGCCTTCTCCTCGCCCACGGCCTCACGGATGCTCACATCGAAGGGCTCGGGACCGTCTTGGATGCGCACACTCTCGGGGTGGGCCAACAGGTTGAAGTACCAAACCGGGTGCTTGGGAGCGCCACCCATCGACGCGACCAAGGCGTACTCACCATGGTGTTCGACCCGCATCAGCGGGGTCTTGCGAATGGCGCCAGTCTTCGCGCCGATGGTGGTGATGATGACGATCGGCATGCCCGTATCCATCAGCGTGTTGCCTTCGGCGCCACCTGTGCGCTCGTAGGTTTCGACCTGGGTCGATACCCATTCCCATGGGCTCGGCTGGTACTGGGTCTCGTTGCTCATCGCGTCAGGTTACGGCGTTGTCCACGGCCTGCTTCACCGCAGCACCGGCCCTGCGTAACCGCGCTGACCTACGCGGGTCGGGCGTGGGGATCAGGCGTGTCGCGGGCAACGATGTCGTTCGTGAACGTGTCGTCGCCATCGGCGGCACGGCGCCACGGCAGCTCGGACAGGAACAACGCAGCGGCGGGGTGCGGATCCATCGGCCGCTCGGAGCCATGTGGCGGCGTTGGGGCGACACGCTGGTCGCCGCGCGCCTGGCAACCCTGACACCAGTAGAGCAAGCGGTTCATCTCGCCGATGCGCTTCACCTGGACGGTGTCGCCGCACCGTTCGCAGCGCTGACCATTGCGGCCATACACGGCGAGCCCCTCGCGCATGCCCGGTACGGTGACCCGCCGATCGGTGGCCAGATTGGCGCGCAACATGCGTGCCGCTGTCTGCACGATGTCGCGCGCGTCGTCCTGGCTGACGGTTCCTACCCTGGCAAACGGGCTGATGCCCACGGCCCACAACACCTCGCAGCGGTACACATTGCCCACACCGCACACGATGTGTTGATCGAGCAACACCTCAGCGATGGGCAGTGACGGATCGACGTGATCGAGCAAGCGATCGATGCACTCTTCGAGATCGGCATTGGGCTGGCAGAGGTCGGGGCCGAGCCGGCCAAAGCCGGGGTGACGATGGCGGTCGAACTGACGGTACGTCTCTACCACGGGGGCGTTGAAGCACACTGCGGCCCAATCGGCCACTTCGATGGCAACACGGAGCTGCCTGGTGGGCTTGTGCCAGCGTTCGCCGGAGCGATACAGGTGCCACGCACCGGTCATGCGCTGGTGGGTGTGCAGCGTGATGCCGTCGTCCCAGACGATTTCGAGGTGCTTGCCATGACTGGTCACGCGCTCGATCGTGCGTCCGACGGCGGGGGTGGGGCCCACGAGTCGCGGCGCGTTGAAGCTCACCGTTGGCTTACCGACCAACGCTGTTCTCAGCGCCGTAGCGGTGCGATGGACTGAGTCCCCCTCTGGCACGAACCCGACAATAGCCCGTACGGATAGGGCGTCGTGCGATGCCTCACCAGCGACGATTCCGTTACAGTGACCGTGTGAGCGACGAGCCAACGGACGAGCCAACGGACGAGCCAACGGACGAGCTCGACGAAGTACTCGACACGGCCAACCCTGACATCATCGAAACGGCGCGGCAGCGCTACGGAAAAGGTGGCGCTGCGTTGGCCGCTGGGATGTTCGGCCTCGACGTCGCGCTCGGCAACAAGGTGAAGCCAGAGTCGGTGCAGATCCAAGAGGCTCCGACCAAGCCGGTGGACGTCGATACCGATGGCATCCAGGTGCCGATCGACTCAACCACCTCGGTCAGCACGCCTGCACTCGCCCGCCGGGCTCCGATCGGCGTCGGCAAGCGCAAGTCACGCCGGTCCTGACCGGGCCCTCAGGGCAATTCACCCACGTGGGCCAACGCAAAACGAATCAGGCGGTCGTGCCCGCCGGTCATCTGTTGGCGGACCTGCTCGCTGACCGCTTCCTCCGGGGTGAACCACGCCAGGTCGAGCGCCTCCTGGCTGGGGGTGCAATCACCATCGACCGGCACCACGTAGGCCAGGCTCACGGCGTGGTGGCGCGGGTCGTGGAAACCACTCTGGTCGGGATCGGGGAAGTACTCCACCACGGTGAACGGTGCCGGGTTCGTGGGTACGCGCGGCAGGGCAACCGGACCGAGGTCCTTTTCGAGGTGACGGATCAGGGCGTCGCGGATGCGCTCGCCGAACATCACTCGTCCGGTCACCACCATCCGGCTGATCGTGCCGTCGGCGGCCACTCGTAGCAACAGCCCGAGGTGGGTGACCCGGCCGAGCGAGTTGACGCGCACCGGGATGGCATCGACGTACACCAGGGGCACGTTGGCCCGAATGTTTTCGAGCAGGTCCGGGCTGAGCCAGCCCGTCTTCGTATCGATCTGATCGCTCACAGTTCTCCTTGGGGCCGTCAAATGATCCCAGATGTGGCGACATGATTCGCGGCTTACCGACGGATTTGCGTCACAAGCCCACCGGGTGTGCGCAAGCGGGGAACGAACGGCTCCCGGTTACGATTTCGGTATGGAGCGCGGCGTGACACCAACATGGGTCACCAGTGCCGGCGTCGTCGTGGTGGCCGGCAAGGGTGGGGTCGGCTCCAGCACGGTCGCAGCAGCGCTGTCGCTGATCGCAGCCCGTCAGGGCGCAAACGTGTTGTTGATCGCCGTCGATGGTCGGCCCGGGCTCGGACCACTGCTCGGCGGCGAACCGATCGGGCCCGAGGAACGCACCCTGCGCTCCTTCGGTCGCAGCGGGCGCATCCGTGGGCGCACGATCCCGCCCGAGCAGGCCTTCAGCGACTACCTCGCCCTGAAAGGAATCGGTGGCGTCCTGCGCAAGGCGGCATCAGCGGCCTCGCTCGATGTCATCGCTGCGGCCACGCCCGGTCTCGAGCACCTGCTCGTGCTCGGCAAGATCAAAGAACTCCAGCGCGAGAAATCAGCCGACCTGATCATTGTCGATGCGCCACCGGCCGGGCTCGCTGCGCCGTTCCTGCGTTCGGCGTCGGCGCTGCAGGCCGTGGTGGCCAGCGGACCCATCCGCACCCAGGCCGACGAGGTGGCCGAGATGCTCGCCGATGCCAAGCGCTGCCAGGGCCTGCTCGTCACCATCCCCGAGGAGACACCCGTCAACGAGGTCGTCGAGCTGGCCTACGACATCGAGGAAAAGCTCGGGCTCTCGCTCGGGCCGTTGGTGGTCAATGCCTGCTGGCCATACCTGGCAGGCCTGGAGATGTCGCCCACCGCAGCCGCCCGCGCTCAGGGCGTCACGTTGTCGCGCGCCGCAAAGGCTGCGCTCGACGTCTCGGCACGCTTCGGGCGGGCACGCATGGAGGGCCAACAGCGCCAGCTTGCCCGGCTCGACGAGCTGTTGCCGCTGGCGCGCATCGAACTGCCGCGCGTACCGACCGCACGCTTCGGTCCGGCCGAGCTCGACATCCTCGCCGCCGCACTGGCCGTCGAACCTCGGGCGGCGTCATGAGCGCGAAGCGATCCACCACGCCATCACCCGCCCCGGCAGCCAGCGACGCCAGCGCCCATCCCTCGATCGCCCAGGTGTTGGCCAACACATCACTGTTGGTCACCTGCGGTCCCGGAGGTGTGGGCAAGACCACCACTGCAGCAGCGTTGGCCATTGCTGCGGCGCGGATGGGTCGACGTGTCGTGGTCGTCACCGTCGACCCTGCCCGGCGCCTTGCCGACGCCCTCGGCCTCGACCTGGCAGCGCACTCCTTCGAGCCGCACGAGGTCCAGCACGCCACCGAGGGCAACGGCTCGTTGTGGGCGCTCATGCTCGATGCCGAGACCACCTTCGACCGCATGATCACCGACCGCGCCAGCGACCCGGCACGGGCCGCTGCGGTGCTGGCCAACCCGGTATATCGCAGCATCGCCGGATCGCTCGGCGGCGCCCAGGAGTACATGGCCATCGAACGGCTCCATCAGCTGCACACCAGCGGGCTCTACGACCTGGTGGTCATCGACACACCGCCATCGCGTCACGCCATCGATCTGCTCGAGGCACCCGATCGGTTGATGAGCTTTCTCGGCCACCCCATCTACCGCCTGCTCACCATGCCCACCCGTTCGGTCGCCAAGGTCACCAACGCAGGGTCGTCAGCGTTCCTGTGGATGGTGCGCAAGCTCGCCGGACCGAAGATCGTCGAAGACACCATCGAGTTCTTTCGCTCGCTGGCCGGCATGGAAGAGGGCCTGCGCACGCGCGCCGGCGAGGTGTCGGTCATCTTGCGCTCAGAGCAGACGTCGTTCATGTTGGTGTCGAGTCCCCGCGCCGAGGCCATCGCCGAATCAACGCACCTGGTCAATGCGCTGCGCGACGGCGGCTTCCACCTCGGCGGTGTCATCGTCAACCTTGTCCATCCGCTGCCCCCACCGGCCGAGGCGTTCTTCGATCTCGCCCCCGGGCCGCTGGCCGATCACGTCGCGTACCACGCCGACCTGTTCGCCCTGGCCACCTCGGAACGTCAGGAGATGGCCGAGCTGATGGCCCTCGCCGAGGGCGCCGCCGAGGCCGAGCTGCCGCTGCTCGAAGGCGACGTGCACGACGTTGCAGGCCTCGTTGCCCTGGCCGCACGACTCATCAGCGACTGACAGCGCCCCACCGCACCTCAGCACCACAGCGCGCGATGCCCGCTGGGCTCGTACCGTAGAGGCATGATGTCACACCAATCGGTCCCGCTGTCGGTGCTCGACCTCGCCGTCCTTCGCGAAGGAGCGTCGAGCGGCGACGCATTGCGCGACACGACCGCCCTCGCCGTGCACGCCGACGCGCTCGGCTTCACCCGGTTCTGGGTGGCCGAGCACCACAACATGCCCAGCGTTGCCTGCACGGCGCCCACGGTCTTGATCGCCCACATTGCGGCGCTGACATCGCACCTGCGTGTCGGCTCGGGCGGCGTGATGCTGCCCAACCATGCCCCCCTCGTCGTCGCCGAGCAGTTCGCGATGCTCGAGGCGTTGCACCCGGGCCGCATCGACGTCGGCGTGGGACGCGCCCCGGGCACCGATCAGGTCACAGCCGCCGCACTGCGCCGATCCCCCGACGCGCTGGGTGCCGAGGACTTCCCCCGACACCTGCTCGACCTGATGGGCCTGCTGGGCGACATCCGCACCGACGATGGGCTGTGGAGGAGATTCCGCGCCACGCCGGTACCCACCTCGTCGCCGCAGGTGTTCCTGCTCGGCTCCAGCACCTACAGCGCCGAACTCGCCGGCCACCTCGGCCTACCATTTTCGTTCGCGCATCACTTCGACATGGGCGGCACGTTGCAGGCCGTCGACTTCTACCGGCGCACGTTCCAGCCCTCTGCGGCACTCGCCGAGCCCTCTGTGATCGTCACTGCGAACGTGCTCGCCGCTGACACCACCGAGCAGGCCGACTGGCATTCGGCCCCCGGGCGCCTCACGGCACTCGGGCGGCGGACCGGCCGCTTCGTACCGTTGCCATCACCCGAGACGGCGGCCGCCCACCCAGATCTTGCCGAAGCCGAGCGCATGCCGAGCAACCGCATCGTCGGCGCAATACCCGACGTGGTCGAGCAACTGCATGGCCTCGTCGAGCGCACGGGCGCCAATGAGATCATGGTGACCTCGGTGGCGTTCGATCTGGCGGCTCGCCTGCGCAGCCTCGAGCTGCTCGCCGCCCACTGGGCCCGCTGAACCACGAACACCTGAGCAAAGGCCTTTCGGCTTCCGGATCGCGCCCAGGCGAGATCAGACACACCCGTCAGATGCCGCCAGGGTCACCCTGGCCCACCGCAGAACCCTCGGCCCAGCCGAGATCCTGCTCGGCGGCCGGCAGATGGGCGGCAAGACTGGTGACGAGCTGGATCACGTGGCCCGCCTGCTCGGGGCTGAGGTTGTGTACCCCGGCGAACACGGCGTACCCCTCGATCATCAGAGTCACTGCGTGCAGCCAGTAGAACTCGGTCATCGGGGCGACCTGCACCCCCGGCTGTTGGATGCGCTTCACGAACGACTCGGCCTGACCACGGCTGATGCTGCGTTGGAACGCTGCCGGGTTGGCGCCCTCTGCGATCAGCCACGCCACGAGGCGGGTGCGCAGCACGAAGTCGGGATCGAAGAAGATCTCGATGCCGTTCGTGTCCTTGTTGCGTTCCACCGAGCGGTCGAGCAACACCTTGGTGACATAGGAGAACAGGCCCTCCATCGAGCCGAAGTTCCGAGAGATCGTCAGCAGCGAGAGTCCTGCTGCGGCCGTGATCCGCCGTGCGGTGACCTGATCGAATGGTTCGGAATGCAAC
Source organism: Actinomycetota bacterium (assembly GCA_009726095.1). GTDB lineage: Bacteria > Actinomycetota > Acidimicrobiia > Acidimicrobiales > Ilumatobacteraceae > WLMZ01. The sequence goes on from WLMZ01000048.1 coordinate 22,853, forward strand.
AGCGTGATGGCAACGTCTACCAGACGAGCCTGTGCCTCGGTGGCGGGCACCACCGGACGCCGCTTGGCGGGGATGTCGTCAAACCGGAACGTGGGGGAATTGTCCATAGCTGAAACCTTCTGCGCAGACGAGCAAACTTGGCCGGAGGACACTGCGCCGCAGGGTTTTCGGGCGGAGCGCAAGGGATCGCTTCCCCGCGCTCCGCCGATCGTAGATCGCCTGCGCCGGCGCGACGAGCACCGATGCCGAGCCGTTCGTGGTTACACCAGTCGGAGCGCAAAGACGCCGATGGTCGACACCAGCGTCGGCCCTGCCACGATCACCAGGGTCACGGTGAACGATGCGGCGCTCGTGGCAGTGCCACCAGCGGTCGTCACGGTGATCTTGCCGGTCGCAGCACCAACGGGAACGATCAGGTTCAGCGTGGTCGCCGAGGTCACCGTGAAGGTGGCCACCACGCCGTTGACCGCCGTTGCCGATGCTGCGCCGACGTTCGCACCGGTCACGGTCACCACGGTGCCAACGGGTCCCGACGTCGCAGCGAAACCAGTGATGGTCGGCAGGGCAGTGCCGGACAGCGTGACCGACGAAGTGCTGATCACGCTGCCGCCCGGCGTGGTCACCGTGATCTTTGTGCTTGTCACCGAACCGGCGGGCACGCCAACAACGATGCTGGTCGCCGAGATCACCGTGAACCGCGTGGCGAGGACAGTACCGAACTTGACGGCCGTCGCTCCCGTGAAATTCGTGCCGGTGATCGTCACGACCGTGCCGATCGCAACCGATGTCGGGGCGAAGCTGGTGATGGTCGGCGCCGCAACATAGGTGAACTGCGTGGCGTTCGTAGACGTGCCACCAGTCGTCGTGGTTGCCGACACCGTCACCGCACCAGCAACACCCGCCGGGGCCGTGGCCCTGATCGACGTCGCCGACACAAACGTGACACTCGTGCCAGCATTCGCACCAAACTTCACCGTCGTCGCACCAGACACAAACCCGCTACCAGTAATCGTCACCACCGTGCCACCCGCAACCGGACCACTCACCGGGCTCAACGCCGTCACCGTCGGCACAGCCACATAGGTGAACTGCGTGACGTTCGTAGATGTGCCACTGGTCGTGGTTGCCGACACCGTCACCGCACCAGCGATACCCGCAGGTGTCGTCGCCCTGATCGAGGTCGCCGACACAAACGTGACACTGGTGCCGGCATTCGCACCAAACTTCACCGTCGTCGCCCCAGACACAAACCCGCTACCAGTAATCGTCACCACCGTGCCACCCGCAACCGAACCACTCGTCGGACTCAGAGCAGTGACCGTCGGCGCAGCCAGATACGTGAACGACACAACATTGGTGGACGTGCCACCAGGCGTGGTCACCGTCACCGTCGCAGCACCAGCAACACCCGCGGGCGCTGTGGCCGTCACCGACGTAGCCGACACCACCACCACATTCGTCGCCGCATTCGCACCAAACTTCACACCCGTTGCACCCGTCAGGTTCGTACCCGTGATCGTCACCGACGTACCACCCGCAACCGGACCACTCGTCGGGC
>WLMZ01000049.1 GCA_009726095.1 Actinomycetota bacterium
ACCGAGCTCAGCCGTCAGATCGCCTCGTTGGGCATCTACCCGGCCGTGGACCCGCTGGCCTCGACGTCAACCATCTTGTCGCCCGAGGTCGTGGGCGAGCGTCACTACAGCGTGGCGCGCCGCGTGCAGGAGATCCTCCAGCGCTACAAGGAACTGCAGGACATCATCGCCATTCTCGGTCTCGACGAGCTGTCCGAGGAGGATCGCCTCACCGTGTCACGCGCACGTAAGGTGCAGCGCTTCCTCAGCCAGCCGTTCTACGTTGCCGAGGTATTCACCGGCGTCAGCGGCGAGACCGTGCCCGTGAACGAGACCGTCGAGAGCTTCGAGGCCATCGTCAACGGCGAGCTCGACTCCGTTCCCGAGCAGGCGTTCCTCAACGTCGGCGGCGTGGAGCAGGTGCTCGCCAAGGCCAAGGCCCTCCAGGAAGGCGCTGCCTGATCATGAGTACTGCAACGATGACCGTCAGCATCGTCTCGCCGGAGAGGATCCTCTTCACCGGCGAGTCGACGCAGGTCATCACGCGCACGCTCGGAACCGGTGAGATTGCGTTCCTGGCCGGTCATGCGCCCTTCCTCGGTGCCCTCAGCGAATGCCACACGCGCATCTACATGGCCGATGGCGACATCGTCGATGTGGCCGTGCATGGTGGTTTCGTCGAGGTCAGCAACAACAAGGTCAATATCTTGTCCGATGTTGCCGAGATCGGTGATCAGATCGACCGCGCCCGGGCCGTGCGGGCCAAGGAGCGCGCCGAGGAAGCCCTGCGTCACGAGCACGACGCCGAGGCCGCTGCCTCGTTGGCACGCGCCCACGCCCGGCTCAACGCCACCGGCGGCCTGGCCGGCACCACCGCCGGCAATCACTGACCCGCACACCGTACGGCGCCCCGTGGCGCTCTAGGGTGAGGTGCATGCAGCACTATCCCTTCACCTCCGCACTCATCACCGGCGCCTCCAGTGGCATCGGCGAGTCCATGGCTCACCTGCTCGGTCAGGCCGGGGTGCCCACGGTGCTGGTTGCCCGGCGCACTGAGCGCCTGGAAGAACTCGCCGCCCGATATGACCGCTTCGAGGTCCTGACCGCCGACCTCAACACCGTGTCCGGTTTGGCAGCGGTCGAGGCCCGTATCGTCAGCGACGCTGCGCTCATCGACCTGGTCGTGAACAACGCCGGTTTCGGCACCTCGGGTCTCTTCCACGAGATCGACCCCGACCGGCTGCACGACGAGATCGGACTCAACGTGCAGGCGCTCACACGGCTGTCGAACGCCGCATTGCGGGTGATGATTCCGCGCGGGCGCGGATACCTGCTCAACGTCAGCAGCGTTGCCAGCTTCCAGCCGGCGCCGCGCCTGGCCGTGTACGCCGCCACGAAGGCGTATGTGACCAGTCTCAGCGAGAGCCTGCACGAAGAGGTGCGCGGTACGGGAGTGCACGTCACGGCGCTGTGTCCCGGCCTGACCAAGACCGAGTTCCAGAGCGTCAGCAACAGCGAAGCGTACGCATCGAGCTATCCCGGGTTTGCCTGGTTGAAGGTCGACGACGTTGCCGCCGGTGGTCTCGGAGATGTGGCCAAGGGCAAGGCACTGTCGGTGCCGGGCGTGATCTACAAGGGCCTCACCGTTGTGGCAGGTGTGACCCCACGTGGCCTGACCCGCCGACTCAGCAGCCTGGTGCAGCGCAGCGGACAGTAACCCGGATCACTCGTAATCCACCGAGGCGAAGGTGCGCAGCTTGTCGATGCGGTGACGGGCATCGATGAGGCGCATCGTGCCCGAGCGCGAACGCATGACGAGTGACTGTGTGCGGGCGCCGCCGCCGTCGTAGCGCACACCACGCAGCAGTTCGCCATCGGTGATGCCCGTTGCAGCGAAGAAGCAGTTGTCGCCCTGCACGAGATCGTCCTTGGTGAGCACCCGATCGAGGTCGTACCCGGCGTCGAGCGCAGCGACACGCTCGGCCTCGTTGCGGGGCCACAACCGGCCCTGGATCTCGCCGCCCATGCACTTCAGCGCTGCGGCGGCGGTGACGCCCTCGGGCGTGCCACCGATGCCGATGAGCACATCGACACCCGCCTCGGGCCATGAGGTGGCGATGGCGCCGAAGATGTCACCATCGGTGATGAGGCGGATACGAGCGCCGGTGGCTCGGACCTCGTCGATGAGAGCGGCATGGCGTGGTCGGTCCAGGATCATCACGGTGAGGTCGCGCACCGATTCGCCCTTCGCCTTGGCGATCCAGCGCAGGTTCTGCGTGGGGGAGGCGGTGATGTCGATGGCCCCGGCCGCTGCGGGGCCGACGGCGATCTTCTCCATGTAGACGCATGGACCGGGGTTGAACATGGTGCCGCGCTCGCTGACGGCGATGACGGAGATGGCGTTGGCCCGACCCAGCGCAGTGAGCGTGGTGCCATCGATGGGGTCGACTGCAATGTCGGTGAGTGGCGGTGTGCCGTCGCCGATGCGCTCGCCGTTGAACAGCATGGGCGCTTCGTCCTTCTCGCCCTCGCCGATGACCACGATGCCATCCATCGAGACGGTGGCGAGCACGGTGCGCATGGCTTCGACAGCGGCGCCATCGGCACCGTTCTTGTCGCCGCGACCCACCCAGCGCGATGCCGCAAGCGCAGCAGATTCGGTGACCCGAACGAGTTCAAGCGCGAGGTTGCGGTCAGGCTGCGAGGTCGTCATGGCGCCAATCCTAGCGTTCGGGCCGGTAACGGCTGGCCTCGTCGCATTCTCGCCATCCGTACTTGCTGTTGCGTACCGCTACATTCGGGGCCATGATGCCGATCTCGCCGGAACGATGCATCGGCGGGCGTGATCTCACCGAACCGCGACTGTCGCCCGACGCCAGCATGGTCGTGTTCGCTTCGTCCAGCGCCGGGGTCGCGTCGTTGACGCTGTCGCGCCTCGATGGTGCGCCGCCGCGTCAGCTCACCGCCTACCCGGCGCCGCGTCCGGGCCGCGGCTTCGGCGGCGGTTGTTGGTGCTGGTCGCCCGATTCGCGGGCGGTGGTGTACTCGGCGGCCGATGGCAACCTGTGGTGGCAGCCCGTGCCCGGCGGCCAGGTGCGTCGGCTCACCGATCACGGTCCTGAACGCACGGCACAGGCGCCGATGGTGGCACTCGATGGCAGCGCCGTGGTGTACGTGGTGGATCAGGCCGAGGTTTGGCTGCAGCCGCTCCCCGATGGCGACCCCCGACGGCTCGACGACGGATCGGCCGACTTCTGCTTCGATCCGCAGTTGCTGCCCGATTCGAGCGGAGCGTTCTGGCAGGCCTGGAGCGTGCCCGATATGCCCTGGGATGCTGCCCGGGTGCAGGGTGTCTCGTTCGGTCCCCGCCCGCCGGTCTCCATCGTGGCCGCGGGCGCCGTGCAACAGCCGCAGTGCATGCCCGACGGCACCATCATCTGCGTGCGCGACGATCATGGCTGGAACAACGTGTGGCTGGGCGATGCGCCGTTGGTGGACGAGCCCTTCGAGCATGCCGGCCCCACCTGGGGGCTCGGTCAACGCAGCGTTGTCGTGTCGCCCGATGGGGCGCAGGTGGCCTTCACGCGTAACGAGGATGGTTTTGGCCGGCTGTGCGTGGTCGATGTCGCGACGGGGACGGTACGCCAGGTGGCCCGGGCGGTGCACGGCCAGCTGTCCTGGCAGGGCAACCGGCTGTGTGCGCTGCGCTCCGGTGCGTGCACTCCCACGCAGGTGGTGTCCTACGACACCGACACGTGGGAACGAACCGTCATCGATGTCGGCCCGGTCAGCGGATGGGAGGACGAGTCGCTCGCCGAGCCCGAACTCCATCGCTTCGTCGCCCGCGATGGGGCCGCGCTGCACGCCCGGTTGTACCGCGCTGATGAGCCCACCGATCGCTTGCTGTGCTGGCTGCACGGTGGCCCCACCGATCAGTGGCAGGTCACGTTCATGCCGCGCCTGGCCTACTGGCGCTCGCGGGGATGGAACGTGTTGGTGCCCGATCACCGGGGGTCCACCGGTCACGGGCGCGACTATCAGCAGGCGCTGCGCGGGCGCTGGGGCGAGCTCGACATCGACGACACCGCCGATGTGTTGGCCCAAGCCCAGGCGCAGGGTTGGGGGTCGCCGGGGCACACCGTGTTGATGGGCGGTTCGTCCGGTGGCTTCACGGTCTTGGGCGTGCTGGCATCGTCGGCGCACCTCGTGGCCGCTGCGGTCGTGTCGTATCCGGTCACCGACCTGTTCGATCTGGCCGAGCGCAGTCATCGCTTCGAGCGGCACTACACCGTGTCGCTCGTCGGCCCGGTGCCCGCACGCGCCGGTGTTCCCGGTCCGTATCTCGAGCGGTCGCCCGTGCACGTCGCCGACCGCATCCGCACGCCGCTGCTCATGTTCCACGGCGACGCCGATGCGGTCGTGCCGGTCGAGCAGAGCCGCATGCTTGCCGCGCGCATCGTGCAGGCAGGAGGCTCCGTCGAGCTGCACGTGTATGCCGGCGAGGGGCACGGCTTCCGCCAGCCCGACAACCAGCTCGACGAATATCGCCGCATCGGCGAGTTCATCGCCGACCACGTGAGGTAGCGTCGCTCTCGTGACCGACTGGAACGCCAACGACCCCGAGGCCATACGGGTCATGTACGACCTCAGCGGGTGGGATTTCGATCAGCAGGCGGCGCTCGCAGCGGAGTTGGCCGAGGCCGAGATTCCCCATGGCTGGGACGGTACCGAGCTGGCTGTGCCCGAGCAGTTCGAGGCCGCCGCCGACGCTGTGTTCACCGCCCTTGAAGCGCGCCTCGGCATTGCCGGTGCCGACAACACCGCGCTCGCGTCCGCCGAAGCGGAACTGGCCGCCGACGCCTCGCTCACCGAGTACGACCTCAGCGACTGGGACGCGCTCGAGCGTTCGCTCGTGTCCGATTCGCTGATCGGCGCCGGTGTTCCCTTTCGTTGGGAGGGCGAGGTGTTGCTGGTGCCCACTGATGCCGAAGAGCACGTGGACGGCATCCTCGACGAGGTCGAGAACGGCGACATCATCCCGATCATGAACGATGCCCCCGAAGCAGATGAGCTGCCGTTCGAAACACTGAACAACTTCTTCCTGGCCGGCGAGCGTCTGCGCCGCGAGCCCCGCGATGCAACTGGCCTGGAGCGGTTGCTCGATGCGTTGAAGGTGGCCGATACCAGCCGGCCGCCACGCGGTGTCGAGCTCGGTGTCTGGCGGCGCAGCTGCCAGTTGGCCGACGAACTCGCCGACGCGTTGGTGAACGCCGACGGCGACTACGACGACGCGAAGCCTGTGGCGCAAGACCTGCACGATTTGCTGCGCCCACTGATCTAGTCCGCACGGCCACCACTAGCGTGGCGTGCATGCTGCTGGCCGAACTCGAGGTATGGCATTCGAGGCCCGTCACCCCCACGCGGCGGATCTCGTTGGGCAACATCATCTTGCCGGTCGAGCCCACCCCCGGCTTCGGGGGCCTGCTGCTGGGTGCGGTGGTTGCAGCCCATCTGGGCGATGTCGACGACGACCTCGTGGCTGATGTACATCGCCTGCTCGGTCAGGTGGCCGAGGGCCAACGGGTGGTGCAGCCGCGGTTGCGTCACCGCTATCAGGTGGACCGGCACGGTCTCGGCGTCAGCCGGCACCGGATGCAGGGCGAGGGCGAGAACGTGCACTTCAGCTTCGACACCAACGGCAGTGGGCTGGTGCAGATCCTCGGCGCCATCTACGCCATCGAGCGCCTCGATCTGGCGGCACGCCGTGCGCTGGTCCCGGTGATGCACAAGGCCATGCGCTGGCGCGGTCCGGTCGGTCCGTCGTTCATCTCGCATCTCGCCGGCACCTCCACGGCGTCGCTCGCCGCAATGGCCGATCCGCGGGCGTGGGCGTTCGAGCTGTTCGGCTTTCCGCTCGGCACCACGACGGTCACCAAGAAAGAGGTCATGGCCCGCTACCGCGATCAGCTACGCGTCGTGCACCCCGATCATGGCGGCGACGAACTCGATGCGGGCAAGGCCATCATCGACCTCGGCGAGGCGCGCAGGATCCTGCTCGCATGAAATCGTCGCGGGCGCTGAAGGGACTGTTGCTGTTTCCTGGCGCGGGCAGTGACAGCACCCATGCATCGTTGCTCCAGATCGAGCAGGCCGTGGCTCCGTTGGCGGTGCGACGCGCCGATTTCGCGTATCGCAAGGCCGGCAGGCGTCCGCCCGATCGGGCCCCGATACTGCTCGATACCGTGCGCACTGAGGCGGTGGCGTTTGCCGCGCAGCAGCGCACCACCTCCGTCAGGCTGGTGCTCGGCGGTCGCTCGATGGGCGGGAGAATGTGCTCGATGGCCGTCGCCGGCGGCGATGACATCGGGCCGGCGCTCCCCGCAGCAGCGTTGGTGCTCATCGCCTATCCGCTGCACCCGCCGGGCCGACCCGACAAGCTGCGTGTCGAGCATCTGGCGCGCCTTCCGGTGCCGTGCCTGTTCGTGCACGGAACGCGTGACGCGTTCGGCACTCCCGACGAACTGCAGCACTGGACAGCCAGCATCCCGGCACCCGTTACGCATGTGTGGCTGCCCGGCAAGACCCACGATCTGAAGGGTGCCGATGCCGACATCGCGGCGGCGGTTAGTGCGTGGCTGCAGGATCTACGGGTGACACTGGCTCAGGGTTGAGTTCGTCGAGATCGCGGTGCGCCGTCTCGGGATAGCGGGCAACGATGATGATCACCGCCACGACCTGTCCGAGCGCCATCAGCGTCATGGTCGTGCCGTATGACCAGCCCCGGTCGAGGAGTTGCCCGGTTGCCAGGATGCCGATGGATCCACCCACGAGCGCAGCTGCGGTGATGAGCCCAGCGGCGCGGCCGCGGTTGCCGGTGGGGAACATCTCGGTGCGGTAGACGGCGAATGCCGGGTAGGCCACGCCACCGAGCAGGCCCGCACCGAACGCGCCGAACCACAGCCCTGCGCCCGCCACGCTGAACGACCAGATCAGCAATGCACTGCTCAGCGGCACGGCCACCACCAGCAGGCGCCGCCGCCCGCGCACGTCGGCGATGCGTCCGCCGATCACGAAGCCCAGTGCCGCCGGGGTGGCTGTCGCCAGGGTGAAGATACTGATTGCGGTGGCCGACAGACCACGCACATCGTCGAGATAGCGGTTCTGGAAGAACGACGCCGGGGCCACGAACAGGTTGGCAAAGAACGAAACGAGCGCGATCTGGGCGAACCGGCTCATCTGCAGCGGCGGTGCGGTGACGTGGGGGCGCTCGAAGCGACGGGTCTCGGGCAGCCGCCGGCGGAGGTCGAACGCAACGACGAGCCACACCAGACCAAGCAGGTACACCAGCCGCCACCCCGATGTGCCGATGCCGGCCAGTGGCAGGCCCATCACCGCCACTCCTGCACCCAGGCCGCTGGCCATGGCCAGCACGCTGATCGCGTAGGCGCGGCTGTTGCGTGGCATCTCCTCAGCCGCCGCCACGGCCACGAGCAGATCGAGGGCGAGGCCCATCGGCCGGCCAACGGACTGGGTGGCCACGAGCACCGCGAAGTTCGGTGACAGCGCCCCGAGCGCCGAGATGGTGGGAGCCAGCCAGGCCGCGAACACGATCATCCGCCGGCGACCGACGCGATCAGCCAGGAAGGCAATGGGCAGGGCGAACACGATGCCGACCCGCACGATCACCCCGCCGATGCCCTGACCGAACTTGCCGATGTCGAAGTCCTTCGCCGCGTAGTTGGCGGTCTGGGTGAACAGCGTGTTGGCGAACGCCGCGCTCATCGAGGCCGCCGCGAGTAACCCGAGCAGCAGGGCCTGGCGCGGGTCGAGTCGGTCGGGCGGGGCCCACCACGGCTGCACGCCGTAGGGACTCACGGTGCCGCGGCGGGCGATGGTGCGCCGCACGGGCCGGGCGAACAGCCATCCGAACCACGGGATCACCAGGCGGTAGCGGGTGGTCTCGCGCAGCACGGTGGGTGTCTGCTCGAGCGTGCGTTCGTAGCTGGTGAACGCCCCGGCCGCCTGGGTGAACACCAGGTCCCCGGGCCCGGGCACAAGCGTCTCCTGGACGAAGTCGTCGCGCGGCGTGATCAGCCGGGCGCGATTGGTGTCGGTGGGGGGAAGTTCTCGAACAACGCGCTGACTCCCGACCACATCGGGAGCATACTGACTGCCATGGATTCGGGTGCAGAGGTGATCGTCGTGCGCCATGCCGGCCCCCTGCGGGGTGAGGTCACCGTCCCCGGCGCCAAGAACTCGGTGCTCAAGCTGATGGCCGCCACGCTGTTGACCGACGGTGTGACCACGCTCACCAACGTGCCCGATATTGCCGACGTGGCCATCATGGGCGACCTGCTGGCGGCCATTGGCGTGGGCTGGGACTGGCACCCCACCGATCGGGGCACGCTGGTGCTGACCAATGGCGGGCAGATCACACCGGTCGCCCCCTACGAACTCGTCGAGCGCATCCGGGCGTCCATCAACGTGCTCGGCCCGCTGCTCACCCGCTGCGGCACGGTGACGCTGTCGTTGCCGGGCGGCGATGATTTCGGCAGTCGCCCCATCGACATGCACCTGGCGGGTCTCGAGGCGATGGGCGCCACGTTCGAACTGCGCAAGGGCGATGTCGTCGCCCGAGCCGAGCGCCTGCACGGCGCCAACATCACCTTTGAGTTCCCGAGCGTCGGTGCCACCGAGAACATCCTGACGGCGGCCGTCTTCGCCAAGGGCACCACGGTCATCGACAACGCTGCCCGCGAACCCGAGATCAGCGATCTGTGCAACTACTTGGTGGCGATGGGCGCTGACATCGAGGGGGGCGGGTCGTCGACGCTGGTGATCCACGGTGTCGAGCGCGACAGCCTTCGCCCGGTCACCCACGAGGTCGTGCCCGACCGCATTCAGGCCGCTACCTACATTGCTGCAGCGGCGGTCACCGGAGGCGAGGTCGTGGTGATCAATGCCCGGCCCGAGCATATGGAGATGCCCCTCCGCCGGTTTGCCGAGATGGGTCTCACCATCACGCCGCAGACCAACGGCATCGCTGTGTGGGCACCGGAGCGGATGCGGTCGATCGATTTCGCCACGTTGCCCTACCCCGGGATTGCCACCGACTACAAACCCTTGATTGTCACCATGCTGTCCATTGCCTCGGGGGTCGGCATCGTCACCGAGAACCTGTACCCCGGCCGGTTCCGCTATGTCGAAGAACTCCTCCGCCTCGGCGCCGACATCAGCACCGACGGTCATCACGCCGTGGTGCGCGGCGTGGCGCAGCTCTCGGGTGCCCCGGTGCGGGCCCCCGACATCCGCGCCGGTGCAGCGCTGGTGATCGCCGGACTGGCGGCTGAGGGCGAGACCGTGATCAGCGGCGTCGACCACATCGATCGTGGCTACGACGACCTGGTGGGTCGGCTGGCGCGCCTCGGCGCCGACATCAGCCGTCGATAGGTTCGTGTTCGTGTTCGTGTTCGTCGACCGCTGACCCGGTGTGCTCGACGCGGTCGGCGCGGCGCTTGGCCAGCCACAACAGGCCAACGATCACCAGCAGCGGTGCTGCCACCAGCAGGCCTTCGTCCCATCCGCCCTGATGTGCCAACAGCGTCATGCGCGGATGCCGATGATGGGGCGAAATGTTGTCACAAACAACGAATCTAGCCATGTGCATGCTTCAATGGAACGCGGCTCAGAAGAGGTCCAGACATATGCGTGCGCAAGTTGAAGAATGCATCGAGATCATCCGACCTGCCCTGCAGGCCGATGGTGGCGACATCGAACTCAAAGACGTCGACGAGGTGACAGGCGTGGTGTCGGTCACCCTGGTCGGCGCGTGTGGCACCTGCCCGGCCAGCACGCAGACGCTCAAGGCCGGTATCGAACGCATCATGCGCGATCGGGTCGATGGCGTGACCGAGGTCGTGGCGGTCTGATTTCGTGGCCCGGCGCTCGCAACCCGTAGAAGAACTCTTCGCCGATGCCTGTGCGGGAGATCGCGCTGCGTTGGCGCGATTGTTGTCGCTGATCGAACGTGGCGCCGACGAGGCCCGTGTCATCGGCCGCCTGTCGTATCCGCTCGGTGGACGGGCCTACACCGTTGGCCTCACGGGTGCACCGGGAGCGGGCAAGAGCACGCTCACCTCGGCCGCCATTGGCCATCTGCGGTCACTGGGCCACGAGGTCGCAGTGCTGGCCATCGATCCGTCGTCGCCGTTCACCGGCGGTGCGATCCTTGGCGATCGCGTGCGCATGCAGGACCATGCCACCGACCCGGGCGTGTTCATCCGTTCGATGGCCACACGTGGTCACCTCGGTGGCCTGTCGCTGTCCACGCCCGAGGCCATCCGCCTGCTCGATGCCATCGGGCGCGAATGGGTGCTGGTCGAGACCGTCGGCGTTGGCCAGGTCGAGGTAGAGATCGCTGGCAAGGCCGACACCACCGTGGTGGTGGTGAACCCGGGCTGGGGCGATTCGGTGCAGGCCAACAAGGCTGGGCTGATGGAGATCGCCGACATCTTCGTGATCAACAAGGCCGACCGCAAGGGTGTGCCGGAGACGCGTCGCGACCTCGAGCAGATGCTCGAACTGTCCGATCTTGCTCACGAGGCATGGCGGCCACCGATCCTTGCCACGATGGGCACCACCGGCCAGGGCGTGCCCGAACTCTGGCAGGCGGTGCTCGATCATCGGCAGTTCATCTCGGACAACGGCGTGCTCGCTCAGCGCCGCGAGTTCCGCCTACGCGAGGAGCTCCGCGAGATCGTTGCCAGGCGCCTGCAGCAAAAGGCCCGGGAACTGTGCGGCGGCGAGCGTTGGGAGGCCCTGCAGACCGAGGTGTTGCACCGCCAACTCGATCCGTGGGGTGCTGCCGACGAGATGTTGGGCAGCATCGGCGCCTAGGTTGGTGCCATGAACAGCGCGCTCAACAACCTGGTGCTTCTCGACCGCCGCGATGACGGTGTGGCCGTGATCACGTTGAACAACCCGAAGGTCAATGCGCTGTCCCAGCAACTGCTCGCCCGTCTGGGCGAGATCGCCGATGACCTCGCCGCCGACCCACCCGGCGCCGTGGTGGTCACCGGGGGCGAGCGCATTTTTGCCGCCGGGGCCGATATCAGCCAGTTCGGCGGGCCCGCTGAAGCGGTGCAGATCACGGCCGGCTTCCATCGTGCGCTCGATGGTATTGCGGCCATCCCCCGGTTCGTCATCGCTGCTGTCAGCGGCTACGCGCTGGGCGGCGGTTGCGAGCTGGCGCTCGCATGTGACTATCGCATCGTCGGCGAACGGGCCGTGTTCGGCCAGCCGGAGATCCTGCTGGGCATCATCCCCGGTGGTGGTGGCACGCAGCGTCTGGCGCGCGCTGTCGGCGCCAGCCGGGCCAAGGAGATGTGCATCACGGGGCGTCAGGTGAAGGCCGACGAAGCAGTGCGCATCGGTCTGGCCGACGAGCTCGTGGCCGGTGATCAACTGCACGAGCGAGCGCTCGCGTTGGCCGCCGAGGTGGCCCGGGGCGCCAGCGTGGCCCAGGCGCTGACCAAGCAGGCCATCGACCGTGGCCTGTCGATGCCGCTGGCCGACGGTCTGCAACTCGAGCAACGGCTCTTCGCCGAGGTGTTCGAGTCCGACGACAGCCGCCGTGGCGTGCAGAGCTTCCTGGCCAACGGGCCCGGTAAGGCCGAGTTCACCGGTCGCTGATCCGGTTCGCCGATGTGGGCCGCCGATGTGGCCGCCGAACCCCGGTCGTCAATGCCGCCGGAACGGTGCCTGACACTGCGAGAATAGAAGCGATGGGCCAGTCAGGACACGAAAGCGCAGCACACGTCACTGCGGTGTCCGGCGAGGGCGGCATCGCCGTTTCCTATGTTGCCGACGACGCTGGCATCTCAGCGTTCTCGGTGTTCTTGCTGGTTGTCGCGGCGCTCATCTTCTCCACGGGCGGTTTGTTCGTGCGCAGCCTCGATCATCCGCAGGCATGGAACACCGTCTTTTGGCGTTCGGTGTCGGCCAGCGCCAGCCTGCTGATACTCATCATCTGGCGAGAGCGGCGCAACACCGTTCGCGCCATTGTCGGCATGGGCGTGCCCGGTTGGGCAGTGGCCGTCGCGTTCTCCGGATCTTCGATCGGGATGGTCGTTGCGTTGTCGCGCACCAGCGTGGCCGTCGTGTTGGTCATCTTCGCGCTCAGCCCGCTCGCAGCAGCGATCCTTGCCTGGGTGATCATCGGCGAGCGCGTGCGCAACTACACATGGATCGCCATCGCCGTCACGGTGGGCGGCGTGGGTTACATGGTCTCGGGGCCCGGTGCCGGCGGCTCCGCATCGGGTGCGGCGATCGCGTTCATCATCCCACTTTCGTTCGGCCTCGGCACCGTGATGATCCGCCGCCACGCCGAGGTACAGATGGCCCCGGCGATGCTGCTGGCCGCCGTCATCAGCGCAGTCATTGCCCTGCCCTTTGCCCACCCCCTGCAGGTGAACCGGCACGACCTGTTGCTGCTGCTCACGTTCGGCTTTGCCCAGCTTGGTGTCGGGCTGGCCATCTTCGCGGTCGGTGCCGCACGTGCGCCCGCCACCGATGTTGCCCTGCTGTCCATGCTCGAGCCGATCATGGGCCCGATCTGGGTATGGATCTTCCTGAACGACTACCCGGGCATCCCGGCGCTCATCGGCGGGGCGACGGTCTTCATCGCGCTTGCGGTGCACACCATCTACGCCGCCTCGGCTTCGTCCTCGGACAGTTCGCCGGGTCAGCCCGCCCAGGCGATACAGCCGACCTCGAAGGGCGTGGCGAGCAACGGATGACGTGGCAGCACCCGGGCAGTCAGGCCGTAGGCGCCTGACCTTCCGACGACATAGCTGCCCGTCCAGGTGCCGTCGGTTCCCAGCGCAAGCGCCGAGCGCCGCGCTGTCGTCAACAGGTTGCCCTCACTGTCGATGGGGCCGTGCAGCAACTCGACCGTTACGTCGTCGGGAGACAGCCCGCCGAGATCGACGCAGACGCACATGCTGCGCGTCTCGCCTTCATGGCCGAGCGACGTATCGGTCTCGATGCCTGAGATGCGCACACGCGGCCAGCAGTCGCGCACGCGGTGTTTCCAGCCGGCAAGCTCGCGTGCTCCGGATTGATCGTCGATGTTCATCGCCGTGGATCCTGCAGCGGCAGGCTCGTACAACTTGGTCACATAGTCGCGGACCATGCGCGATGCGGTGATCTTGGGTCCGAGCGAGGCCCAGTTGTGCATCATGCGATCGACCCAGCCCTTGGGGACTGCGCCATGCTCGCCACCGGTGTCGTAGAACAACGGCACGATCTCTTGCTCGAGCAGACCGAACAGGTTCATCGCCTCGCGCTGATCGCGACGGTTGTGGTCGGGGTCGTCGTCGACCGAGACGATGTCCCAGCCGTTCTCGCCGTCGCTCCATTCGTCCCACCATCCATCGCGAATGCTGCAGTTCAGCGCGCCGTTGAGCGCAGCCTTCATGCCGCTGGTGCCGCAGGCCTCGTGCGGGCGCAGCGGGTTGTTCAACCACACGTCGCAGCCGTGGTACATCACGCGGGCGACGGCAATGTCGTAGTCGGCCAGGAACACGAACCGGTGGCGCACATCGAGCTCGCGAGCGAACAACTCGATGGACCGGATCATCTCTTTGCCGGGTTGATCGGCCGGATGTGCCTTGCCGGCGAACACGAACTGCACCGGGCGATCGGCGCTCAGCAGGAGACGGCGCAGCCGCTCGGGCTGCGACAGCAGCAACGTGGCCCGTTTGTAGGTGGCGAAACGGCGGGCGAAGCCGATGGTCAGCAGCTCTGGGTCGAGCACGTCGTCGCCCATGCGGGCCTGTACATAGCGCACCAGACGGGACCGACCGGCGGCACGGGCGGCCCAGACGTGGTCGGGCGACAGGCTGTAGGCGCGGGCCCATGACTCGTCGTCGGCGCCGTCCCACACCCCGTGCACGCCGTTGTGCAACAGCTGGTCGACCTCGGGTGATACCCAGCTGTGGGCATGCACGCCGTTGGTGATGTGCCCGATGGGAACTTCGTCCTGGGGCACGCCCGGCCACACACCGTTGAACATCTGCCGGCTCACCTCGCCGTGCAGGGCAGCCACGCCATTGGCTCGGGCGGCCAGGCGCAGGCCCATGACGGCCATGTTGAAGCGTTGCTCCTCGGGCTCGTCGTCGCGCCTGCCGATGGCCATGAGACGCTCGAGCGTGATGCCCAACTCGGACACCAGCGAGCCGAAGTACTTCTCGATCAGCTCGACTGGGAAGCGGTCGATGCCGGCCGGTACGGGCGTGTGCGTGGTGAACACGCCCCCAGCGCGTGATGCCTCGACGGCCTCGTCGAATGCGAGGCCGTGGCCGACGAACTCGCGGATGCGTTCGAGCGCGAGGAACCCGGCATGGCCCTCGTTGGTGTGGAACACCTGGGGCATGAGACCGAGGGCGCGCAGTGCCCGCACGCCGGCGATACCGAGCACCATTTCCTGGCGCAGGCGATGTTCGACATCGCCGCCGTACAGGCGATCGGTCACGCCGGGGGCATCGAGCAGGTACAGCGGAATACGCCCGACGTCGGCACGCCAGATGTCGACGGTGATGGTCTCGTCGGCGAGGTCGAGCTGCACCTGCAGGTCGGTGTGGGTCAGGGCCATCCCGGCGGGCTCGAGGCGGGGGAAGCGCTCCTGCTGCCATCCATCGGCATCGAGGCTCTGGCGGAAGTAGCCCTCGCCGTAGAGCAGCCCGATGGCCACGAGCGGGACGCCGAGATCGGACGATGCCTTCAGATGGTCACCGGCGAGCACGCCCAGCCCGCCGCTGTATTGCGGCACCGCTTCGCTGATACCGAACTCGGGCGAGAAATAGGCAACGAGATCGAGCGGTGATTCTCCCTTGGTCTGAAACCACCGTGGGGAGGTCAGCGCTGCATCGAGGCGCACCACGGCATCGGCGACCGCGCGCACGACCGCCGGATCGGTGGCGAGATCGATCCAGTCCTCGGGCGTGATACGGGCCATCATCGCCAGCGGCTGGTGGTGAGATTCCTCCCACGCCTCGGGGTGCAGGCCGGAAAACAGCTGCTGCAGTTCGCGGTCCCAGCACCAGTGCAGGTTGTTGGCGAGCCGGTGGAGGCCGGAGAGGGCCTCGGGTACGGCAGGGTCTACCCGGAAGTGACGGACGCTACGCATGCTCTTTCAGAGTAGTGGCCGTACCGTTCGAGGGAAACGCCGACATGTAGACACCGATGGTGGCAGCAGCGATGGCGTCCCAGGTGTAGTGGTCGGCGAGCAGTTTCGACGCAGTGGCCTGCAGGGTTGCGGCCATCGTGGGTTGTGTGAACACCTGCTCGATGCGGTCGGCGAGCTCGTGATGGTTGCCGGGCTCGAAGAGCAGGCCGGCGCCGGTTCCCTCGACGATCTCGGCGAGCCCGCCGGTGCGGGCCACCACGGTGGGCGCACCCGCTGCCATGGCCTCGAGCGCAACGATGCCGAACGGCTCGTACAACGACGGGATGACGGCACAACCGGCCCGGTGCAGCAGGTCGCGTAGGTCGCCGTCTGGCACGAAGCCGGCCAGCTGGACCAGGTCGGACAGGCCCTCGATCTCGATCTGCGACTGCAGCTCGGGCAGATACGAACCGCGGCCGGCGATCACGCACCGAATACCGGGGACACGGTGCCGTAGGGAGCCCACGGCACGGGCCAGCACCTGGAAGCCCTTCTCATATTGCACGCGTCCCCACGCGATGACCAGCGGCTCACGGGCACCGGGGGTGTCCGTTCCGGCAGCGTTCCACACACCCAGATCGACACCGTTCGGAACGAGGTGCACCTTCTCGACGGGCAGCTCGAATCCGGCGACGACCTCGCGGATCATGAACCTGGAACAACAGATGACCTGTGCCGCCTGATAGGTGAGCCACCACTCGACGGAGTTGATTGCTGCCGGCATGCCCGGTGGCACATGGCCACCGTGACGCCCGCGCTCGGTGGCGTGGATGGTGGCCACGAGCGGTGCGTTCCAGAGCCGGGCGATGGTGTCGCCCGCCCAGGCCACGAGCCAGTCGTGGGCGTGCACCACATCGGGCTGCCACCGGCCGAGCTTGCCGGCGAGTTGGGTGATCTGGTGGTTGGCGGACGCCATGCGCGCCACCAGGTTGTCGTCGGGGATCCAGGGCAGGTCGATGCGGGCTCGGATGATCCGCACGCCCTCGACCACCGTGTCATCGGAGGCATCGGGGGTGTGCAGGCTGAGCACGACCACCTCGTGGCCGTCGCGGACCATTGCCCGTGCCAAGCCGTCGACATGGGCGGCGATGCCTCCCACGACGAGTGGCGGGTACTCCCATGACAACATCAAGATACGCACGAACACTGACCGTAGCGGGGCCACTGGCGTACGCTCGGAATCCGTGACCTCCAGCGATGCGTCCCCGCTCACGCCGCAGTGGCCGGGCCCGCTCGACATCCACCTTTTCAACGAGGGCCGTCACCGCAGGTTGTGGGAGCTCCTCGGCGCCCATGTGCTCGATGGCGCAGCCGGCGTCCGCTTCACGGTGTGGGCGCCGAACGCCCGCGAGGTCTCTGTGTCGGGCGACTGGAACGGTTGGGGCGACGGCACCCGCATGCAGCCGATCGGGTCGAGCGGCATCTGGGGTGCAGCGGTTCCTGCCGCCACCGCCGGACATCGCTACAAGTTCGCCGTGGTCAGCCAGGCCGGTACCACGGTGCTGAAAGCCGACCCCATGGCCCGCAGGACCGAATGCCCCCCTGACAACGCCAGCATCGTCGAGGCGCCGAGCCGGCATGTGTGGGGCGATCAGGCGTGGATGGCGGGCCGCAGCAATGGGCCCGACTCGCCACTGCGAATCTACGAGGTCCACCTTGGCTCGTGGCGCTCCGGGGTCGACACCTACGTCGCCCTGGCCCATCAACTGGCCGAGCATGTGGTCGCGCTGGGCTTCACGCATGTGGAGTTGATGCCGGTTGCCGAGCACCCCTTTGGCGGCTCGTGGGGCTATCAGGTCAGCGGCTATTTTGCCCCGACGGCGCGTTACGGCACGCCCGACGACTTCCGATCGTTCGTCGAGATCTTGCACGGCCGTGGCATCGGCGTCATCGTCGACTGGGTGCCGGCGCACTTCCCCCGTGACGAGTGGAGCCTGGCCCGATTCGACGGCACAGCGCTCTACGAGCACGCTGATCCGCGCCAGGGCGAGCACCCCGACTGGGGCACCCTCGTGTTCAACTACGACCGCAACGAGGTGCGTAACTTCCTCACCGCCAACGCGCTGTACTGGCTGCACGAGTTCCATGTGGATGGCCTGCGCGTCGACGCCGTGGCGTCGATGCTCTACCTCGACTACAGCCGCAAGCCCGGCGAGTGGGTGCCCAACGAGCACGGCGGGCGCGAGAACCTCGGTGCCATCGCGCTGCTGCAGGAGATCAACACCGTCGTCGGCAGCGAGATGCCAGGCGCGCTCATGATCGCCGAGGAGTCCACCGCGTTCGCGAAGGTGACCCAGCCGGTGCACCAGGGTGGCCTCGGCTTCACGCACAAGTGGAACATGGGCTGGATGCACGACACGCTCAGCTACTTCGAGCGTGAGCCGATCCATCGCCAGTGGCACCACAGCGAGCTCACGTTCGGCCTGCTGTACACCTTTGGCGAGCGCTACGTGCTGCCGTTGAGCCATGACGAGGTGGTGCACGGCAAGGCCAGCCTGCTTGCCAAGATGCCCGGCGACGACTGGCAGCGCTTCGCTAACCTGCGCTCCCTCTACGGCTGGATGTGGGCGCTGCCCGGTGCGCCGTTGGTGTTCATGGGCGCTGAGATCGCGCCGTGGTCGGAGTGGAACGAATCCACCGGTCTGCCGTGGCATCTCTATGACCACGCCACCCATCGCGGCGTTCGCGACCTGATCGGCGCGTTGAACTCCACCGCGCAGGCGTGGCCGACCATCTGGGCGCACGACAACGACTCGGCGAGCTTCCGGTGGCTCGACGCCGATGATGCAGCGCATTCGGTCTTTGCTTTCTTGCGTGTCGACCCCATGTGCGCCGATGCCTCGTCGGCCGTGGTGTGTGTTGCCAACCTCACGCCGGTGCCGCTGCCCGGCTATCGGGTGGGGGTTCCGTGTACAGGCGACTGGCGGGTACTGATCGATACCGACGCGGCCCGCTTCGGCGGCAGCGGATACCGGGGCGATGGCGTCGATGTCCGCGCCACCCACGATGTGGTCTGGCAGGGCCAGCCGGCCTCGCTGATGATCGATGTCCCGGCGCTCGCCGTGCTGTGGTTGGGCGCGCCCGAATCGTGAGGTTGTGGGGATGAGCGTGTTGTCCACCCTGCGCGACCCACGCCTGCGCCCGGTGGTCTCGGCAGGCGTCACCCTCGGTCTGTCGGTGGGGCTGTTCGCCGTGTCGTTCGGCGTGGCTGCGGTCGCTGCCGGCGCATCGACAGCGCAGGCCTGTGCGATGTCGTTGTTGGTGTTCACCGGTGCCTCGCAGTTCAGCGCCGTCTCCGTCATCGCCGGTGGCGGATCGGTGGGATCAGCGCTCAGCGGCTCGCTGCTGCTCGCGGCCCGTAATGGCGTCTACGGCCTCGCCATGTCGAGCCGACTCCAGGGCAGGCTTGCGACCCGCCTGATCGCAGCGCAGCTCACCATCGACGAATCCACCGCCATGTCGGCGGCGCAGGACGACCCCGATGCGCAGCGCGTCGCATTCTGGGTCACCGGGGTCTCGCTCTACGTGTTCTGGAACCTGGGCACGCTCATCGGCGCTCTGGCGGGGAGTGCGATCGACCCGAAGACATTTGGTCTCGATGCAGCGGTCCCGGCAGCGTTCGTGGCCATGCTCTGGCCACAGTTGCGAACCCTGCGTGGGCGTCTTGCGGCGCTACTCGGTGCCGGAATCTGCTTGGTTACGATCCCGTTCGTGCCGATCGGCCTGCCGGTGCTCGCGGCAGCGCTCGCCATCCTCGTTGGCGTGCCGATGGGTGATCCCGCTCTCGACGCTGTTCACGACGGGGTGACCACATGAGCTGGACACTGGTGCTCGCGCTTGCTGCGGGGGCGTACCTGTTCAAGGTACTCGGCGTCGTGATCATCGGCGATCGCACGCTTCCGCCGGTACTCGACCGGTGCCTGGCGCTGATCCCAGCGGCTCTGATTGCATCGATCATCGTGAAGGACACGTTCTCGACCGGGCAACACCTGGGCATCGACGCACGTGTTGCCGGTGTCGGCGCGGCGGTCTTCGCGGCATGGCGCAAAGCCCCGATGATCGTCATCATCGTGGTCGGCGCCGGCGTCACAGCGGCTCTGCGCGCGCTGTAGGGCGCTGCGCTCAGCCCAGGCGAGTCAGCCCTCGACCAGGCGCTTGAGGCCGCGCAGGTTGCGGCGCCAGATCGGCTTCATCACCAGTTTGCCGCCGATGAAGGAGCCCAGCTGACCGCCGAGCCACCAGGGGAAGATCAGGTCTTCATCCCAGGCGAAACGGGTGCGCCGACCCAGGTCGATGGGGGTCAGGGTGAACAGGCCCGTACCGGTGACGATGCCCGTGTGGCGCACGCCCATCGCGGCGCCGGGTTCCCATTGGGTGATCTCCATGCGATCGACGAGCTTGATCGGGCCCACCTTGGTGTCGCACAGGAACGACGTGCCCACACCACGGGTCTGTTCGGTCTGGAAGTGGATGGCCACGGCGTCGTGCATCCAGTCGATGTGGTTCTCGACGGGTTCGACCACCTCCCAGACGCGCTCGGGTGTGGCATTGATCTCGATGCTGACCGCAATGCGGCTCATGGGGGGTCCTTGCGTGGTTTCGTCAGATGTTGACAGCAACGCGGCGCAGTTTGTCGGCAGCGTCTTCGGGCGGCACGATGTTGATGAACACGCCCGTGCCGCGTTCGAAGCCGGCGATGCTGACCAGTTTCGGGAACAGGTGCACGTGCCAGTGGTACTCGCCGGTGTGCTGGTGCGGTGCGGTATGGAACACGAGGTTGTATGCCACATCGCCGAATGCCTCACGCAGGTTCAGCAGGGCATCGCGGATGGCACGGCCAACGGCCGCCAGCGAGGCGTCGCTGGCATCCTGCAGGTGCAGATCGTGCTGGCGCGGGATGATGAGCAACTCGTAGGGGCTGGCGCTCCAGTACGGGCACAGGCACACGACGTCGTCGTTGGCGAACACGATGCGCTTGCCATCGGTGAGCTCGGCCTCGATGGTGGCGCACAGGATGCAGGCACTCTCGAACCGGGCGAAGGCTCGTTCCTCTTCCAGGATCTCGCCCGGGACGAAGGGCAGGCCGAGCAGCTGACCGTGGGGGTGCGCCAGCGATGCGCCGGCTTCGCGACCATGGTTGACGATGGCCTGGGTGTAGCGGATGTTGGGGGTCTTGGCGTGGTCGACGAGGCGACGCTTCAATGCCTGCATCGTCTCGGCGGTCTTGTGATCGTCGCCGAGGTGGATGCCGCCGTTGTGATCGGGCGTGTAGACGAAGATCTCGTGGATGCCACTGGCCTCGGCCATGATGTGCACGGGTCCGAGGTGGTGCACGGCAAACGGCTCGTCGCCATCGAAGGCCGGATACAGGTTGGGGATGACCCGCAGTTGCCACGAGCCGCCCTGATCGATCTGCTCGAGGGCGGGCAGGGTTGCCTCTTCGTTACCGGGACAGAACGGGCACGGACGGCTGGGGTCGGCTTCGACCGCTTCAGTGCGAGGAGCAAAGTCGGTGGGGCGTTCCGCGCGGTCGGCGACGATGGTGACCCACCGGCCGGTGAGGGGATTCAAACGCATTTGAGACACTGCAAAAAAGGATACGACGCTCTGCGGCACAAGTTGCGGACCGGGCGCACATTTCGCTGCGGTGGCGGTCGGTCACGCCAGCCGATAGACGCTGACATGGCGGGCGCTGTCGTCGGTGAACGGCTCACCGGCAAACGTCTCCCACCGTTCGGCGCACCGCAGGCCCGCCGACGCCGCCATCTGGTCGAGTTCGGTCGGTGGGGCGTAGCGAATGCTCCACGGCCGCAGGCGCACGCCGCCCGACTCGGTGAACTCGATGAACTGGCCCTCGGCTGTCTGCTGCACGCCGTCGTAGCGGGCAACGCTCAGGATCACGCGGTCATTGGCCAGCGACTTCACGTCCACCAGACTGCCGGTGCGCGGTGGATCCTCGGGCACCATTGCCTCGATCACCAGGCAACCGTTGGGCCCGAGCCGTTGTGCGACCGAGCGCATGCAGTCCGCCTGGCGGGCAGCCGAGCCGATGTTGAAGAAGGTGTTGAAGGCAATGAACACCACCCCGAGCGGGCCATCGGGAAGGTCGTCGATCATGTCGCCGAGGATCGTCTGTAGCGCACTGTCAGCGTGCTCTTCGGCATGCTTTGCGGCGAGCCGGTGCAGCATCGCCGGGCTGGAATCGATGCCGATCACGAGGGTGGGCTGCACGCGCTCGGCCAGGGGAAATGCCAGTCGACCGGTGCCGACACCCAGTTCGACGATGGGCAGCCCACCGGCAGCCGCCGCCAACGTCGCCAATGCCGCAACGGTGGCTTCGACATCGCTGATGTCGCCGTACCACTCGTCGTACACATCAGCGAACGCATCGCCGTAGCTGGTGTTGTCGTAGCCCTGCATCACTGCAGCCAGTATGACCTGCCGGGACCCGTCGAGGGTCATGATGGGACCACCGTGGGACGGAGCGCCTGTACCCTCCATGCTGTGAACGCCCGCGACACGCTCACCTACCTCGATCACGCCGCCACCACGCCCATGCGCGCGGAGGCGGTGGAGGCAATGCTGCCCTTCCTCAGCGACCGCTTCGCGAACCCCAGTGGTTCGCACCGGTTCGCCCGTTCGGTCCGCCAGGCCGTTGACGAGGCCCGCGACGTCGTGGCCGATGTCGTTGGTTGCCAGCCGGGCGAAGTGGTGTTCACCGGGTGCGGCACCGAGAGCGACAACGCCGCCATCGTTGGCACCCAGCGCCGCCACGGTGGTATCGCTGTGTGCGCTGCCGCCGAGCACCATGCCGTACTGCACGCGGTTCAGCACGGCGGCGGGCGAGTGGTCGGCGTCGATGCTGCTGGTCGGGTCGATCTCGATGCGCTCGCCGCAGCACTTGCATCTGACGCATCGCCCTTCGTCTCGGTGGTCTCGGTGATGACCGTCAACAACGAGGTCGGCTCCATCAACCCCATGCGCGAGATCGCCGAGATCGTGCGCCACCATGCGCCGCGTGCGCTCCTGCACACCGACGCGGTCCAGGCGCCGTGCTGGATCGACCTGCGTACGATCACGCCGCACGTCGACCTGCTTGCGCTGTCGGCGCACAAGTTCGGTGGCCCAAAGGGCGTGGGCGTGCTGATCGAGCGTCAGGGAACCGTGCTCGAGCCGTTGCTGCAGGGTGGTGGCCAGGAACGTGATCGGCGCAGTGGCACGCACAATGTGGCCGGCATCGTGGCCATGGCCGAGGCGCTTCGGCTCACCGACATCGAGCGTCAGGCCGAGAACCGCCGCCTCGCCGGCCTGCGCGACCGCCTGGTCGACTCACTGCTGCAGCAGCTCCCCGATGTCATCGAGACCGTGCCCCGCGACGTGAAGGTCGCCGGCTCTGCGCACGTGTGTATCGCCGGCATCGAGAGCGAATCGCTGCTGTACCTGCTCGACGAGGCTGCGGTGTGTGCGTCGGCGGCATCGGCGTGCGCCAGCGGTGCGATGGAACCCTCTCACGTGCTCGCTGCGATGGGCGTCGAGAAGCGCTATTCGCTGGGCGCGCTGCGGATGAGCCTCGGCCGCACCACCACCGATGCCGACATCGACTGTGCTCTCGAGGTGTTGGTGGCGGCGGTGCGCCGCCTGCGTGGAGCGCCCGTGCACCCGGCTGTGGGCATGAAGGGGGTCCCGGCATGAAGGTGATGATCGCCATGAGCGGCGGCGTCGATTCGTCCGTTGCGGCGGCGCTGTTGGTCGAGCAGGGCCACGAGGTCGTTGGGGTCACCATGCGGCTGTGGGGTGGCGAGAGCGACACCGGCTGCTGCAGCGTCTCCGATGTCGACGACGCCCGCCGTGTGGCCCAGCAACTCGGTATCGATCATCTGGTCTTCAACTTCACCGACGACTTCAACGAGCACGTGGTCAACCCCTACGTGCAGGCGCACACCCAGGGCATCACGCCGAACCCGTGCATCGAGTGCAACCGGCATGTGAAGTTCGCCCGGCTCAGCGAGCGGGCCACGTTGCTCGGTTTCGATGCGGTTGCCACGGGCCACCATGCGCGTGCCACGCCATCGTTGGTGAGCGGCTTCGAGCTCGAACGTGGCGCCGATCGCGCCAAGGACCAGAGCTACGTGGTGCACATGATCGACCAGGCCGAACTGGCCCGCACCATGTTCCCCGTGGGGGCCATGACCAAGCCCGAGGTGCGTGCGCATGCGGCCCGGTTGGGCCTGCGAACCGCTACCAAGCCCGACAGCCAGGACGTGTGCTTCATCACCAGCACGGGTGGTCGCTCCACGTTCCTCGGTACCCGTATTCCCTTCCGCTCAGCAACGGTGGTCGACACCAGCGGGGCCACGGTGGGCGAGGTGCCTGCTGTCGAGATGGTCACGCTCGGACAGCGCCGCGGTCTCGGCCTGACCGGCGGCGCGCCGAAGCGGTTCGTGGTCGACATCGACATCGAACACGCCGTGGTCACCGTTGGCGACGAAGCCGATCTGCTCACCCAGGGCCACCTCGTGCGCAACATGACCTGGGTGCATTCGCCCGCCCATGCGGCAGCGTTCGCGACGGTGCTGGTGCAGTGCAGCGCGCACGGCACTCCGCAGCCCGCCACCCTGGCAATCGAGTCCGATGGCGCCAGCGTGAACGTGCAGTGGAACCAGCCGCAACGGCGCATCGCGGCCGGGCAGTCGATGGTGCTCTACGACCCCACCGATCGCTTCGTGCTCGGTGGCGGTATCTGCGCGTAGCGTCGGGTTGCTCACCCTTCAGCGCGAACGTTGTCACACCGGTTGTCTAGTGTCGTACATATGTTCGTTGTGTCGGTGGATGCTGAGCGTGAGTGTTTCGACCTGGCGGGTCGCGATGTGGGTGAACTCACCGTGTTGTTCACCGAGTTGGAGTTGGAGCGTCGTCGGGTCGACGCCCGCTTGGCAATGGTGGTCGGTGAGGTCGATCGGCGTGGTTTGTACGCGATCGATGGTCATGCGACGGTGAAGGGGTGGTGTCGGGCAACGGGTCGCTGGTCCAGCGCTGACGCGGTCGCG